>CBINOO010000004.1:0-100118 GCA_966252305.1 uncultured Acidimicrobiia bacterium
CTGGGAATCCCTCCAAGACTGACGATTTTGTAAATTTATAGCTATTTCTGTAATCATCGTGGCCGGCCTGGATACCCATGGCCACGCGCCTGATGACATTTTTGTTTGTCAGCGCGTACTTTTGCATCCGGCACAGCCCTTGCCTCTGGCATCGCGCTGCTCCGATGCCGGAAGTGCCCATGCCTCGCTCCTCGTCGCCGTCGAAAACCGCTCGTCGCACTCCCGCACGACCATCCGCCGCGCGCAAGAAGGCGGCGTCCTCCGCTCCGCTGAGCGATCGGTTCTTCCGAAATCTGTTCCTCAATCTGAACAACGGCGTGCTCGCCATCACGGCCGACGGCCGGGTCGCCGCGATGAATGACATCGCGTACCGGGTGCTGGGACTGCAGCCGAAGAAGGAGGATGTGGGCCAGCCGTTCGGCAAGGTGCTCGCCGATTGCCCGGACGTCGCTCGGGTCCTGGAAACCTCCATCGGCGCGAGCGTCCTACCCAATCGCGCGGAGCTCCGCCTGCGCAAGACAGGCCGCGCCATCGGCTACACGATGTCGCACATCCACGACGACGATGGCGCACGCATCGGGCTGACGTTGTTCTTCAAGGACCTCACACGCGTCGAGCAGCTTGAGGAACGAGAACGCCTGCGTGACCGCCTCGCCACACTCGGTGAGATGGCAGCCGCGATTGCGCACGAGGTGAAGAATCCGCTGGCGTCGATTGAAGTGATGGCCGGTGTCCTCCGGCGCCAGCTGACTGATCGCCCGGACGCCATGGAGACCCTGGGCGACATCATCAAGGAATCCAAGATGGCCAACGCCATCGTCGTCGAGGTGCTGGAGTTTGTCCGGCCGATCCGCCTGCAGGTCGAGAAGATCTCGCTGGCGGATGTGATTCGGAGCGCCATCGACGGGCTCGAGCGCGGGGCGCATCTGGTGCACCTGCGCGTCGACGAGGCCGTCCCGCAGCTGATGGCCGACCCGCACCAGTTGCGCCAACTGTTCACCAACCTGGTGACCAATGCGCTCGAAGCGATGGAAGACCAGCCCGAGACGCCGCGCGTGGAGATCCGGGTGGCGTTTGTGCCGGAGGATGCCGAACCGGCCAGCCCGGGCCGCCCACTGCCGGCGCTTGTCCGGATCGAGGTCCAGGACAACGGACCGGGCATTTCCGAGGACGATCTCGAGCGCATCTTCAGCCCCTTCTTCACCACCAAACCCAAGGGCACCGGTCTGGGCCTGTCCATTGTGCGCAAGGTGGTGGATGCCCACGACGGCATCATCGACGCGACATCCGCGCCCGGCCGCGGCACCACGTTCCGCGTGACCCTGCCGGTCATGCCGATTCCCGACTACCTCACGGAGCACCCCGATGGGCCGCATTCTCGTCGTTGACGATCACGATTCCCTGCGCAAAGGCCTGGTCAAGGCGCTCACCAACGCCGGCCACGACGTGGAAGAAGCCGCCAACGGCACGGCTGCGATTGAACGGCTGCAGGACAGCCAGTTCGACGTGGTCCTGACCGACCTGCGCATGGGTGGCGCTGACGGGCTTGATGTGCTCCGCACCGCGGACCGGTTGCAGCCGCACGCGGCGGTCATCCTGATGACGGCGTTCGGCTCCATCAACACGGCCGTCGAGGCCATGAAGATCGGGGCCGTCGACTTCGTGCAAAAGCCGTTCGAGATCGAAGAGATGGAGATGAAGATCGAAAAAGCGATCGAGCTCCGTCGGCTCAAGTATCAAGTGGACTACCTTCGCCATGCCCAGCAGGAGAACTACGACTTCGATCGAATCGTCGGGGCAAGCGGCGCGCTCAAGCAGGTGCTGGGCATCGTGCAGAAGGTGGCGCGCAGCAACTCGACGGTGATGATCAAGGGCGAGACCGGCACGGGCAAGGAACTGATTGCCGGCGCGATCCATCACAATTCGCTGCGGGCGACCAAGGCGTTCGTCAAGGTGAACTGCGCGGCCCTGCAGGAAAATCTGCTCGAGTCGGAACTGTTCGGGCACGAAAAGGGCGCGTTCACCAGCGCGGACAAACAGCGCATCGGGCGATTCGAGCAGGCCGATGGCGGCACGCTGTTTCTTGACGAGGTCGGCGACATGAGCCCGAGCACGCAGGCCAAGATCCTGCGCGTGCTGCAGGAGCACGAGTTCGAGCGGCTGGGCGGCACCCGCACGTTGCGCGTGGACGTGCGCATCATCGCCGCCACCAACCGCAACCTCTCGCAGATGGTCAAGGACGGCCGCTTCCGCGAGGACCTGTTCTACCGGCTCAACGTGGTCTCGGTGGAGATGCCGCCGCTGCGCGATCGGAAAGACGACATTGCCGCGCTCGCGGAGTTCTTCGTGCGGCGGTATGCCGGCGAACTCAAGAAGAAGGTGGATGCGGTCGATCCGGAGGCGCTGAAGGTGTTGATGCGCCATCACTGGCCCGGCAACATTCGCGAACTCGAGAATGTGATCGAACGAGCCGTCCTGCTCACCGATGGCCACGTCGTGACCCTGGCCGATCTCCAGATCGGTGAACATGCCCCAACACCCAGCCACGAGCGCCCGTCGGTGGTCAAGATTCCGCCCACGGGCATCGCGCTCGAGGAAATTGAACGTCAGGCCGTGATCGAAGCGCTGCGGATGTCCAACTGGGTGCAGAAGGATGCGGCCGATCTGCTCGGAATCAGCCCGCGCGTCATGAACTACAAGATCAAGGTGCTCAACATCGAGATCCCTCGCTCGCGCCGTGTGCACGAGCCGCTGGCGGTGTAGCTACTTCGGCCGGAGCACCTGGTCGATCGCCCGCAGCAACGTCTCGGCGGTGTAGGGCTTTGGCAGGAACAACGCGAGCGTCGTCTGAATGCCGGCGATGTTCACGCCCTCGGATTTCAGCCCGCTCGATCCGATGATCCGCACGTTCGGATCCATGGACCGCAGTGCCACGGTGAGCGCCGGACCATCCATGATCGGCATCGCCATGTCGGTCACCACCAGATCGATGCGCGGCGTGTGGGACGCATAGGCCGCGACTGCTTCCGCGCCGTTGGAGGCCACCACGACCTGGTAGCCGAAGCGTTCAAGCGTGCGGCGCGCGACCTCACGGATCGCCGCTTCGTCATCCACCACGAGAATCCACTCGCCCCGACCGAACGGCAGCCCGCTCTGGGTGCGTTCCACCGCCTCAGCCTGCAGCCGGGTGGCCTCGGCCGGCAGATACACGTGGAACCGGGTGCCTCTGCCAACCTCGCTGTACACGTTGAGAAAACCGCCGTGGCCGCGCACGATGGCCTGTGTGGTAGACAGCCCCAGCCCGGTTCCCTCACCCGGAGCCTTGGTGGTGAAAAACGGCTCAAAGATCCGCTCACGAAGATCCTTGGGGATGCCCATGCCCGTGTCCGATACCCGCAGGACAACGTGCGGGCCCACGCTTGCGCCGGGATTGAGCGCCGCGTATGTGTCATCCACCACGACATTCTCGAGGTCGATGGCCAGCCGACCGCCCTGCGGCATGGCGTCCCTGGCATTCACACAGAGATTCATCACCACCTGATGCAGCTGCGTCGGATCACCAACGACTTCCCACAGGTCCTTCGGTCGCTTGAATTCAATCTCGATCGACTTCGGGAACGTGTCCTTGATCACGCGAATCAATTCGGTGATGAGGGGCACGAGTGTCACGTTGACGCGCCGTCCCTCTGCCCCTCGCGCGTACGTCAGCACCTGGCGCACCAGGTCGGCGCCGCGCTGGGCGCTCTCCTGCAGGATATCCAGCAGACGGCGATCCTCCTCCGCCGGCGTGACGTCGCGCAGCGATTCCACCGCCATCAGGATGGGCGCCAGCACGTTGTTGAGGTCGTGGGCAATGCCGCCGGCCAGCGTGCCCAGGCTCTCGAGCCGCTGAGCCCGCAGGAACTGCTTCTCGACGCGACGCTGTTCGGTCACGTCGATATCGATGGAGAGAATCGACACCGGCGCGCCGCTGTCATCCCTCACCAGCGTCCATCGACCGGCGACGATGATGGCGCGGCCGTCGCTCGTGCGGACGTCCATGTCCCCCACCCAGGTACCTTCGGCCGTGACGGCAGCAACGGCTTTTGCGTACACCTCCGGATCCGCAGCGAGCAGTTCATGGACCTGCGTCCCGACGGCGGCGTCCCGGGGCCATCCGAAGATGCGCTCCGCGCCGCGGTTCCAGAAGAGGATGTGGCCGTCGAGGTCGCGCGTATGGATGGCATCATTCGCCAGGTCGAGCAGCGCGGCCTGTTCGGTGATGCGGAGTGCGGCGGCCCGGCGTTCCGTGATGTCGGCCGCGATGCCGACCACGCGATAGACGTGGCCGGCAGCGGACCGGACCGGAAAGGCGCGGTCGTGAATCCAGCGCAGGGTGCCGTCAGGCCGGACGATCCGGTATTCGACGTTGTACTCATCTGACGCCTGGCGTCGAGCCAGTCCGGCGATTCGATCGCGGTCGTCAGGATGGATGGCCTCAATCCATCCGCGCGGGTCGGCGTAGAGATCCGCAACCGACCGGCCCCAGATGGCCTCGTATCCGGGACTGACATAGATCATCTGGGCCTTGGCCACGTCGGTGATCCAGAACACTTCGGAGATGTTCTCGGCCAGTTGCCGGAATCGCTCTTCGCTGTCGCGCAGTTGCTGTTCCGCCCTGCGCCGCTCGGTGACGTCATGCGCGAGAACGAGACGCGCCGGTCGACCATCGAAGATCACATCGTCGGAAGTCACCTCGACATCGATCTGTTCACCGGCCTTGGTCTGGTGGCGCCATGTGCCGGACGTGGGCCCGTTGCCCGCCGCGCGCCCGACCGCGAGCCGGACAGCGTCCCGGTCTTCCTCCGGTCGTATGGCGAGGATATTCAAGCCCGTGAATTCGGCCTCGGTGTACCCGTAGCGACGCAGCGCCGCCTCGTTGCCGTCGAGAATCTCGAGCGTGGTCACGTCGTAGATCCACATCGGCAGGGGGTTGTGCTTGAACAGGAGGCGATACTGGTCGGCCACGGCGCGAACACGCTCTTCTGCTTCGCAGCGTTGTATCGCTCCGCCAAGCGACTCCGCCAGGATCTGGACGGGATAGACGTCGGCGTCAGAGAGCCGGCCCGGCTCGCCGTGCAACGCCTTGAGCACCGCGCGGATCTGTCCGCCGACCCTGACGGGAGCAGCGATCATCGACCGCACGCCAAGGCGGCGGCACGCGGACCTGTCGACGCGCGGGTCGAGCTCCGTGTCCGTGGCCAGCAGGGTCTCTCCAAATGCGATTACTGAACCCGACAGGCTGTTGAGCCGTGGGACCCGCGTGCCGATGGCCGCTGCAGGATCGCCCGCGGTGGCCACGTAGACCACGTCATCGTTCTCGATGAGGGCGGCAACGGCGCCGGTGGCTCCGGTCACTTCCTGAAGTCCGGCGGCCACAGCGGCGAACAACTCCGCCAGGGGCGCCGTCATCGTGGCCAGGGTCTGCTGAACCCGCGCAAGGGCCGCGAGCTTCTGGGCGGACCGGGCTATTTCCTCTTGTGCCTCGAACCTGGCGGTCACGTCGCGCGACACTCCGGCCGTGCCGACCACCCGCCCGTCGCGATCGCGGATCATCCGTGCATTGGCGTTCAGGATGACGACGCTTCCATCCGCGCGATAGACTCGGCTGGTGTAGTCGACCGTGTCGACTCCGGTTGCGAGCGCCTGTTCAAAGACGGCGCGATCGCGCGCCACCTGATCCGCCGGAAGAAACTCAAAGAACGACTTTCCGACCATCTCTTCGGGAGCACGACCGTAGATCTTGCGACAGGCCTGATTCAGGAAGGTGATGCGTCCCTCGGCATCGACAGCCCACATCAGGTCCTGTGAGGTCTCGACGAGGTCGCGATACTGGCGCTCGCGCTCGCGGAGTGCGTCACGAGCCACCGCGAGCCGGGTGGTATCGACGTGCATGATCGCGGCGCCGCCTGCGGAGATCGGGGCCACCTGCACCTGGTACCAGCGATCGACCGTGGGACTGTGGCAGGGATACTCGGCCGAGAACGACGGCAGGGTCCCGTCAAGGACGTCCCGAATGCCCTGCGCGACCTCGAGCGCAAGGGCACGGTCGCTGCCCGTCGAGGCCATGCAGACATCGAGGTAGCTGGCACCCGGAGCGATGCTTGGCCCGTGGCCGCCGTTTTCCTCGGCAAAACGACGCCACGCCGCATTGGTGGCCACGATCGTCCCGCTGTCGTCCACGATGGCAATGTGCGCCGGCAGCGCATCCATGGCCTCTCGGAAAACATCCGTAGCGGTGCTCCTCGGCATGGTGACCTCGATTTCAGCCAGGGACAGGTTCAGTATACGGACTCGACGGCGCCCCTGTCGCCTCGCCGGGCGAAAGCGGTGGCGACCGCTATGCCTTCGCGCGGGGATGGCTGGCGCGATAGACCTCCATCATGCGCCCGACATCGAGATGAGTGTAGCGCTGCGTCGTGCTGAGGCGCGCGTGGCCAAGCAGTTCCTGGATGGCGCGAAGATCCGCACCGGCCTGAAGGAGGTGCGTGGCAAACGTGTGCCGCAACGCGTGCGGACTGATGGTGCCGGGCACGCCGGCGCGCTCGGCAGCGTCGCGCACGATGCGATCAATGCTGCGCGTCGTCAACCGGCGGCCGCGCAGGTTCAGGAACAGCGCGTTTCGACGTCGGGCATGCACGCCGGGTCGCGCAGACCTGCGCAACGGCGGAGCCTCGACCATCTGACGCGTGTCGTTGAGCATGGCTCGCAACGCGGTCGCCGTCGAGTTGTTGAACGGCACGAGCCGTTCCTTGCCGCCTTTGCCGCGCACGCGAACGATCCGCCCGCTGAGGTTGACGTCTTCCAGGTCCAGACCCGCCAGTTCGCTGAGGCGGAGGCCTGACGCGTAAAACAACTCCAGGATCGCGCGATCACGGCGGCCCGCGGGTGCCGAGGTGTCGGGCACCTTCAGCACGCGGTCCATCTGCGGGATGTCGAGGTGCGCGGGCAGATGTTGTTCCTTACGAGGGGTACCCACCAGCTGCGTGGGGTCATCAGCGATCAGCTGCTCACGGACCAGGTACTTGGCAAACGCCCGGATCGCGGCGTGTCGTCGCGATGCGGAGGACGCAGACAGGCCGCGGGCATGCAGCTCATCCATGAACGCGCGCACGGCATCGGCATCAAGCGCGGTGAGCGGCACCTGGCTTGGCTTGAGGCCGAGCATCCCTGCCGTATGGTCGAGCAGTTGCGTCAGGTCCGTGTCGTACGCGCGCACGGTGTGCGCGGACGCGTTCCTGTTGAGTTTCAGGAACTGCAGGAACTCACGAATGTGGTCTTTCAGCATCATGAGTACGGAACCACCACGCCAGGCGTACCCGCAGGAAAGTCTCTCGTGTTGCGGGTCAGCAGAGGAGCGCCTTCAATCTGCGCCGTCGCCCAGATGATCGCGTCAGGAAGGCGAAGACGGGTGCGACGCCGGAGGGCGACCGCCATACGCGCGATGCGCCGGTTGATGTCGATCAAGGTGAACTCGCGCAGGAACAGCTCCACAACATCTGCTTCATCGGCGTTCCGCGTGCCGACCTGCAGTTCCATCCACGTGACGACACTGACGGCTCGACGCGAGTACCGCTCGAAGGTTCGTAACGCCTCATCGCGGCCGACGAGGTAGTCGATCAAAATGTTGGTGTCGAACACCGCATCCACCGACGCGCGCGGCCCTGGCATTCAGCGCCACTCGTCCCTGACCGCATCAACCGCGGCCTCGAGATCCGCTGCCCGGCCTTTCCAGAGTCCGAATGCGGCCTTGGAATGCCCTCGGCCCTGGTCCACCAACATTGCGGCCACGGCCCGCCGGATAGCCTCGGCTCTGGAGATGCCTTCCCGGCGGCACAACACGTCCAGATCGGCGAGTTGATCGCCTGGAATTTCTACGATCGTACGCATGATGACGTCATCATACTACGTCATCATCTTCTGCCACGACGCCAGCGCCTCCAGCGCGCGGGCGCTCATGGCCAATTGGCGGTCGTGTTTGGTTTTCGGAGGATTGTCGAGCGGCGGCATGATCCCGAACGTGATGTTGGTCGGATCGTAATGAGCCGGGTCGGCATGCGACACGTAGTGCGCCAACGCCCCGATGGCGGTCTCGCGCGGCGCCGGCTGAGGGGCCCGACCTTGTGCCAGCGACGCGGCGTTGCGGCCGGCCAGCAAACCTGACGCGGCCGACTCCACGTAGCCCTCCACTCCCGACACCTGGCCGGCGAAGAACAGGTGCGGATTGGTCCGGGTCTGCCAGGTGCTGGTCAGGATCGTGGGCCCGTTGATGTAGGTGTTCCGATGGATCATGCCGAACCGGACGAACTCGGCCTGCTCCAGCCCGGGGATCATCCGCAGCACTCGCGCCTGCTCCCCCCATTTCATCTGTGTCTGGAAGCCGACGAGGCTGTAGTGATCACCGGCGAGCGTGTCCTGCCGGAGCTGGACGATGGCGTAGGCCCATCGACCGGTGCGGGGATCGTCCAGCCCGGCTGGTTTCATCGGTCCAAAGCGCAGCGTATCCACGCCCCGGTGCGCCATCACCTCGATCGGCAGGCACCCTTCAAAGAACCTGGTGTTGTCGAAGTCGTGTCCTTCGGTTTTTTCCGCCGACACGATGGCCTGGTGAAACGCCAGGTACTGCTCCTTGGTGAACGGGCAGTTGAGATAGTCACCAGATGAGCCCTCACCTGGACCGAGGCTGCGGTCCCAGCGTGAGGCGCGGAACACCTTCGTCATGTCGATGGTCTCGGCCAGGACGATCGGGCTGATCGCGTCGAAAAATGCCAGATGGTCGCGGCCTACGAACTGCGCGATCGACGAGGACAACGCGTCGGACGTCAGTGGCCCGGTCGCGACAATGACCGGGTTCTCTGCGCTCGCCTCCGGGATGCCGGTCAGTTCCGCGCGTTCGACACGAATGCGCGGATGATGCGAGATGGCATCGGTGACACGCTCGGCAAACAGTTGCCGGTCGACGGCAAGCGCAGCGCCGGCGGGCACACGCACCTCGTCGGCCACGCGCATGATCAGCGAGCCGAGCCGCCGCATCTCTTCCTTGAGCAGCCCGACGGCGTTGTCGAGTTTGTCGCCGCGGAACGAGTTGCTGCATACCAGCTCAGCCAGCCGATCGGTCTGGTGCACGGCGGTCGGCCGCACGGGCCGCATCTCGTAGATGGTGACGTCGACGCCCAGCGCGGCGGCCTGCCACGCTGCCTCGCTGCCCGCGAGTCCTCCCCCGATGATCTGCACTCTTGACATTGCACCCTGGCGCGGCTGAAGCCACGCCCTACGCGAGACATCTGCCTTCTGTCCTTACGTTAGCAGTGACGTCAGCGGCGCACAAAACAACCGCGGTCGCGCGCGACACGCCCTTCGATCTCCAGCTGCGCGAGTTCGACGAGCAGATCGGTGCTCGACCATCCGGTCTGCTGCGCGAGGTCGTCGAGCGAGTAGGCCGCCGACGGCGCCATCATGGCCTCCAGGCGGCTGAGTGGCAGCAGCCGGTCGGCTCCAGGGACGTCGACGCTCCCAGGCTGGATGCCTTCCAGCTCTTCGAGTACGTCATCGATCGACTCAATCAACCGCGCCCCGTCACGAATCAACGCGTGACACCCGCGCGACCGTCCCGTACGCACGTTGCCGGGAACGGCCATGACGTCACGCCCCTGTTCGGCCGCGGTGCGAGCCGTGATGAGGGACCCACTGCGCTCACCGGCTTCGATCAGGACGACCCCGCGCGACAGCCCGGAGATCACACGATTGCGCAGCGGGAAATGATAGGGCCGGGGCAACGTGCCCGGCGGCAGTTCGCTGACCAGGCAACCCTGCGCTGCCATCGCCGCCGCCAGCGCCTTGTGCCGTGACGGGTACACCACATCGACACCGCACCCCAACACGCCAATCGTCGGACATCCGGCGTTGATCGCCGCGGCATGCGCCGCGCCATCAACACCCGCTGCCATGCCCGACACAACGACGTAACCGCGGCGCGAGAGCTCTTCAGACAATTCGCGCGCGATCGTCAGCCCATCTGGCGTCGCGGCGCGGGATCCGACGATGCCCACGACGTTGCCATCGAGAGGCGCCGCGCCTCGTGTCCAGAGAACGATCGGAGGATCGGCAATTTCGGCCAGCCTCTCTGGATAGTCAGGCTCCCCGACAAAACGGAGTCCACAGCGACCCGCCGCGGCCTCCTCGTATGCGCGGACGGCCGCGCTGTGTGCCGCCAGCACCATGGCCTTGCGTCGACCTGGGTCTGGCTCGACTGCCGCGGCCAGGGACTCGACGTCGAGGGCACGATCGGGCGAGCCATTGGCCTTGACCCACGCCGCCGAGCGGGAATCCGCACCTGGACGCAGCAGGGCCGCGGCCAGCAGGGAGAGTCGCCTGTCCACTCTTTGTGATGTCACGGGGTTATCCGATGTGCACTGCGGATGCCAATCCGGTGGCCGGCCGGCCGGGCAAGGCTGGCAAAACCTGCGATCGGACGACGGCAGGCAGATTGCACAAATTGCAGGAATCCGGACAGGTCGTACGGGAGTATATTGAGGACAATAACGCTATGAAGACACACATTCCGTCACGCTGGAGCAAGCGGGCGGTGGCTGCCGCCGTTCTTGCGGTGTTCGCCCTCGTCTTCACCACTCCCCTGCTGGCCGACCGCCGTTCCGAATCCAAGGAGCAGGTGCAGTTCGGCATTGAACTCGCCCAGAAGGGGCTCTGGAAAGAAGCAGAGTTCCGCTGGGAAAAGGCGGTTGAACTCGACCCGACCTACTCGTCGGCGTGGAACAACCTCGGCATCGCCTACGAGCAGCAGGGCAAGTTCCCTGATGCGCTCAAGGCGTACGAAAAAGCCAAGTCGCTCGACCCGAAGAACACCTATATCCAGCAGAACTACGATCTGTTCAGGGAGATTTATGACCGCCAGAACCGTCGCCGCGATCGTTAGTGTGGCGCTGACGCTTGGCGCGTCCAGCTGCCTGAAGTTCTACGACATCGGGATCGAAACGCCGATTCAGGCCAAACTCGACGTCTCGTCGTTTCAGCGCGTCCTCGTGCTGGGCTTTGTGTCGGGCGGCTCGAAGGACGTCGACGTGAACAGCGAAACGGTCCGCCTGCTGCGCAGCCAGCTGCGCACGCGCTCCGACCTGCGCGTGGTCGATTCAGACGTGCTGTCGCTGGTGCAGGAAGTGGACCGCCGCAAGGTCGCCCGCGGCGACGCGACACCCGCTGACCCGGCGGCCGCGGCCTCGACCGAAGCCCCGAAAATCGAGACCGAACGCGACCTGGAACCGTACGAGGAGATCTTCGCGGACGTCGACTACTGGAAGCGCCTCGGCGAGGAATATCAGGCGCCCCTCATCATCACCGGCTCCATCCTGTTCACCGACGTGCAGCGCAGCGGCATGGTCACCCGATCTCGCGAGACGTTCGACCAGTTCGGCCGCCGTACGGTCCAGGACGTCAAGCAATATGAGGATCGCAAGGGTTTTGCCCTGGTCCCGAAGTTCATCTTCATCGACGGCCGCACGGGCGTTCAGCTCTACAGCGAGTCGTTCCGGGAAGAAACCCTGTATTCGGCCCAGAACAACACCCCGCCCCTGTCCTCCTACTTCGAGCTGATGGACCGGCTGCTCCCGGGCTTCCTGAGCACCCTGTCCACCCAGAAGATCAAGGGCACGCGGACCCTGCTGAAGTAGCCAACCCAGCCCCTGGACTCGCCCGGCTAGCCGGGTCGAGCCCGGCTGTGTTACCCTTGATGGTTCCGACGGGAGCCAGCAGGCTACCTGTGTGGGAAGACTATCGATTTCTGGAGAGTGTGCGATGTTCGCCATTGTGGAAGCCGGCGGTCGGCAGGAAAAGGTAACGCCGGGCGCGGTCGTCGTTGTTGATCGGCTTGAACTCGAGCCGGGCGCGGAATACACGTTTGACCGGGTCCTCCTCGTTGAGGGCGCCGACGGCAACGTTGTCACCGGCGCGCCGTACGTGGCAGGCGCCACGGTCTCGGGCGTCATCGAAGAGCAGACCCAGGGCAAGAAGATCCGGGTCTTCAAGATGAAGCGCCGCAAGCAGGAACGCAAGACTCGCGGGCACCGCACGCAGCAGACGCGCGTGAAGGTCACCGCCATCAACGCCTAGGACGAAAAACAATGGCTACCAAAAAAGGACAGGGCTCGTCACGCAACGGCCGCGATTCGAATGCGCAGCGCCTCGGCGTCAAGGCCCACGACGGCAATCTGGTCAGCGGCGGCACCATCCTGGTCCGTCAGCGCGGCCGCAAGTTCAAGCCGGGTCTCAACGTCGGCCTGGGCAAGGACGACACGTTGTTCGCGAAGATCACCGGCACGGTGAAGTTCCTCGACCAGGGACAGCGCGGACGCTTCATCGCCATCGTCCCTGCCGCCGACAAGGCGTAGGGACGCATGTTTGTCGACGAAGTCGACATCAGCGTCAAGGCGGGCGACGGCGGCAATGGCTGCCTCGCCTTCCGACGTGAAAAATTCATCCCGCGCGGAGGCCCCTCCGGCGGTGATGGCGGCAAGGGCGGCTCGGTCTTCGTAGTCGCCACCCTTCACCAGAACACCCTCGTCAACTACCGCTTCAATCCGCTCTTCTCTGCGCAGCGCGGCGTCCACGGCATGGGCTCCAACTGCACCGGCGCAGATGGCGACGACCTCACGCTTGAAGTGCCTCCGGGCACGGTCATCTACGAAAAGGGTGAAGACGACGACCTGATTCTGCTGGCGGACCTCGCGCAGGTAGGGGACCGTGTGCTCGTCGCGCGTGGCGGACGCGGCGGGCGTGGCAACGCTGCGTTCGCGACCCCGACCAACCGCGCGCCGCGGAAAACCGAGCCCGGCGAATCCGGAGAAGCTCGCACACTGCGGCTGCGCCTGAAGCTGCTGGCCGATGTCGGCCTGGTGGGATTCCCCAACGCGGGCAAGAGCACCTTGATCTCGCGCATCTCGGCCGCGCGGCCAAAGATCGCCGACTACCCGTTCACGACGCTCACGCCGAACCTCGGTGTCGTGTCGATGAGCGACCACCGCAGCTTCGTGGTCGCCGATGTCCCGGGACTCATCGAAGGCGCACACGAAGGCCACGGCCTCGGCATGCGGTTCCTCGCGCACCTGGAGCGCACCAAGGTGCTGGTGCACATCGTGGACGTGTCATCGATGTCGGGGCGCGATCCGGTCGAAGACTTCGAGGTCATCCGCAACGAGCTGACGCAGTTTGAAGGCACCGGAGAAGACGCCACGGAGTCGCTGGCGTCCAAGCCGCAGATTGCGGTCGCGAACAAGATCGACGCGCTTGACGATCCGAAGCGCCTTGAGGCGCTGAAGAAACACCTCAAGAAGCGCAAGATCGCGCTGTATCCGATCTCGGCGGTCACCGGTGAAGGACTCCCCGAACTGCTCGAAGTGATGTGGAAAGCCGTGGCCGCGCGACACGACAAGGAATGAACACACAGGGCTGGCACGGGTGGATGGGCGGCACGTTTGACCCAATTCACCTGGGCCATCTGGACGTTGCGCGAGCCGCCTGCGACACGCTTGGCCTGACGCACGTGACGCTGGTGCCCGCCCGAGTGCCGCCCCATCGGCCGCAGCCTGTCGCCTCGGCCGTCGAGCGACTGGAGATGACACGACTGGCGGCTGCAGCCCAACCGCGGCTTGACGTGTCCACGATCGAGCTCGATGGCGACGGCCCGTCATACACAGCTGTCACACTCGACCGCCTGGAGGCTACCGGGCGGGGCCTGGCGGGGCTTGTGCTTATCACCGGCGCCGATGCGTTTGCCGGCGTCTTGGGATGGCATCGGCCGATGGACGTCGTGGGCCGCGTCTGCTGCGCGGTGGTGTCGCGGCCGGGGCACTCCGCGTTGGACCTGCGGTCCACCCTTCCCTCCCTGGCCACCCGCATGTGCACGCCCACCGAGTGGCTCTCAGCGCCATCGTCTGACGCGATCGTCCTGGTTGATGCACCGACGGCCCCGGTCTCGTCGACCGCGATTCGTGCGCAGGCCGCCAGGGGCGAATCACTTGATGGGCTTGTACCGGAACCAGTGGCCGAGTACATTTCCAGACACGCGCTGTACAGTAGGTAAGGACACCACATGGCCAAGGCACCCGCAAAGAAGACCCGACCGGCAACAAAGAAGACCGCCAGCGCCAAGAAGGCTGCGCCGGCGAAAAAGGCCGCTCCCAGGCGCGCGGCGAAAAAAGTCGCCACTCGGAAGTCCGTCACGGCAAAGGGCCCGGGCACGACCCGATCGGCCAAGCCTGCGGCTCCGAAGAAAGCGGCGCCGACATCAAGCAAGCTTCGTCTGCCCTCGGACCTCAAGAAGGCGATTCAACTCGCGCAGGACAAGCAGGCCATCGATCTGACGGTGCTCGACCTGCGCGAAGCATCGGCGTTCACGGACTTCTTCATCATCTGCACCGGCGCCAACACCAAGCAGGTGCAGGCCATTGCGGACGGCATCGAGACCGGACTCAAGGCGGACGGCCAGCCGCCCGCGCTGGTTGAAGGCTACAACCGCGGCGAGTGGGTCCTGCTCGACTACTTCACCTTCATCGTCCACATCTTCCTGCCCGGGCAGCGGTCGTTCTACGCGCTCGAGCGGCTGTGGGGTGGCGCCGAGACGATTGAAGTTTCTGCCTCGTAGCAGCTGCGGCGAGTACGCAGTTTCAGCATCCCCATCCCTGCGCATCGGCAACTGACGCGGCACCGGCCGTGCAGTTGCCCGGTGCATGTCTCTGCTTGCACAACTCGATCAGACACTGCTCACGCTGTTTGACGCCGCGTGCGTGACCTGCGGACGAGCGCTGGCATCCGACCGCAGCGGCCCGGTCTGCGCCACGTGCTGGAACTCGGTGCAGCAACTGGCGCCGCCCCTGTGCGCGCGTTGCGCCGAGCCGCTGGCCTGCAGCGCGTCCTCTGCGGCGCTGTGTGGCCATTGCGAACAGGAGGCGCCCGCGTTTGACGGCGCGCGTGCCGCGGGAATCTACAGCGGCAGTCTGCGCGACATTGTGCACGCGCTGAAGTACGGCAGGCATCCCCTCATCGCGCCTGAACTGGCTCGGCGAATGCGACAAGTGGCCGGCGACTGGCTCACCGACACGTGCATCGTGCCGGTGCCCCTGCATCCATGGCGATCCTGGCAGCGCGGCTTCAATCAGGCAGACCTCATCGCGCGAGCCCTCGGCTGTCCGGTGCGTCGGCTGTTGTGGCGTGGACGGCTTGGCCGTCCACAGGCCGGGCTGTCCGCGGAGGCACGCCGACGCAACGTCAATGGCGTCTACCGTGTCTGGTGGACGAGACGGCCCCTGCCGCCCCGCGTCGTCCTTGTGGACGATGTGTTGACGACGGGGGCGACGGCAGATGCGTGTGCCCGGGCGCTGAAGGCCGCGGGCGTGCGTGAGGTGCGCGTGCTGACGGCGGCGCGCGCGGTCCGGATGCATGCCGGTTTCGTCTAGAATGGCCGCCCCGATGATGAGAATTCCGCCGGATTTCTGCTGGTGGCACTTGACGCGCCAGCCCCGTTCAGGACAGGGTGAGTGGGCATGGCCAAGCCGCTCGTGATCGTTGAATCGCCCGCCAAGGCGAGAACCATCTCCAAATTCCTCGGGAAGGATTGGGTGGTTGAGGCCTCCATTGGCCATGTCCGCGACCTTCCGTCGAGCGCCTCGGAGATTCCGGCATCGGTGAAAGCCGAGACCTGGGCCCGGCTCGGTGTCAACGTCGACGATGGATATGCGCCTCTGTACGTGATTCCTCCGGAAAAGCGGGCGAAGATTCGCGAGCTGAAGGCCAAGGTCAAGGACGCCAGCGCGCTGTATCTGGCCACTGACGAAGACCGCGAAGGTGAAGCCATCTCCTGGCACCTGCTTGAGCTGCTCAAGCCCAAGGTGCCGGTCAAGCGAATGGTCTTCCACGAAATCACGAAGGCGGCAATCGACGCGGCGGTGAAGAACTGTCGGGATGTCGACACCAGCCTCGTGGATGCGCAGGAAGCTCGCCGCATTCTCGACCGGCTGTACGGGTACGAGGTCAGTCCGGTGTTGTGGCGGAAGATCGCGCCGCGGCTGTCAGCAGGCCGCGTGCAGAGCGTGGCGACGCGCCTGATTGTCGAACGCGAAAAGGAACGCATGGCGTTCCGGTCGGCCAGCTGGTGGGATGCCAACGTCACCTTGTCGCACGCCGGCACGGACTTCCCCGCGTCGGTGGTGGCCCTGGACGGCAAGACACTCGCACAGGGACGAGACTTTGGCGCGGACGGCAAGCTGCTGGCGGGCCGTTCTGTGGTCGTGCTTGATGAGGCCGCGGCCACGACGCTCAGCGAGGGGCTGCAGGGCCGCACGGCGCGCGTCCGGAAGATTGAAGAAAAGGAATACGGCAGTTCACCCAAGGCGCCGTTCACGACGTCCACGCTGCAGCAGGAAGCCGGCCGCAAGCTGGGCATGACCGCCAAACGCGCCATGCAGGCGGCGCAGCGTCTCTACGAAAACGGCTACATCACCTACATGCGTACCGACAGCATTGCGTTGTCGGCGCAAGCGATGAACGCCGCGCGTGAACTGGTGGCGGGCCGCTATGGCGCGGAGTATCTGCCGAGCCGCCCACGTGTGTGGGAAGGCAAATCGCGCAACGCCCAGGAAGCTCACGAGGCTATCCGTCCGGCAGGTGAAACGTTCCAGTTGCCCGACGTCGTTGAACGTGAGGTTGGCGGTGACGAGGCACGGTTGTACGACTTGATCTGGAAGCGCACCGTTGCCTCGCAGATGGTCGATGCGCGCATGAAGAGTGTGGCAGCCACGTTTGACTGCAGCCTGTCGAACGGGGCCGCAGCGGAACTTGTCGCGCGTGGACGCACCGTCCTCTTCGACGGATTCCTGCGCGCCTACGTCGAGGGGTCCGACGAACCGGAAGCCGGCTCGCCCGATCGCAAGGATGAGGACGCCGTGTTGCCGCCGCTCGCAGAGGGCAATGAAGCGCGCGTGGCCAAGGCGAGCCCGGCAAGCCACCTCACCAAACCTCCCGCGCGCTACACCGAAGCCGGGCTGGTGCAGAAGCTCGAAGAACTCGGCATCGGGCGCCCGTCCACCTACGCGAGCATCATCGCGACGATTATCGATCGTGAGTACGTCGCCAAACGCGGCGCGGCGCTGGTGCCCACGCCGCTGGCCTTCGCGGTGGTCAACCTGATGACCGCCCTCGAGCCGACGCTGGTCGACTACTCGTTCACGGCCGAGATGGAAAACGCGCTCGACGCGATCTCTCGGGGTGAACTCAAGCGCAACGACTTCCTGGAGCGCTTTTATCGCGGCGACCAGCCTGGCCTCCACGCCATCGTGAACGAGCGGGCGACGTCAATCGATCCCAAACAGATCGGCACGATTCCGTTGGGCGAAAAGGACGGACAAGGCATTGCGCTGCGGGTGGGACGATACGGCCCCTACATTGAGGCCGGCGAGGCGCGCGCGAGTGTGCCCGAAGGTCTGGCGCCGGACGAAATCACGGTCGACAAGGCGATGGAACTCATTGCCACGGCGAGCCAGGCCGAAGAACCGCTGGGCCACGCCGCCGACGGACAGCCGGTCTATCTGCGCACCGGCCGTTTTGGTCCCTACGTGCAGTTGGGCGAAGACACCGGAGATCCGAAGAACAAGCCCAAGCGTGCATCGCTGCTGAAGTCCATGAATCCGAAGTCGGTCTCGCTCGAGGATGCGCTCAAGTTGTTGTCGCTGCCGCGGCAGCTGGGCAACGACGTCGATGGCAATCCCATCACTGCTGCGCTGGGCCGGTTCGGCCCGTATCTCGCGAAGCAGATTCCCGGCGCTCCCAAGCCGGACTACCGGAATCTGAAGACTGAAGATCAGTTGTTCTCGGTCACGCTCGAAGAGGCGCAGGCCATTTACGCGCAACCCAAGGGGTTCCGGCGCGGCGGTCGTGGCGCCGGCGTCGCCGTGCCGCCACTGAAGGAACTCGGGCCCGATCCCGTCAGCGGCGCACAGATTGTGATCAAGGACGGGCGTTACGGCCCATATGCGACCGACGGTACGACCAACGCCTCGCTGCCCAAGGGCACACGCGTCGAAGACGTGAACCTGGCCGAGGCGGCTCGGCTGCTCGCCGACCGTCGTGACATGGCGCCGGTCAAGAAGAAGCGGCCGGCTGCGAAGAAGGCTGCGACGAAGAAGGCGGCCGCGAAGAAGCGCTAGGACGACGACGGACGGTCGGTCGCGAGTGCAGCAGGACGGCGATTAGCAGGGCAGCGACGCCGACAGCCAACGCCACAAGCCCTTCAACGGACTCAGGCACGACGCGTTTCCAGATATCGGCGACGATATTCGCCGAGCCCATCGCCAGGCCCATCGCGAGCGGCCCCGCCTTCGCGCGACCATCGTGGCTGGGTTGCAACTCAAACCTCGACACCAGCGCTGCGCCGAGCGACGCCAGGCCGAAGAGCAACAGGGAAAACTCAGCGATGACGTCTGTCGGCCACGGGAGGCTTCCGAGCAGCCTGAGAAGCTGCACGCCCAGCACGACGGCACACGTGTTGAGCGCCTGACCGGCAATCGGAAACCAGACCCGCGCGCCGACGGGCAGCGGCGCGACGCAGAGCAGCCGCTTCATGGAATTGAACGGCGCCATGAACGACAGGCCCACAACTGCGGCGGCGAACCATCGCGGTGCATCGTCGGTATCAGTCGATAGATAGGTGCCGAAGAACTGCATCGCCACCGCGAAACTCGCCAGCGCTGCGACGGTGCCGGCTCCCACGAGCAGGGCCTGGGGCACAAGGAGTCGCAAAGGCCCGCTGAGCCGATCAAGACGACGGATGCGACGCACCTGAGGGTCTGTCGGCGGTTGAAATGTCTGGAGCGACCGCGGCAGTCCAGGAACGTGATCGGCGGGCGTGTACCACCATGCGAAGAGGGCGCCGAGGCCAACGAGCGCAGCCACTACTCCCTTGACGGCCGTGAAGTCCGAGAACCGCAACGGCAAGTGGTCGGCCAGCTTCAGCGGCAGCCACACGACCGCTGCAGCGACAGCAAACACAATCAGCAGGCGCAGCAATCCACTCTCGAAGCGCGGGCGGATCTTCCGTCCGTTGAGATCAACCTCGGGAATCAACTGGTGCCTGGTGGCCGCGTCAAACACAAGCAGCCAGAGCAACCCCACGCTGGTGTAGCCCCACGTCAACAGCGACGCAAACAGCAGCGGCTCGAAGGCGTGCGCCGCCGGCATCGCCCAGGGGAACGCCAGTCCGATGGTTGTCCCGGAGCTCAGGCACAGCGGCATCACCACCGAGACAAACCCCATCACGACGAGCCATCGTTCGCGAACAGTGATGGGCACCACAAACGTCTGACGAACAGTCAACGCGCTGATCGCCAAGTGACCACCCAGCATGAGGCTCCACGTCAGGACCACACCGACGCCGAGTCGACTCGTGGCGAGATGGCCTCCAGACAGCGCACTCGCGACGATGTACGCCAGCAGCAGCCATCGCGACCGCACCACGATGTCTGCCGTGGTGTGAAAGACGGTGCGCCAGGTGCTCATCGGTGTCATGCGGCTTGACCAAACGGCCGATACACAGCGGCCTGGGATGAGGAGTAGTTGAGGGTGCGGTGGTTAACCGCGACCGCTGCGGCGCCGGTGATGAGGCCGATCACAGGCAACAGCGCGTCGGTCCACAACTGGAAGCCCATCCATTCGAAGGCGGTCAGCAGGAGCGCTGTTACGAGCAACGGCGTGAAAGAGGCTAAGACCCTGCTACCGGGACCGAGGGTGCTCGAGAGAGCGGCACTCAGCGAGAAGACGCCCGCGGAGGCGAGCAGGGCGCCCAATCTGAACGTCTCTGGCGATTGGCCAGTCTGCGCGATGTGCAGCGCAGATGCGAAGACCCACAACACGATCAGAGAACGACAGGGGAACAACGTGGTGATGACGACCAGAGCACGTCCAGAGACCGGTAGCACCTTCAGTCGGCGCAGCCAGGGTGCCAGCCCTGTGCCCCACGCAAACGGCCCGGCAATGATCAGGAACAGCGGACCCCCAAGCAGAAGGAAGTCCCTGTCTGACCACGTCGCCGACATGGGCGCAAACGACAAGCCGAACGTCCCGAAGGCGAGAGGCGCAAGAGCCGCTGCTCCCAGCAGCAACGGCCCCGGAGCCCAACTCGGCACCAGCCGCCAGAAGCCCGACAGTCGCTCAAGCACTGTGAGGCGACGGGTGGTCGGTGGATCGCGGGGCGTCCCGCCGTGACTGAGCACACCAAGCCTCGGCCACTCATCGAGATTTACCAACAAGGGCCGCAAAGCGAGTCCGGCCAACCCCGCCAGCGCGATCCAGTTCCACCAACGGAAGGCATCGAGATCCCGCGGAATCACCTCGGGCGCAGCGAACGGCAGGAGTATCCACGCACTGATGCCCACCCACTCGATCGGGTCCGACAGCGACGCTTCCTTCTGGTCGCGGTCGTAGAAGGTGAACGATGCGCTGACGTACAACGCGTCAAAGATGGCCATCAGGGCGAGTGATTCAACCGATTGACGGACCTTCTCGGGTGACAACCACGACATCGTCGCCGTCGCAACTGCTCTGGCAACCAGGATGACCCCGACCAGAACCATGGTCGACAACCACGCCGACCGCCTGGCTTCTCGAGCCGCAATCGGCAGCACCCGCGTCGTCCGCCCCCAGAACGGACCGAGCTTCTGGCAGCCATCGGAAGCCGACATCGTCGCCAGGCCGGCCGTCAGCCGTTCCATGAACCAGACGCTGCTGGTCAAGCCCAGCACGCTCCAGACCGACACGAACCACATCTCCCGCCGCAGCCGGCGCAGCTGCGCGAGCACCAGGCGCGTGATCACGCGGTCTTCCCCAGCGCGACGAAGAGGTCTTCAAGCGACAGCTCGGCATCACCCAGCGGCGTCAGGCCGTGCTGCGACAGTGACTCGAGCGGCAGTACACGCTGATCAATGAGCAGGCGCCATCGGCCCTCGCTGCGCTGCTGCACAACGACTCCCGGGTTGCCATCAAGCGCCGCGGCCTGCTGTGCGGGCAGATCGACTATGCGGAAGCGGTCGAGCACGTCGGTCATCGGCCCTTCAAACACACGTTGACCATTGCGGATCATGCCCACGTGATCGGCCAGCCGTTCGATGTCGCTGAGTGCATGTGACGAAATGAGCACCGAGCGCCCCTCGTCCTGCACGGCCGAGAGCAGCTCGGCAAAGACCTGTCGCTTGGAGATCGCATCCAGACCGACGGTCGGCTCGTCGAGCACAAGCAACTGCGGCCGCCACGACAACGCCAGGAGCAACGACAGCTTGATCCTGGCGCCAAACGACAGCGTCATCACTCGCGCGTCCGGATGCAGGCCGAACGTCTCCATCAGCTGCGCGCAGTAGTCGGCATCCCACGTGGGATAAAAGCCGCGCACGAAGGCAACGACGCGACCGATGCGTCCCCACGACGTGTGCACGAGATCCGGTCCGACGTAGCCGGTCTTGAGCTTCATCGCCTTCTCATCGCGGCGATGATCCAACCCCAGCACAGTGATCGTGCCGGCATCTTCGCGGCCGAGCCCGAAGATCAAATCAATCGTCGTCGTCTTGCCGGCGCCGTTGGGTCCGACAAAACCGTAGATGGTGCCTGCGGGCACCGTCAGATCGAGTGGCCCGAGTGAAAAGCCAGGATGGTGTTTGGTGAGACCACGAATCTCAAGCGCGTTTGGGGACATGCGACGGGGCGCCTCCTGACGCCAGGTGGGACTCTGCGTGGGCTTTGAGTTCGGACTGTGCGAGACGCGTGATCTCGCGGGGAGAGAGGCCGGCTTCAGCGGCTTCCCTCGCACCTTCGGCAAACAATTCCCGGGCGCGTGCAAGTTTGGCTTCGCGGCTGCGGTCGGTCGCGGCTTCGGCAACGAAGGTGCCAAGGCCCTGGCGGCGATAGATGATGCCGTCGCGTTCCAGTTCCTCGTAGGCGCGTTTGACAGTGATGACGCTGACGAGCAGTTGCTCGGCGAGGCCGCGGAACGACGGCAGCGGTGTGCCGGGCGCGAGACGACCTTCACTCACCTCACGTTTGAGGGCCGTGACGATCTGCTCGTACAACGCGCCGGGCGCGGACGAGGAGATCGGGCCGATGAGAAGCGGCGGCGTGAGCGCCATGACGTGTACTGTATATAGTGTCTATATACAGCATGTCAACCCCGATCGCTGACGCCCCCATCCGCCCCCCGCGCGGGGCCGTATCACTCGACATGCAACCGCGCGTCATCGCCACCCTCCTCCTGGCCCTGTGCCTGGATGCCCTTACCGTCGCCCAGCAGGACCGCCACCCTGTCAGCGGGAGGGTCATCGCTCCGACGATGAGTGTGGCGGGAGCACCGTGGTTGGACAGGCCGGAACGCGAAAGTGAGGAGCAGCCGACACGGGCGGTTGAGGCCCTGCGGCTCCGGCGAGGAATGGTGGTGGCCGACGTCGGTGCGGGCTCCGGATACTACACCGTTCGCCTGAGCCGGTCCGTGGGGCGTGACGGACAGGTGTACGCGACCGATGTGCAGCCCGGGATGATCGATCTGCTCCGTCAACGCGTCGAGAGAGACCGGCTGTCAAACGTCACTGTTGTCCAGGGCGCCGTTGATGATCCCAACCTGCCGGCAGACACGTTCGACATGATCCTGATGGTGGACGTGTACCACGAATTGGCGCGGCCTCAGGCCTTCATGGCGCGGCTGAAGAAAGCCCTCAAAGCCGACGGTCGCCTTGTGCTCATCGAGTACCGTGGGGAGGACCGCGCGATTCCGATTCATCCGCTGCACAAGATGACGGTCGACCAGGTGCGACAGGAGCTTGGCGCCGACGGATTCACCATCGATCGCGTCATCGATGTGCTGCCGTGGCAGCACATCATCGTGCTCAAGATGACGCCGTGACCGCTACTGCTTCAACGCCTCGGCCGGCGGGACGCGTGACGCATGCCAGGCGGGCAGCACGGCCGCCGCACCCGCCATCGCCATCATTGTCGCCGCAGTAAGCGCGACTGCCCACGGATCGACGGCAGAGGTGTTTGCCACCTGAGACCGAAGCGCCGACGCGCCTGAGACACCAAGAACCGATCCGATCACGACACCCCATCCAAGCACGCGGACGACCTCGCGAATCACCACACCGGACAACGCGCGGCCCGACGCGCCCAAGGCTGCCCGCACGGCAAACTCCCGGCGCCGCGCTCGAACCCCCACGAGCAGCAGGGCCAGGAGGCCACTGGCCGCCAACAGCAGGGCTGCGCCACCAAGGGCAGAGAACGTGTTCGCGAGCAGGCGCACGTCGACCAGACCGCCTTCAAGCACCGACAGGAGCGGCGTCACCTGGACGGCACCCGGCGCCACGGAGCCGCCGCTCAGAACCTCACGAATGCGCTGCGCGTCTGGAGTTGCCGTGCGGCCTCGCACCAGCAGCGTGGCTGACGCCGGCCACGGTCCGCGCGACACGCGGTACACGGCTACCGGCGCGTCTCCCCCCGGCATCTGGTACGGCAGGTGCACAACCGCCGCCACGGTCACCAGCCGTGCCGCAGTCGCCTCCCCGTCCGAGGAGCCAAGTCGGATCAGCGCGCCAAGCGCGTCCTGCGGGACGGCGCCAAACCGCTGGGCCAGGCCATCGCTGATGACCACACCGTCGGACCCCGCGTCGGGAAGTTGCCCGGCGAGCACCGTGACCCCAATCGCCGAGAACCAGCCACCTGAAACATCGCCGCCGTCGGCCATCAGTCCGGCGCCTGCGCCGGCGGCATCCGTCCAGTAGCGCACGCGTCCGAACGTGGGAATGAAGGATGCGACGCCCGCCGCGTCAATTGAGGGTTCCTGAACCAGCGCGTTGACCGACTCGAGGCTCGGCTGCTCGATACTGACGACGGAAAGACGGTCGACCTCGTCGCCAAAACCACGAGTGGCGATTTCGATCGAACGCACCGACAGGCTCGTGAGAAACACCAACGCCAGCGCGGCAGCCGTCTGCGCGACAACGAGGGATCGGCGGAATCTCGTGGTCGCGGCGATCGTGATCCTGGGACCTGTCGCCGCCGCGCGGCGAGCCGCGACCCACGCCGGCCACCAGCCCCCGACCAGCACCACGATCAGCGTCAACGCGGTGGCGGCGGCAAATGTGGATGCGCCGATCGGCGCGACGAAGGGCGCCAGCGCCTGCGCGGCGGGGATGACGCCGTTGACCAGCAACAGGGCGATGCCGGCACTCACCAGCGCCAGCAGCAGCACCTCTACTGCGAGCCATCGTGTCGCCTGCGTGGGTGTCCCGCCCAGCGCCAGACGAATCCGCACCACACGTTCCGAGTCGGCCAGACGCGCCAGTTGCAGGTTCACGACGTTGACGATCGCCAACCCGAGGATGCCGAGGGGCAGGACCATGAAGAGCGCGACGGCCGCAATCGCCACGGCGGGCCGCTCCGAAGGGTCGAGACCAAACGTCTGCCCCACAATCTGCAGGCCGCTGCGTTGCTGCGCACCGGCCGCTTCAAGTGTGGTCGCGAGGTTTCCAAGACGCGCGGTCAGGTCCGCCGCAAACACTCCCGGTGCCAGCCGTCCGAACGCCCGCAGCGGCACATCGGCATCGTCGAGCGGAATCCACACCTGCGGCCCCGCCAGTGGACCGTCACCAACATCCTTGACCCGCAGTCCGCCGAAGTTCGCGGGCGCCACACCAACAACGGTGAAGGCGCGTGATCCCACGGTGATCGTCTGACCAACAATCTCTGCCGGCTCGCCGACGGCACGCCAGAGACCATCTCCCACCACGGCGACCTGCGCCTGTGCTTCGGTCTGCGCAAATAGCCGACCGAGCGCCGGAGTCGTGCCGAGCGTCTCGAAGTAGTCGCCGGCGGTGTGGGCGACTGACACGCGCAACGCGGACTGGCCGATGCGCACGCTGTCGACGGTCACGCCTTCAGCCGCAGTGGCCACCAGTGCCGCCGGCCTGGTCGTTTGTAACAGCTGAACGTCCGCTCGCGTCCAGGTATCGGCGCCGACCTGGCGGCCGGACACCGTTTCGGTCGATGCGGCACCGTTGTGCTGGAGGTGGAGTCTGGCGATCCGATGCCGTTCATGAAGCCCTGGCAGGTCGCCGTAGATCAGTCCCGTCGCGACGACCCACGCCAGGAGGCTGAGGGAGAGACCGACGGTCAGGCTGCTGATCATCCCGACCGCGTGCGCGGGAGCGGTCCACAGGCTGCGGAACGACGTTTTCAGGGTCTGCATGGCTGCCCGGACAGGACGGGTGGACAGGGACGTTCGTTCCCCGTGACCGCGTCCGGGCAGATTCAGCCGGCAAGGCGCGCGAGCACTGCGGCTTCCACCGCCGCGCGCACATCGTCTTTCGGCTGCTCGCCGTCGATCAGGACCCAGCCGGGATCAGCAGCGGCCTGCCGCCGATACGACTCTCTCACCCGGGCCAGGAGGGACATGTCACGCTCGTAGCGATCGCGGCCTGTCGACTTCCGCTGCACGGCCGTCTCCGGAGCGATGTCGAGCAGCACGGTCATGTCAGGTTTCGGCAACAGTCGCTGGATATCCTCCAGCCAGACGGGATCGAGCCCCTGCGCTTCACCGTAGGCGACGCTGGAAGCGCGATAGCGGTCGCAGACCACGACACCGCCGCTGCCGAGCCAGCTCTCGAGACGCGCGCGGAATTCGCAGCGGTTGGCGACGTACAGCAACTGCATGACGTCCGGAGAAAACTCACGCCCGCCGGCAAGCGCGGCGGCGATCTCCTTGCCGATCGGCGTCTCGTAGTCGGGAAACGAGAGCGCATGCACCTTGCGCCCATCCTGCGCGATGCGCGCGCGGAGATGCCGGGCCTGTGTTTCCTTGCCGCTCTGGTCCAGCCCTTCAAACGCAATCAGCATCACGCCTCCCACTGCAGCAGATCGTCAATCGTCTGCCGGCGTCGCACGACCCGCCATGTGTCGCCGTCGACCAGGACTTCAGCCGCGAATGGCCGCCGGTTGTAGTTGGACGCCATCACCGCACCATATGCCCCGGTGTCGCGCACTGCCACAAGGTCGCCCACCTGCATCGGCGGCAGGCTGCGCTGTTTGCCCAGCGTGTCACTCGTCTCGCACACCGGTCCGACGACGTCACACGTGGTTTCGGCGCCGTCACGAGGTGTCACGGCTTCAATCTCGTGCCACGCGCTGTACAACGCCGGTCGAATGAGGTCGGTCATCCCGGCGTCAACAATCACGAACTGTTTGCCGTCAGCCTGCGCCTTGAGATCGACGACGCGCGTGAGAATCACGCCGGCAGGCCCGGTGATCCAGCGGCCCGGCTCGAGGATCAGTCGCAGGCCCGTCGGCCGTATCACCGGCAACACCGCCGCCGCGTAGTCCTCCACCGACAACACCGATTGTCCGGGCTCGTAGGCGATACCAAGCCCGCCACCGATGTCGAGGTGTTCGAGCGTGATGCCCTGCGCGCGCAGGGTCCCGGCCATGGTGGCGATCGTTGCGGCCGCCTGCGTCAGCGGCGCAGCGTCGGTGACCTGCGATCCGATGTGGACATGCAACCCGACGACGTGCAGATGCGGGCGCCGGGCCATTTCCGTCACCATCGCGTAGGCCTGCGCGACCGACATCCCGAACTTGTTCGAGCGATGCCCGGTGGAGATGTGCGGGTGACTGCCGGCATCAACATCGGGATTCACACGCACCGCCACACGCGCGGACGTCCCATGTGCGGCAGCGATGGCGGCGATGCGCTCCATTTCGCCGGGCGACTCGGCGTTGATGGCCTTGAGGCCGAGGGTCACCGCCCGCGCGAGTTCATCGTGTGTCTTGCCCACGCCGGTGAACACAATCTGGTCGGGCGTGAGTCCGGCACGCAGGGCGACTTCGATCTCGCCGCCGGAATTGGCGTCCGCATGCGCGCCCGCGTCCCGCATCTGCCGCACCACAGCCAGCGTGGCATTGGCCTTGATGGCATAGTGCAAGTCGTGGGGATAACCAGCAAACGCCGCGTCCAGCGCGGCGTACCGCTCACGCAGGAGCGGCGCGCTGTAGACGTGCACCGGGGTGCCAACAGCTTCCGCGACGATGGTGAGGTTCACCTCGTCGCACCACAACACTCCTCGGACACGCGCGAATCCAGACACGGGGACAAGCATTTTAGTATGATCCCGGACGCGGGCCCCGTTCGCGCGTCGAGATGTCTACCGAGTACACCCCCACCCCCAACGACGCCACTGATGCGCTGATCGCCAGGTGCCTGTCCGGGGACCAGACGGCGTGGGACGAAATCGTCCGGACCCACCGGCGCAAGGTGTTCAACCTTGCCTACAAGTTCGTGGGTCGCCACGACGAAGCTGAAGACCTGACCCAGGACATCTTCATCAAGATCTTCAAGGCGCTGCACACGTTCGATCGGCGCGCGAATTTCCAGACCTGGCTGATCAGCATCAGCCGGAACCTCTGTATCGACCACTACCGCTCGGTTCGTAAGGAACGCGCCACGATGGCGCGTGATGTCGACGCGTCCGAGCTCTCGCCGGTGTCGCGCGAACGCACGCCGCTTGGCGAACTCGAACAGGTCGACCTCAAGTCCATCATCCGTCAGGCGCTGGCGGAGTTGCCGCCCACACTGCGGCAGGCGGTCACCTTGCGTGACCTCCAGGAGTTTTCGTACCAGGAGATTGCCGATCAACTGGGACTGCCCGAAGGCACCGTGAAGTCGCGTATCAACCGGGGACGACTCGAACTGGCCCGCCAGATCCGCCGTCTCCAACAACACAGGCCGCCGGGCTCGATGGCATCGCGCGGAGGAAACGAATGAACGTCACCACCTCAACCCACGGGCCGACCGTGGTTGTCCACGTCACCGAGACCAAGCTCACCTATCCCATCCTGGCCGACTTTGCGACGACGGTCGCGGGCCTGGTTGCCGATGGCCAGAAGCAGATCGTGCTGGACATGTCGACGGTCAGTTATGTCGACAGCGCGACCATTGGGTGCCTGATGGATCTCTACCGGCAGGCACACGCGGCTGGTGGCCGCCTGAAACTCTCCGGCGTGCAGAAACGCGTCGAAACGATGCTCACCATGACGGGCGCGCACAACTTCCTGGAAGTCCACGCTGACCAGCAGTCGGCGCTGTCGAGTTTCGGAGGCTGATCATGATGCGCACGGTCACCACCACCGCCGGTACGCCACTGGTCCTCGATGGCGATGTCCTGGCCATCCTCGAGGCCATCTCGCGCGACCTCGCCCGTCGCGCCGACCTCGACTACTCCTTCGAAGACATCGACCGCGAGTTCGATCACCTGATTGGGCAACTCACGCCGGAGGAGCTCCGCACCTACCTGAAGGAAAGCCTGTTCATGAGCTTCAACCGGTTCGAAAACGACCGGCTGATGCAGATGGTGAAACGGGCGTCGGAGGCGACAGAGGACTGACGAGGTGCCGAGGTGCCGGAGTGCCGGAGTGCCGAGGTGCCGGAGTGCCGAGGTGCCGGGGTTCCGAGGTGCCGAGGTGCCGGAGTTAGCGGGAAGCTGAACGGGCGGGGACGCGGGCGGCGGCGGGTGCAGCCGCCGGCTCGCCCGCGTCCACAAGGCGCCACGCGTCGCGCTGACGGAGGAGTTCAGTCGCGAACCTCGTATGCAGGGCATGACCACCCCGGTGCACCACGACGTGCCCGCGCAACGCCCGCCCAATCAGGGCCAGGTCGCCAATCGCGTCGAGCACCTTGTGACGCACGAACTCATCATCAAATCGCAGCGGGTTGAGCACGCCGGTCTCTCCCACCACAATCGCGTTGTCGAGTGAGCCGCCGAGCGCAAGACCGCGCTGCCGCATCAACTCGACGTCCTTCAGGAAACCGAACGTGCGCGCGGGCGCGATGGCGTCCACGTACACCTGCTCGGTGACGTCGATCGAGGTCTCCTGCTGCCGCAGCAGCGGATGATCGAAGCTGATCGCATAGCTGATCTTGAAGCCGTCATAGGGGTGCACCGCCATGCGCTTGTCCCCATCAGCGATCTCAAAGGTGCGCAGCACTTCAATGGTCTTGCGCGGGGCCGACTGCTCGCGCACCCCGGTGCTCTGAATCAGGTAGACCCAGGGTGCCGCGCTCCCATCCATGATGGGCACTTCGGCCTGGTTCAATTCGACGCGCAGGTTGTCGATGCCCACGCCGTGCAGCGCCGACAACAGGTGCTCAACCGTCGCAATGGACGCCTCACCGAGCCGAAGTTCGGTCTGCAGTTGCTGCGGGCCGCCCAGACACTCGACAGACGCCGGCACTTCGATGCCGAGGTCGGTGCGCACAAACCGGATGCCCGTATTCACGTCGGCCGGTTTGAGGCCGATGGTGACCTTCTGGCCTGAATGGAGCCCGATTCCGGTGCAGTGGGTGGCGTGGCGGAGGGTGCGTTGAGCAGGCATGAATAACGTCGGCTGCCCCCCTTTAAGCAAGTTGCCTGCCAGGTCAAACCGGCTCAGGGAACAACCACCAAAGTATTGCATTAATTGACTTTAGCGACAAGCACCCGGGCGTGTTTTTGCCCAGGGTTTACATGCTGTGTCACGAAAACCACAGTCAGGCTTTCCCGGACTGTGGAGAGATTGACACAGACGTCAGGAAACTGCCGGACTGGCGGCTTCTCCAAGAGCCCCCGCCAGGAATCCACCGGTTGCCGAGTGTTTGGCGCGGGCAACCACTTCGGGCGCCCCCGCCGCGACGACCTGCCCACCTCCCACGCCGCCCTCCGGACCGAGATCAATGACCCAGTCCGCGCAGCGGATCACGTCGAGGTTGTGTTCGATGACCACCACCGTGTTGCCTTGATCGACGAGTCGGTTGAGCACATCGAGCAGCTTGCGTACATCTTCGAAGTGCAGGCCGGTGGTCGGTTCATCAAGGATGTACATCGTCTTGCCGGTGCCACGGCGTGCGAGTTCGCGCGACAACTTGACGCGCTGGGCCTCACCGCCCGACAACGTCGTGGCCGACTGGCCGAGGGTCAGGTAGCCCAAGCCGACTTCCTGAAGTGTACGCAGGCGCGTCGCGATCGACGGGAAGTTCTCGACGAGGTCCAGGGCCTGCTCCACGGTCAGTTCCAGCATGTCCGCGATCGACTTGCCGCGGTACAGCACTTCCAGCGTCTCGCGGTTGTACCGTCGCCCCTTGCATTCCTCACACGTCACGTAAACGTTGGGCAGGAAGTGCATCTCGATCGCGATGACACCGTCGCCCTGGCACGTCTCGCAGCGGCCGCCCTTCACGTTGAACGAAAAGCGGCCGGCCTTGTATCCCCTCGCACGCGCATCAGGCAACATGGCGAACAGTTCCCGGACGAACGTGAACAACCCGGTATACGTCGCCGGGTTCGATCGTGGCGTGCGGCCGATGGGCGACTGGTCAATCTGAATGACTTTGTCGATGTGCTCGAGACCATCGATGCCGTCGTGCGCGCCGGGCTCGTCAAGCGCGCGATAAATGGTGCGTGCAAGCGATCGGTAGAGGATTTCGTTGACCAACGTCGACTTGCCCGAGCCGCTGACGCCGGTGACCGTGATGAACGTGCCGAGCGGAAACGCCACGTCGATGTTCTTCAGGTTGTTCGCGCGTGCGCCGCGAACCACGATCTGCTGCCCCGAACCCGCGCGGCGCGTGGCCGGCGTTTCGATCGCCCGGAGTCCGGTCAGGTACTGCCCGGTCAGCGAGGCTCCCGGCGCCGCCAGCAGTTGCTGCGGCCTCCCCTGAAACATCACTTCGCCGCCGTGCACGCCGGCGCCCGGACCCAGGTCAACGAGATAATCAGCCTGCCGAATCGTGTCTTCGTCGTGCTCGACCACCAGCACCGTATTGCCGAGATTGCGCAATCGACCGAGTGTGGCCAGCAGCCGGCGGTTGTCGCGTTGATGAAGCCCGATGGAGGGCTCGTCGAGGACATACAACACACCGGTGAGTTGTGACCCGATCTGCGTCGCCAGACGAATGCGCTGGCCTTCGCCACCCGACAGCGTCGCCGCACTGCGCGAGAGCGTCAGGTAGCCCACTCCGACATCAGAGAGGAACCGGAGCCGTTCGCGAATCTCCTTGAGCACACGGCCGGCAATCAGGAACTCCCGTTCGGTGAGCTCCATCGCCTCGAGCAGGGGCAGCGCATCCGCGATTGGCAGCTCGACGTATTCGGCAAGCCGACGCCCCTTGACCCTGACGGCTCGGCTCTCGGGACGCAGGCGTTCACCGTGGCACGCGAGGCACGGACGCAGCGCGCGATACACCTCGAGCGCCTCCTGGTCCGTCCACGAACCATCGTCGAACCGTCTGCGCAGATTGGGCACGACGCCTTCGAAATCGGCGCCAAACGGATCTCCACCCTTCGCCTTGCGGCCGGGAGCGCCCATCAGGATGACGTCACGCTGGCGTTTGCCGAGCTTGTGGAATGGTGTGGCGGGGTCGATGCCGAAGGCGCGCGCAAGCCCGGCGAACATCTCGCGCACCGAGGCGTTCGCGGGGTCGCCCCACGGGGCGACCGCACCTTCGGCGAGCGACTTGCGGTCGTCAGGCACGATACGCGCCGGATCGAAATCGTAGACCGCGCCCAGCCCCTGGCACTCCGGGCATGCGCCGTGCGGCGAGTTGAACGAAAACGCGCGGGGTGTCATCTCCGGAATGGAGATGTCGCACGACGGGCACGCCATGCGACGCGAGAACAGGCGATCGCCGCCGTGCAGCGTATTGACAATGACGACGTCGTCGGCCAGCGAGAGCGCAAGATCAATGGACTCCGACAGGCGGCGTTCCACGCCTTCCTTGACAACCACGCGATCGACCAGCACATCGATCGTGTGATTCTTGCGTCGGTCGAGCGCGATCTCTTCGTCAAGCGATCGAAATTCACCATCGATGCGCACGCGTGTGAATCCCCGCGTACGCAGTGCGGCGAGATCCTTCTTGAACTCGCCTTTCCGGCCGCGCACGATCGGCGCCAGCACGTTCAACCGTTCGTCTTCGGGGAACGACAGCACCACGTCAACGATGCGCTCGAGCGACTGCGATGTAATTTCCCGATCACACACCGGGCAATGCGGCACGCCGATGTTGGCGAACAGGAGCCGCATGTAGTCGTAGATTTCGGTGACGGTCCCGACTGTCGACCGGGGATTGGCTGCCGTGGTCTTCTGCTCGATCGAGATCGCCGGAGACAGGCCATCAATCAGATCGACGTCCGGCTTCTCCATCTGCTCGAGGAACTGGCGGGCATACGCAGACAGCGATTCCACATAGCGACGCTGCCCCTCGGCATAAATGGTGTCGAAGGCCAGCGAGGACTTGCCCGACCCCGACAACCCGGTGATCACGACCAGCTGGTCGCGCGGCAGGTCGATGTCGATGTTCCGCAGGTTGTGGACGCGGGCGCCCCGGACAGCAATCCAGTCGTGGGCCATCTCAACCTTTGATTGTAGCCAACACGGCTTCAGTGTCGGCCCCGACAGCCGGCGCCGGGTCCAGCGGCACGGTTGGCAGGCCAAAAGGCGCCCTGACGCCGCGCGTGCCCTCGCCTGACACGATGGCGCGCCGGGCACACACGTGAGGGTCGGCAAAGGCTTCGGCCGGGCTGTTGACGGAGGACAGACACACGTCGTGCCCTTCGAAGTGGGCCAGCCACTCCGAACGCGTCCGGCTCCGCATCAGCGCCCGAACGTCCGCGATCAGCGCCTGCTGATCCACAGGGGTCGATCGATGGCGCGCGGCCAGGTCAGGCCGCCCCACCCTCGCGCAGAACGTGTCCCAGAATTTGAACTCCAGCGCGCCGAGCGCCACCTGCCGGCCGTCCGCCGTTTCATACACGTTGTAGCAGGCATGATCGCCATAGGTCGGCAGGTCGTCCACGGCCTCGTCGCCGTGTTCGACCAGATCACATGCCCCCGGCAACATCACCCAATACAGCGCGCTCTCGTGCATCGAGATGTCGAGATCAGCGCCGTTCCCGGTGCGCTCCCTCGCGTAGAGAGACGCCAGCACACCGGTCACCGCGCTCATGGCGCCCCCGCCGACATCGGCGATGAACATCTTCGGCAACGCGGACGGCGATGGCCGTTCCGTCGCGAGCACCCCGGACTCCGCCACGTAGTTCAGGTCGTGGCCGGGCCGTTCCGCGTACGGCCCGGTCTGGCCATAACCGGTAATCGACACGTGAATGAGCCTGGGGTGAGCGGACCGAAGTGCCGCGCCGGTCACGCCAAGGCGCGCGGCGGTCGCGGGGCGGAAGCTCTCGACGACGACGTCGGCCCCGGCGACCAGCGCCTGCAGGTTCCTGCGGTCCGCCGCGTCCTTGAGGTCAAGCGCCACACTCTTCTTGCCCCGTCCCAGCAGCAGGTCGTAGACGCTGCGTCCCCGCACAAACGGCGGGAGGTGGCGCATGGGGTCCCCGCCACGCGGGTCTTCCACCTTGATCACCTCGGCGCCCAGCTCGGCCAGCATCAGCGTGGCGAAGGCGCCGGGCAGCAGACGCGACAGATCAACGACACGCACACCGCTCAGGGGGGCCATGGAAGAGGGCAATGCTATCATCGCGGCCTCATGACATCGTCGGCGTCAAAGCCCTCGCTGCTGCTCTCGCTGGTGCCCATCGTGGCGCTGGTCGCGTTCCTGGCCGGATCGGTCGCGCTCTTCGGCGACGGCAACTCCGGCGGCCCCAATCAGATTGCCCTGGTGCTTGCTGCGGTGATCGCCGCCACCATCGGCGTCAGCCTGGGCCACACATGGGCGGACCTCGAAGCCGGAATCGTGCACGGCATCTCGCTGTCGATGGGCGCGGTGCTGATCCTGCTGGTGGTGGGCGCGTTGATTGGTTCGTGGATTCTCGCCGGCGTCGTGCCGACGATGATCTACTACGGACTGCAGTTGTTGACGCCGTCCATCTTTTTCCCCAGCGCCTGCATCATCTGCTGCCTGGTGTCGGTCTCGACCGGCAGTTCCTGGACGACGGCGGGCACCGTCGGCGTCGCGCTGATCGGTATCGCGACCGCCCAGAACCTCAATCTCGGCCTCGCCGCCGGGGCGATCGTGTCCGGCGCGTACTTCGGCGACAAACTTTCCCCGCTTTCGGACACGACCAACCTGGCGCCCGCGATGGCGGGCACGGATCTGTTCACGCACATCCGTCACATGTTGTGGACCACGGTCCCCAGCCTGATCATCGCGCTGATTCTGTTCACCGTCCTCGGCATGACCAATGCCGCGCCGCACGACACGGCCGCGGTGCAGTCGATTCTTGATGCCATCCAGCAGAACTTCGCGATCGGACCGCACCTGCTGCTGCCGGCGGTCCTCGTCATCGCGATGGTCATCCGGAAGGTGCCGGCCACACCGGCGCTCGTGATTGGCGCGCTCACCGGCTGCGTGTTCGCCGTGATCTTCCAGCCTGGAGCCGTCACCCGGCTTGCCGATGCGGGCGACATGCCGACGTGGGCCGCGCTCGTCAAGGGCTGCTGGCAGGCACTCGCCTCCGGATTCTCGCTGACCTCCGGCAATGAAGCGCTCGACGACCTCCTCTCGCGCGGCGGCATGGGCTCGATGCTCAACACCGTGTGGCTGATCCTCTCCGCGATGACGTTTGGCGCGGTCATGGAAAAGACGGGAATGCTCGCGCGCATCGCCGAGACGATTCTCAGCGCGGTGAAGGGAACAGGCAGCCTGATCGCGTCGACGCTGGCGACCAGCATCGGCATGAACGTGCTGGCGTCCGATCAATACATCGCGATCGTGATCCCGGGCCGCATGTTCCGCGCGGAGTATGCGCGTCGCGGACTCGCGCCGCAGAATCTCTCACGATGCCTCGAGGATGCCGGCACGATGACGTCGTCGCTCGTGCCATGGAACACGTGCGGCGCCTTCATGGCGCAGACGCTGGGCGTGGCGACCCTCACCTACGCGCCGTACGCCTTCCTCAATCTGTTGAATCCCGTGATCTCGGCGATCTACGGATTCACCGGGTTTTCCATCGTGAAACTCGACGCGCAGTCGTCAGAGTCGCCAGAGCGCGTCTGACGACGCCAGGATGAGTTCGCCGGTGGGATGCACCGCGACGCCCACCAGTTGCGGCGCGGACACGATGAGTTCCGGCTCGGGCGTGGTCGCCGAGGGATCGACGCGATAGAGTCCCGCGGACCCGGCCAGCCCTTCAACAACGAGCAGCGTGCCGTGGCGGTCAAACGCCAGCCCCTGCGGCCGTCCAAACGACCGACACCAGGTCTGCACCTCCCGCTCGGGACTGATGCGGTAGATGACATCGCGCGAGGCGAGGGTGGGAGCGGCCACGTACAACCAGCCGTCAGGCCCCATGGCGAGATGAAATGCGGCCACGCTGGGCGGCAGCGACGCAAATGTCTCAACGACGCGCCGCCCGTTATCGCCGACGCCGGGCGCAATCCGCAGGACTGAACCGGCGCGGTCCCCGACAAACAACGCTCCGTCTGGCGCAAAGGCGAGTCCAGTCGCCACGCCGAGATCGGTCGCGTACGTCTCAGTGAGACCGCGTTCGGTGACGCGATAGACGACGCCTTCAAACCGGCTCGACACGTACACGGCATCGTCGGGGCCCAGCGCCAGGGATGTCGGATTGGCAATCTCGACGGCGAGATCCTCACGCGCACCGTCCGCAGAGAAGCGGGAGAGCGGCGTGGTCGATTTGTTCTCACGCGTGCCGCTGTGTGTCGCCCAGATCGTGCCGTCCGGAAGGCACAGCGGATTGTCGACCAGATGCAGGTCCATCCCCAGCGGACGCGCGATGTCCACCATCAACGTGTCGCCGTCTACCCCCTCAACACGGACCGCAGTTGGCCCGCCGGCGCACTCAGCCGGCACCACCACCGTGAGAGATCGAGAGGACGACGCCGCCACACGAGCGTCGAGCGCGCCGAACCACACGCGTGGCGGACCATCGGACGGCTGCGGCAGCCGGGAACCGGTCAGTTCAAGTCGGGCGCCCGGCACGGCGCCACGTGGGTATGAGGCGGACAACACAGACACGTAGATTACGCGTCGTCGAGCTCGATATTCCAGTACATGTAGTCGCGCCAACTCTCCGGCGCGTTGCGCAGGCCAAAGGTAATCCGAAGGGCCGGGGCCTTTTCCGGCCGTTTCGGCGGGCGCAGCAGGTGCATGTGCGCCTGTGCAGGCGTGCGTCCGCCTTTTCGGCGATTACACGCGATGCAGCAGGTCACGATGTTCTCCCAGTCCTTGCGGCCACCCTGCGCGACAGGCACGACGTGGTCGAAGGTCAATTCCACCGACGGGAACACGTGCCCACAGTACTGGCATCGATGATCATCCCGGGCGTAGATGTTGACGCGCGAGAACGGGACGTAGTCGAGGCGACGACGCACACGGATACGCCGCAGCAGCCGGATGACGGACGGCAGCTTCATGGAGAACGTGACGGCGCGGATTTCGCGGTCGTACTCGGAGACAATCTCGACCTTGCCCTGGCACCAGAGCGTGATCGCTTTCTGCCAATGCACGACTTTCAGCGGCTCGTACGTCGCGTTGAGCAGCAGAGTCTGTTCCATGACGGTAACGGCGTCATTGTCTGTGTTCGCGGATGAACTGTCAAGCAACGTACCGTGTAACATCCCTGTACACAACCATTTAGAGCGACTCGTCCTGCGAGGTACTGGAGTGGAGCAACGCCGGTGCCGATAACGGGGCGGATGTCGCGACGACTGCACCTCACCTGCCGCCTCATCACCGCGGCGGCCTGCGCCGTCACGATGGCCGCCTGTGCGGCGCGCAGCCACGTGGCCACAGGTCCGTCTCCCGCGCCGTTTCCGAATGCGCCGTCGTGGGCGCCCGCGCCGGTGGCCTCTCATCCGACCGCACCCGTGAGTTCGTCGGCGCGCAACGTCATTGCGACCGCGCTGGCGCAGCGCGGGGTGCCGTATGTCTACGGCGGAGACACTCCGCAGCGCGGTTTTGATTGCAGCGGCTTCGTCCGGTACGTATTCGCGCAGTTTGCGGTGGACGTCCCCCGCACGGCGGCGGAGCAATTCCGCGTGGGGAAGTCGATCCGTAAACGTGACCTGCGCGCGGGCGATCTCGTGTTCTTCACGACAATCGCGCCAGGCGCGTCACACGTGGGACTGGTCGTGGGTCCGGATGAGTTCGTGCATGCGCCGGCGACCAATGGCGTCGTGCGCGTGGAACCGCTCTCATCGTCGTACTGGAGCGCGCGATTCGTCGGCGCCCGGCGTGTCCTCGGTGAGTGACTAGCGCCCGCCGTCTGCCGGCGGTGTGACCGCGCCCATGCGCCGGAGAATGATCTGCTGACGGTTGAGCAGGCGCCGATTGGGACGCGACGGGCTGTAGATGCGCGGATTGATGATCGCGCCGGCAAGCAACGCGGCCTGTTCAGGAGACAACTGGGACGCCGCGATCCCGAAGTGCGCCCGCGCCGCAGCCTCGGCGCCCCAGATGCCGTCGCCCCACTCGATCAGGTTCAGATACAACTCGAAGATCCGGCGTTTGCTGAGTTCCGCTTCAAGACGGCGCGTGATGAACACCTCGCGCACCTTGCGCCATGGATTGCGCGACGGTGACAAGTAGAGGTTCTTCGCGAGTTGCTGCGTGATCGTGGAGGCGCCGCGCGCAAGTTCGCCGCGCTCCCAGTTGACCTCCATTGACGCGCGGATCTCGTCGAAGTCCAGGCCCTCGTGCGACCAGAAGGCCGCGTCTTCGGCGACGATGACGGCGCGTTTAAGATGCGCCGAGATGCGATCGTAGCTCACCCAGCGATGTTGCATTCGCAGTTTGCGGCCGTCGTCCTCGGCCTGATCCGCACGGAGTTCGCGGAATGCGGTGGTCGGCGGCGCCTGTGTACGCAGTGGGCGGACGTCGGGCAGCGTCGCCCAGGTGTGGACGAACATCGCGAATACCACCGCGGCCGATCCCGCGAGCCATCGCCAGGCGCGCCGCACTCAATCTCCGATGACGACCCGCAGGCGCGCGCCGGTGACGGGCGGCGTCCCGGGCGATGAGCCGTTCATGATCGCAAGCGCGTTGGCGCTGATGGCGCCACGGCCGAGGGAGGTCGCGAGTGACTCCCAGGTGTCGCCCGTTCGCGCGGTGTGAAAGTCGATGCGCGCAGGTTGAATGGCATCCGCTTCTGCCTGCGAGAGGCCTCGAAACGAACGAATCACCGCAGCAAACGTCGAGTCGGCTGACGAAAACGATGCGGCCGGAGCGATGCCTGCGATGCGATACACGCGCCCGGAGTGCCCGAAGAAGGCAGCCCGGACACCATACGTATTCTGCCCATCGTCGCCCGCGAAGACGCCGACCCACCCGTTGAGCCCGTTCACCGTGAGGGCATCGCCGGACTGCAGCGAAAAGCCCGCCTCTTCCATCGCCGCCCGTCCAGCCTGCGCCGGCGTTCGGCCTTGCGCGTCGACCAGGTCCAGCACCATGCCGATGCCCTGCCCGTCTGGCGGCACGGCGTTCACCGCCGTCGAGCCGTTCGAGATCGTCCAGGCCTGTGGGAAAGTGAGCGCGATGCGCATGATCGGATGCAGGAAATCGCGGCCGCGCACGATCCCCTGTTCGCGGCTGTCGCCAAACACGAGTCCGTCAAGCCTGCGCGTAAATTCGTCCTCATTGACCCGTGTGGATGAGTCCGTGCGCGCCTTCGCGGCAATCTCCTGCACGTGCTCGATGCGATCGGCCGGCAGCGGATGCGTCGAGAGGAAATTCGGGACGCCTCGGCTCTGGCCGTCGGCTTCCGAGAGTCGGCCAAGTGTGCCGAGCATCCCCGCCATGCCGGAGGGATTCCAGCCGCCCTGCGCTGCGTATTGCACACCGAAGCTGTCGGCTTGCAGTTCGGCATCGCGGCCGTACTTCAGAAACAAGAGGCCCGTCGCAACACTCGCAAACTCGAGCGCCGTGCGTTGCTGAGGATTCGCGAACAAGCTTGCAATCCCCAGGGAGCCGCCGACCAGTGTCTGCCGCGAGTACGCTTCTGCGCCGTGCAGGGCGGTCACATGCGCGATTTCATGACCGAGGACGTTGGCCATCTCGGCCTCGTTCTGCAGAAACGGCAGGATGCCGCGCGTCAGGTAGATGTAGCCGCCTGGCAGCGCAAATGCGTTGATCGCCGAGGCGTCGACGACCGTGAATGTCCACGGCAGCGAGGGTCGATGTGACTGCTTCGCCATCGCCTGACCGACGCGATTGACATACGCCTGCCAGTCCTGGTCGGCATAGACACCCATTTCCTGGCGAATCTGCGCGTCGGATTGTTTGCCGAGCGCCACTTCTCGCTCTTCGGACAGGATGTTGAGTGTTCGCCCACCGGTCGCGGGATTGGTAACACACGCCGTGATCAACGCGATTGATGAAACTGCCGCACCCAGCCAGACACGCGCCGTCATCACGTCACCTCCGTCTATGAGCGAGGGCATCCTCCAGCGCCGAGAGCACGCGCCGGACGTTGGCTTCCGTGGCTCCCGTGCCCATCAATCCGATCCGCCAGATCCGCCCGGCCAGGGGTCCAAGGCCGGCGCCGATCTCGATGTCGTGTTGTTGAAGCAGGTGCGTGCGTACGGCCTTTTCATCGACGCCCTCAGGCACACACACCGCATTGAGGCTCACGAGCCGCTCACCAACGGGAGGCAGCAGCTGAAGGCCAAGCGCGGCAGCGCCCTCGACGAACATGTCGTGCACCCGCTGATGGCGCTGCCACCGGGCGTCCAGGCCCTCCTCGAGCACCTCGCGCAGCGCCACACGAAGCGCATACACGAGCGGCGACGAGATGGTGTGGTGATACTGACGCCGCACCCAGAAGTCTTCGAGCTTTGACGCGTCGAGCGCAAAACTCCGGACCGACGGGGCGAGCCTGCGGGCGCGTTCGGACATCGCGAACGGCGACAGTCCTGGCGGCGCGCCAAGGCCTTTCTGGCCGCAGGAGTAGACCACGTCGGCGTCCCACGATCGCATGTCGACGGGCACGGCGCCCAGGGTCGTCACGGCGTCGACGACGAGCAGCGCCTCGCGAGCCCGCACCAGGGGCGCGATCTCTGCGATGGGATTCACGACGCCCGTGGATGTTTCGCCATGGACGATGCCGACCACGTCGAATCGGCCGTCGACGAGTGCGCGTTCGACAGCCGCGGGATCCACGGCGCGGCCCCACTCGACGTCGAGCCGCTCCACATGGGCGCCGTGACGCTGAAAGATCTGGGCCAGGCGATCACCGAAGTAGCCGCCGACCACGACCAGCGCGGACATGCCGGACTCGAGCAGGTTGCCGGCCGCCGCGTCCATCGCCGTGGTGCCGGTGCCGGAGACGGCGGTGGCAAACGCATGATCGGACGTCAGCATCACGTCCTGGAGATCCATGCGGATGTCATCGAGCAGCGCAACCAGTTCGGGGTCCAGATGTGATCGCGGCGGTGCCGCCAATGCCTCGCGCACAGCGGTCGACACCGGCGAGGGGCCGGGGCCCAGCAACAATCGCTCGGAGGTGGGCAGCGCGGACCTCATCGCCACTCCTCGAGGGCTGCGCGGATCTCGTCGGCTGCAGCGGTCGATGCCGGTAGCAGTGGTGGCCGCACCGGGCCACCGGGGTAGCCCAGCAGGTCGAGCGCGCACTTGAGGCCCGCCACGCTGTGCACGCTCGACACGAGTTGCGCGATACGCAGCACGCGCTGCTGCAGCGCTCGGGCCTCGTCGTGCCGGCCCGCACAGAAGTGGTTCCACAAGGTCACGCATACATCCGGCAGGATGTTCGCTACTGCAATGATCGCGCCGGATGCTCCCATGACCCAGGCGGGGTACGCCACGGGCGCCCACCCCGACAACACGACAAACCGGTCCGGCGCCACTGCCGCAAACTGCGCGTGACGTTCCAGATCGTTGCTTGTTTCTTTCATGCCGATCACGTTGGGATGGTCGGCCAGCGTGCGCACGAGCGGAAGCGTGAAACTGAATCCGGCCATTCCGGGCACGTTGTACAGCAGCACGGGCACGGGCGAGGCATCCGCCACTGCACGGTAGTGCGCCTCAAGGGCCGCAGGCGTCATCTGCGTCTTGAAGAAGGACGGCGCCCGCACGAGCACGGCATCGGCGCCGAGGTCGGCCGCGCGGCGGCACGCGGCGATGGTCGCGCGGGTGGATTCCCTGCCGGTGCCGACCAGCAACACGCGATCACGGGACACCTCGCTGCGAGCAGTGTCGACAATGGCGTCGGCTTCCGATTCGTCAAGCAGCCCGGCTTCGCCGTTGGAACCGAGGACCAGGGCGCCGGCGAGCGACGACCGTGCCAGGCGCTGCAGCTGGGCGCGCAGCGCCGCACGATCGACTTCACCGTCAGTGCCGAATGGAGTGGGAACAGGTGGAAAGATGCCGCGAATATCCACGCGGGCAAGGTATCACGCTCGCCACGGACTGCGGGAGAGTCGTTGCACGAGGAACACCACGACAAACAGCGCCAGCGCCGGCGTGAGGAGCCACGGCGCCCGCTGCATCGCCGACAGGCTGGCGGCATCACGCAGCATCGCCCCCCAGCTGGGGGTCGGCTCGAGGAAGCCAAGGCCGAGGTACGAGATCGTCGATTCGGCAACCAGAAACGCCGGAATGAGCAGGACCAGCTCGGCGCGAAGGAACCCGAACGACGCGGGCATCACGTGCCGCAACAGTCGCCACGGCCCGGCCCCGGTGGCCCGCGCTGCCTCCACGTATTCCCGCTCGCGCTCCACCATCGTCACCGCGCGCACGCCCCGCGCGACGTGGGGCCAGCCGGCGATGGCAAACAGCAGAGACAGCACGCCGAAGACGGCCGGCGCATCCAGCGTCACGGGCAATGTCGCGCGCAACAGGAAGACGAGATAAACCCCGGGCAACACAATCAGCAGATCGGCGATGCCGCTGATGACGACATCGGCCCATCCACGCCACATGCCGGCCGCCGTGCCGATCCAGAGTCCCAGCCATAACGCCGCCAACGCGCCGGCCAGGGCGACACCGAGTGACAACCGCGCGCCGTGCAGCAGGCGGGACCAGACGTCCCGCCCGAGCGCGTCAGCGCCCAGCAGCAGCAGTGGCGCGTCAGGCTCAGCGACCGATACGAGCCGACCTGCGGTGAACCAGCGCAGTGGAATCCGGCGGGACGTCTCCTCATCGAAATCGCGCGTCACAGGATCGCGAAGGACCTGGCGGTACACGAACGGTGCGTGCCAGCCCTCGGCATCCCGAACATGCACGCGCATCGGGGGCGCCCACGCACGGTCGCTGAATTGTTGCCAGGGCGCGTGGGGCGCAATCCAGCCGGCGGCCAGTGTCAACAGCGTGATGACAAACATGGCCCCGGCTGCCGCGCGTGTCATGACACGCGCTCCGTGACGCGCGGATCGACAACGGCAGCGAGCAGGTCGGCGGCCACGTTGCCCACGGCCAGGCACACCGCGCCGGCCCAGACACAACCGGCAATGAGGGTGACGTCTCCCGAGTGCACGCCGTCGAGCAACAGGCGTCCGAGCCCCGGCCACGACGCGATCATTTCAACCGCCAGCGACCCGCTGAACAACGTGGCGATGACGATCCCGAGCACACCCAGGACCGGACGCAACGCCTGCCGCGCGGCGTGGCGCCAGACCAGCCGCGTGAGCGGAATGCCGCGCGCCGCTGCCGCACGTACGCCTCCCGCCTCCATCGCTTCGCGCGTGGCCTGCGACTGCAGGCGTTCGAGCATGGCTGCGACCGGGAGCCCAAGTGCGAGTGCCGGCAGGGCGAGAGCGCCTTGTGCGGTTGACGGAATCCCCGTGAGGACGCCGAGATACAGCAGACCAAGCGCGCCAATCAGTGGCGGGCACGCGACCAGCAGCAATGAAAGCGCCGTGATGACCTGCGCGAGCAGCCGCCCCTGGTTGGCGCCGGTGAAGATCCCTGCCGGGATGCCAAGGACGATTGCCAGCAACAGGGAGACCGCCGCGAGCCAGGCGGTGTTGGCTCCGCGTTCGATGACGAGATCCCGCACAGGGCGGCGATACAACGACGATTCACCGAAGTTCAGTGTGACGACACCCGCGACCCAGCGAGCGGTCTGCAGGATCAGCGGATCATCGAGGCCGAGCTCCGCGCGGCGCGCAGCAATGACATCGTCGGAGACGCCCGCAAGGCGGTCTGCGGTCGTTTCATCGCCCGGCGCGAGTCGTGCCAGTGTGAACGCACACGTGGACACGAAGAGGACGAAGACCACGCCGACTGCCGCGCGGCGCGCGACAAAGCGGAGCCACGTCGGCGTCACTGCCCGCCGTTCGACACCGAGAGGCGATCGGCGTTCCAGAGAATTGGCGGAAAGAAGATCTGCGGCACGGCGCCGCGGACACGGCCGCTCACGGGAATGATCACGCGAGGTGCCACGAGCCAGATCGCCGGAAGATTGTCCGCGAGCAGTCGCTGAATCTCGGCAAACACGCGCACGCGGGTCGGGCCGTCGACGGTCGTGGCCTGCTCACGGAACAGCTGGTCGATCCGGGCCTCCCACGCAGTCGAGGGCGAGGGTTGTCCCGGGTACCAGTAGTGAAACCCTCCCTGGCTCATCCAGAACGAGGCGTTTGGCTGCAGGGATGGCGCGCGACCGCCGAAGTACATCGCTTCGTAGGTGTGATTCGACATCCGCGCCCCGAGTTCCTGGCCGGACAGGTTGACGATGTCGAGGTCGACGCCGACCTGTCGGAGATGCTCCTGCGCGATCGACAACGTACGCTCGCGATCGGGAGCGCCGGCGCGATTGAGCACGCTGAAGCGCACCGGGCGTCCGCGATCATCCTCGAGCCGGCCGTCACCGTTCCGATCGGTCAGGCCAATGGAGGCCAGGAGCGTCTTCGCTTTGCCCTGATCAAAGGGCGTGGTCGGCAGATCCGGCACGTACCAGGGACCGTGCCCGGGCGTGACCGGACCGTACGCCGGCAGTGCCTGGCCGAAGTAGACCGTGTCGGCGATCACCTGCCGATTGATGGCGTGCGAGAGTGCCCGGCGAAACTCGGGCTTCTGGAGCCAGGGCTTCTCGGCGCGCGCCTGCGCCTGCGGACTCAGGTCAAACCACAACGTCGTGACATCGATCGCCGGACCGGCGTCGGCCAGGTGGATGCGGCCATCCTTGGCGGCGGCCTGGAGTGAGGCGAGATCGTCAGGCGCGGCGGCATCCATGATCACGTCGGTCTCGCCCGCCAGCAGCCGTGCCATTTCGGCGTCGTACTCCGGAATGATGGAGAAGTCGATGGCGTCCAGATACGGCAGGGCGCGACCGTCGGCGTCCTTGAGGAAGTAGTGCGGATTGCGCTCGAACCGGAAGCGTTGCCCCGGCACGTACTCCTTCACGACAAACGGGCCGGCGCCCACGATCTCGGACGGCGGCGTGTTCATCGTCCACACCGTGGGCAGACGGTGTTCGGCGCGCGCGGTTTCGAGCTTGTGGCGCGGCAGGATGAACAGCGTGTCGAACATCGCCATCCCGGGACCGTACGGGGCCGGGAACACGATCGCTACGCGATGTTCGTCGAGGGCGCGGGCGGTCACGGGCTTGCCGTCGACCATGAAGTCCCCGGCCGAGGGCAGTCCTTCGGTGGCGGCCAGTGAGAACACGACGTCCGCCGAGGTGAGCGGCGTGCCGTCGGAGAACTTCGCGTCGGGATGGAGGTCGACCGTCCACGTCAGGCCGTCGGGCGAGCCGGCCCACGCCGTGGCGACGCGCGGCTCAAGTTCTCCTTTTGGGGATGTGCGCACCAGCGTCAACTGCGTCAGCAGGCTCAGCGTGTGATTGGGCGCGGTCGGGGGAACGACCATTCGGATGTAGTTGGTGGGTTCGGCGCGGTAACTTGCCTTGAGTGTGCCCCCCCCAACCTGTTGTGGGGTACCAGACGCCCCACCGCAGTGGGCGGCGGACAGGGCAAACAAAAGACAAAAGAGCGCGCTGACGGGCCGGAATGTGCGGTTTTTGAGCATGACGAACCTCAGTGCGAGGGGGGCAGATTCTCCTGTGGCGTACCGTCCTGAACGGGCGTATTATGGTGCAGTTTCACGACTTACGGGTGACGACCGCTTCGCCACTGCTGAGTCGCGACGCGTGGATCGAATCGTGGCCGGACGGCAAGTGCAGTACTGTCAGCGTTTTACGGAATCTTCACCTGGCAGTTGTGTGACACGGTACCTGCGTAGGCGAACGTCAACGGGCTAATTATGGACGCGAACATCACCTCTCCTCGTCGTGTGTATCGGACGCTGGTCGGCATCATCGGCCTGGCGCTGATCTTCGGATTGCTGAGTCCCGCGACAGCATCGGCTGATTGGCGTCGGCGCATGTCGCCTGAGCTGGCGGCGAAGATAGCGGCTGCGAAGTCCGATCGGTATCGGTCCAGCTGGAAGGCACGTTCGTCGCGCGCGGAGCAGCAGCTGTTCCAGATCGTGCTGACGGCGCCGCAGTCAGTGGTCGATCACCTGGGCCGCAAGTACGGCGTGCGTTTGATGAAGCGGATGATCATCGGCGGCCTGTTTGAGGGCACGGCCGACCAGGTCGACGCGCTCTCGAACGACCCTCAGGTGTCGGGCATCATCGAAAACGTCCGTGTGTTCTCGATGATGGCGGTGACCTCGCAGGCCACCGGCGCCAACCAGGTATGGCAGGGCGCCAACGGGTCGTCGTACGGCGGGACGACGGGTCTGGGTGTTGGTGTGGCGGTCATTGACTCCGGTATCGCGGATCACGGCGACCTCCGGAATCGCGTCAGCGCTCGGCTCGACTTCACCGGTGACAATCTGCGCTGGGGCGGCAACGACGATTACGGCCACGGCACACATGTGGCGGGCATCATTGCCGGCAGCGGCGAAGGCAGCCGGGGCTGGTCTCGCCATTCGTCCTCCACCGCCGCGTATACGGGCATGGCGCCCGGCGCGACGCTGGTGAGCGCGAAGGTGCTGGGCGCGGATGGTTCCGGCTACGTGGCGGATGTCATCGAGGCGATTGACCATTTCATCCGGTACCGCGAGTTCTACGACGTTCGCATTCTCAACCTGTCGCTGGGTCATCCCGCCGGGCAGCCGTATCGTGAAGATCCGCTGGCCGACGCCGTTCGTCGAGCCGTTGAATCCGGTCTGGTCGTTGTGGCGTCGGCCGGCAACCTTGGCCGCACCGAAGACCACAAGCCCGTGCTGGCGTCGATCGTGTCGCCCGGGTATTCGCCGTATGCACTGACGGCGGGCGCGCTCAACACGAACGGCACGGTGTTCCGCAGCGACGACACACCGGCGACATTCAGCTCGGCCGGTCCGGTTGTGGATCCGGGCACGCCGGCGCCGCAGTCACCCTCGGAGCTGCCGGCCAACGCGTTGCTCAAGCCGGATCTTCTCGCGCCGGGCAACAAGATCGTTTCGGCCATTCCGACGGGCTCCACCTTGTGGCGCAATCCTGAGCTTCGGGATCGTCGGGTGATTGGTTCGCGCGGCGGGTCGTATATGTGGCTCTCGGGCACGAGCATGGCGGCGGCCGCGACGAGTGGTGCGGCGGCACTGCTGCTTCAGGCGCGTCCGGACCTCACGCCGTTTGAAGTGAAGACGGCGCTGCAGTTGACGGCCCAGCACCTGCCCGGCGTGGGCCTTGTGAAGCAGGGCGCCGGCAGCCTGAACGTCGCGCTGGCTGTGCGCTTCGCCAAGAACCGCAACATTCAGCAGCTCGACCTGACCAACACCATCGGCGGTGAACAGGCCTGGGCCAGCGGCATCTCCTTCGGCCAGGCATCGACCTGGGGCCAGACTCTGATCTGGGACAACACTCTGATCTGGGATAACAACAACGGTGGACTCCCCGGTCAGACGACGCCGTGGGCAGATACGCTGATTTGGGACAACACTCTGATCTGGGACAACACCCTGATTTGGGATAACACCCTGATTTGGGACAACACCCTCATTTGGGACAACGCTCACATCTGGGGCGACACGCTCATCTGGGATAACACCCTGATCTGGGATAACACCCTCATCTGGGACAACACTCACTTCTGGGGACAGACCCTGATCTGGGATAACACCCTCATCTGGGACAACACCTTGATCTGGGATAACTAGGCCAGCGCTACCGGCCAATATTGCTTGAAGTCGCGAATCACAACGTCGGAGTAACGAGATGCTGACTCAAGAGATCATCGTTTGGAGCTAACTTAGCTCTGGCGGGTGCGGCCCTTTCTGGCCGCCCCGCAACCCACAGGCCGAGCCCGATGTCGCCCAAGCCGTCATCCCCAATGTCGTGGGCTGCCAAGTCCTACCTCTTCACGGTTATTGGCGCTGGCTCGATAGCTTCCTTTCACGCGCTTTGGCATCTATTTCAGACACCTCCTGCACGTAGCGGCTGGTACTGGCTGACAGGACTGACGCTGATCAGCGGTCTCCTGTCGGTCCGATTCCAGAAAGTCGGGGGCCGTTATTCGGTCTCCGAGACATTCACAATGTGGGGAACGCTCGTCTACGGCCAGGGCGTAGGCACGTTGCTGGTGCTCCTCGACGCAATGGTTCTGTCAGGCAACGTTTGGTTTCTCAAGCGGAAGTTCGACTGGAAAAGAACCCCGTTCAATCTGGCCGCCCCCGCACTTTCGATCTGGGTATCGTCTGGGGTGCTTTTCCTGATTGCTGGGCAGGCGCCCCTTCACCTGACTGCAGATCCCGTCAAGTTTGTTCTTGGACTGGGCGTCTTCACTGTTCTTTACTTCCTGATCAACTCCATGCTCGTTGCCGGGGCCATCGCACTGACCCTGCCAAGTCCCATGGGGCCTGCCAAGATGTTCACCACCACTTGGTGGGGCCTCAAGGAAGGCATCCTGACATACCTCGCCGGCGCCTCAATCGCCGCATTGCTAGCATCCGAACAGGACGGCGACATCATCAGCAGAATTTTTGTGTTGATGCCCCTGATGGCCATGCTCTACCTGACCTATCGCAACGCTGCCAGGCAGGTCGATGAGATGCAGAGTCGCTTGGACGCGATTGAAAAAGTCCACATGTCGACAATCGCGGCCTTCGCAATGGCAATCGATGCAAAAGACCAGGTCACACACGGTCATATTCGGAGGGTTCAGCAGTACACGATGGAAGTCGCGCGAGCGCTGGGCGTTACCGACGACCGTCAGCTAAAAGCGATCGAGGCAGCAGCGCTGCTTCATGACACAGGGAAGCTGGCAGTCCCGGAGTACATCCTCAACAAGCCGGGTCCACTGACGCCTTCAGAGTTTGAAAAAATGAAGGAACATGCCGCGGTCGGCGCCAACATCCTGAAGAGCATCGATTTTCCATATCCCGTGGCACCAATCGTTCGTCATCATCACGAAAACTGGGACGGCCGAGGCTATCCGGATGGGCTCAAAGGGCAGGAAATCCCGCTCGGCGCGCGCATCCTTTCGGTGGTGGACTGTTATGACGCGCTCACATCCGACCGTCCGTACCGACCTCGAATGACTCGGCAACAAGCCGAACAGATACTCCTGGACCGCCGCGGAAAGATGTACGACCCCTGGGTCGTTGACGGTTTCCTGAGAATTCTCGACCGCCTTGAGGCGATTGACGAGGCCGAGGGCCGGAATCAGCCCGCGCACAATAGGCCCGGCGCTGCAGCCGCCAGCCCAGCTCTTGATGTGATTAGCGCTGCGACGGCCGAAGAGCGCGAATTTGCCGAACTGCGCCGGGAGTTGCCGAAGGCTCAGACCCTAGACCAGGCCGCCGAGGTCTTCTTTCGGCATGTGCGCCGTGTGATTCCGGCAGCCGCAGTCGTGCTGTATCTGCCGGACAGTGTCACATCCGATTTGAGAGCAGCCTATTGTGCGGGTTCCGGAGCGAGCACGATCGAAGCCACTCGCATCCCGGTGGGGGAGCGCATCTCGGGCTGGGCCTTCGCCCATCGCCAAGTTGTCTTCAATTCAGAAGCATCTTTGGACTTGGGCCCTGTCGCCCGAACGCTGCCAGTGCCGCTCCGCTCAGCCTTGGTTGCTCCAATCGTCGACGGCGACCATGCGGTCGGGGTTGTTGCGCTGTACGGCAGCGAGGAATTTCATCGAGACCACCGAAGGATGCTCGAGTCTGCGTCTCAATTGCTCCAGACCACAGCTCCAGCCTTGCCTAGCGGACAGGCCACCGCGACTTCCGCAAGAGTCGAACAGCGTAAGGTTCATTAGGCTGTACAAGAAAACAGCCCCCCCTCCCAAAATCGTGGTGTGATCTGCTATCGTTCGCGCCGGCTGGTGCTATGGAGCGACGGCAGGTGGATTCGGCTTCTTCAGAACAGACCATCAAACAGGAAACGGCCAAGGCTAAAGAGCTGTTCGACGGTGGCGATGCTACAGCGGCCCTTGAGATCCTGACGCGCCTGTCGGAGAGGTTCGGGCGATCGACGGGACCCGAACGGCTCGATGCAGAGTTCCTCCTTTTCTCTATCGAGGAACACTATCTTCCTCCCAGACAGAACGTCAGCAGCCTGGCGACACTGAGGCAACTGGCCACCACTCTCGGGGACGCTAGGTCTCTCGCGGCCCTCCACTTATCGGTAGCACGGCAGGAGGGCCTCCAAGGGGCGGTCGCATCGGCGCGCAGTCACCTCGCAATTGCAGAACGACTCACGACGGAACCGTTGGTACCCGCGCTTCTGTGCTCATGTCTCCTCGTTGGAGCGACCATCGAGATGTACGAGGGAAGTCTCCGGCAGGCTATCCGAGCCGCTCGGCTGGGCTTCGACCACGCCATTCAGAACAGGCTGCAACGTCACAGGGCCGGTTCTTTGGGAAACCTCGGCACACTAAGCTTGTGCCTTGGAGACTCTGATAATGCACGGCGGCTCCTCTCGGATGGCCTTGCACTCTGCGATCAACTGTCTTTTGTGCGACTGGCGTTAACCGACTCCCTGGCGGCCGTAGCCATCTACGACACCAACCTCACCGAGGCCTCCCGCCTGATCGAACAGTGTCGCCAGACGATCGAGTCGCAACGGGTTCCGTCTCGCTCCTGGTACGACCTGACACACCAGATAACGCGGTGCCTGTTTCATTCCCTCCGCGAGGAGTGGTCAGACATCGTCGCCATCGTCGACGAAGCCGACCCGGAGCTGGAGCGGCGCCAGCTCCGCACCTGGCGAGCCACGCTGCTGTCCGCGCGCGCAAAAGCCCTCGCGCGACTCGGCCAACATGACGAGGCGCACAGCTCCCTTGTCGCGGCGATGAACACCTGCCCCAAAGGCGCCGTCGACCCGATGATCAACATCGAAGTCGCGACGGCCGTCTGTCTCGCCCATCGTGGAGACGTGATCCAGGCGCAGCGCCATTTCGACCGCGCAGCCAGTGCGTGTGACGCCATCGAACACCGATTCCTCGGCTGGATGGCCGAGCGAGAACGGGCCGCCAGCCCCGTCGCCACCGTCCGCCCCTCACACGCCGCCGAACGCCGCCGACAATCCGATACCGACGACAGTGCCCTGCTCCTCAGTGACGCCGCCGCCATACTCACCGCCGGTCAGTCACTCGATCTGATGGCCGAACGCGTGCGCTCGATCCTCCACGCGACGCCCCTCCGATCGAGGGTCCAGATCACGAAACGCGCGGAAGGCCACGATGAGAACAGCAGCGGCCTGTCGGCCTCATGGGAGTTCCGCGGTAGCCAGGGCTGTCGCATCGACCTCTCCAACATGGACCGCACGATCACCATCGATGTGCGCGACCTGGCCTCCCTCGAAGAAGTCGCCATCGTCAAGAGCATTACCGACCTGCTCGCGGCCTCCGTGAACCAGGATGCCGACGCAGACGAACGCCTCTGGCCGATGACGATGCCCACCAGCCCGGACGACACGGTGTTCTGGTCGCCGAGGATGCAGGAACTGCTCCGGATCACCGAACGGCTGGCCACCACCGACCTGCCAATCCTCATCACCGGCGAAACCGGCACCGGCAAAGAGGTATTCGCGCGGCTCATTCATGACAACAGCAAGGTGAAACGCGGCCCCTTCGTCCCGTTCAACGCCTCCGCCATTCCGCGGGACCTCGTGGAAAGCCAGCTGTTCGGGCACCGGAGAGGTGCGTTCACCGGCGCGCACGAGTCATCGTCCGGCGTGATTCGGAGCGCGGATCACGGCACGTTGTTCCTGGACGAAATCGGTGACCTCGAACTGGCGCTCCAGCCGAAGCTGTTGCGATTTCTGGAATGCGGAGAAATCCACCCCGTCGGCGACCCCAAGCCGATGCGCGTCTCCGTTCGCGTCGTCGCTGCGACGAACGCCCGACTCGAAACCCTGGTCGAACAAGGGCGCTTCAGAAGCGACCTGCTGTATCGCCTGCGAGTCGCCGCGCTGGAGCTGCCGCCGCTCAGGGAACGCAAGGATGAAATCCCGGCCCTCACCGCCTTCTTCGTCCGGCGAGCGATGGCGGAATGTGGCCGTCAACACATCACCGTCGGAGACGATGTGGTGGCAGCATTTCTTCTGTACGACTGGCCGGGCAACCTCAGGCAGCTCTACAACGAAGTGCGGCGGATGGTGGCCATGGCCGATGACGAAGCGATGTTGCACAGCGATGACCTGTCGCATGACATCGCGGGGCCATGGCGCGCCGCCCACCCGCGTCGCGAGGCTCCGTCAGGCCCGCACGTGACGGTGCGCCTGGATCAGCCGCTGGAACTTGCTGTTGATGAAGTGGAGCGCGCGTTCATCGAACGCGCACTCCATCAGACACGCGGGAAGGTCACCGACGCCGCACAACTGCTCGGGATCTCGCGCAAAGGCCTCTTCGTCAAGCGGAAGCGGCTGGGTTTGGACTAAACGGCGGGGCGGACCACCATCGCCAAGGCTACGGTAGTCCGCCGAAGCTTCCTACTTCCCCTGCAGCTGCTTCGCGACCTTCTCGACTTCGCCCCACACACGCAGCAGGTTGCCGCTCCACAACTTCGCGATCTGCTCCTCGGTGTAGCCGCGGCGCACGAGCTCAAGCGTCACGTTAAACGTCTCTGACGCGCTGTTCCAGCCGGTGACCCCACCGCCGCCGTCGAAGTCAGAGGAGATGCCAACGTGATCGATGCCGATGAGCTTGACCGCGTAGTCGATGTGATCCACGAAGTCGGAGACGGTCGCACGCTCGGGCACGGGATACTTCGCGTTGATCGCGGAGAGACGACGCTGGTATTCGGCGCGACGTTCTTCCGATAACGCGGCCAAGGCTGCCTGATTGCCGCCGCCTCGTCCGCCACCACCCCCGCGCCCGGCCGCCGCAGGCGCGGTGCCGGCGGGGTCATCCGATTCCAGCGGGCACGCCACGGCCTGGCCCGCCGCCGGAGCGCCCGCACCGGCCCCCTGACGACCACCACCTGCGGCACGACCTCCACCAGCCGCCGCCGCGCCTCCACGGGCGCCACCGCCCTGCCGGCCGCCGCCCGGAGCCGCCGCCACACCAAACTCCTGCTGCAGCGCCTGCACCGCATCCTGCCGCGCCTGCGCGTTGTCATCCACCTTCACATAGCTGGCAAACGCGACCGTCTGCATGACGCCGCCGTTTTTCTTGAGCGCCAGCAGCGTCTCGTCATCGAGGTTGCGGCTGTGATTCGCGAGCGCGCGCACCGCCGAGTGCGAGGCAATCACCGGCGCCTTCGACAACGCAATGGCCTGCAGATTCGCCTGCTTGGAGGGATGCGAGATGTCGACCATCATCCCCCACTTGTTCATCTCGGCGATCACCTGCTTGCCCAGCTCGCTCAGGCCACCGTGAATACCGCCGTTGGCCGCCTCAGTCGAGTTGGAATCGGCCAGCTGCGAGTTGCCATTGTGCGCCAGCGACATGTAACGCCCGCCGCGCTCATAGAACTCCTTCACGCGCTCGAGGTCGGTGCCAATCGGGTAGCCGTTCTCCACACCGATGATCGCGACCTTCTTGCCCGACTTCGCGATCCGCACGACGTCGGTCGGCGTCAGCGCGAGTTCGATCTCGTTGGGCGCGATCTCCTCCGTCAGCCGATGCACGGCCTCGAACTTCTCGACGGCCTGGCGATACGCGTTGTCGAAGCCTTCTTCGGTGAGTGGCCCCTGCCCGACATACACGATCAGGAACGGCGCATCGAGTCCGCCTTCCTTCATCTTCGGCAGATTCACCTGCGTCGTCAGGCGCATGGTGTAGTTGCAGGTGGGCGTAAACCGCGCGGGGGAGATGTCCACGTGTGTGTCCATCGTGATCACGCGATCGTGAATACCGCGCGCGCGGGCGATCAACGCCTGGTCGGGCTGCTGCGCCTGGGCGGACAAGAAGGACGAGGACGCGGCAACGGTCACCGCGACCAGTGCGGCGGGAAGAAGTCGGGGTCGCATGGGCGCCATTGTAGCGCTGCTACCGGCTGGTGGCTCGTTTGACCTGCGCGTTGTGGCGCGCGACGTGCGCCACGGCCCAGTCCCCCACCTGATACACGGTCAGCAGGCCCAGGATGCTCTTGATCGTCCAGCGCGCGCGGGTCTCATCCAGGCGCGAGTAGGCCTCGGTGAAGCGCGCGCGGGAGGCGCGGACTCTCGCGAGCGCGTCCGCGCGTGTCACGGCCGGAGGCGGCGTGAACATTTCAGGCGCCTCAAGGCGGTCCGGCACCCTGGCCTGGATCTCGGGAAACGGCATCTCGACAAAGTCGGGTTCCGGAGCGCGGGCCAGCGGCCGGGAACCGTCGACCAACCCGGCAAAGCCCTCGTTGGTCGCCGCCACGTGCCAGGCGATCTGTGCGGGCGACCACCCGCCGCCTTCTGCCGCGCGCGCGGCGTCGGCGTCCGACAGTGAATCAAGCCGGCCAACAAAACGGTCCATCGCGGCCTCAAAGGCTGCGAGGGTCTGGGAGATGCGCTCGGCGTGCGTCATGCCGCCGATTGTACGCGGTCAGCGCACTTCGAGCGGCGCGTCGATCCGGATGCGCAGAATGGTGCCTGGTGTGAGATTCACGTCGGTGCCATCGGTCGCCGCAATCGTGCCGCCGCCGCCCACGAGCACGCCAAGCAACAGGCCCTTGCCACCGCCGAGAATGCCGCCGATCACGGCGCCCACCACCGCGCCCGCGCCCACGCGTCCCATGTCATCACTCATCTTGCCGTCGAGCGCCTTGGTCACCGTCGCGCGCATGCGTGTGGGACCGCCCTTCAGAAGGATCTCGTCGAACGACAGCGTCAGGCTGCCCTGGCGGTTGATTCGTCCCGCCGGGCGCACCGACCCTACAAATCCACGCACGACCGTGCCCGCCGGCAACACCACCGACTGGCCAACCGTGTAGTCGACAACCGTCGTGGCCTCGAATCGTTCTTCCACCTTCGCTGTGGCCGAATTCAGTGCCGTCTGCAGACGCACATCCAGCTCGGTGCCTACCGGCAGCACCCAGATGCGGTCAGCCTTTTGGGGGTCGTCCGCCACAACGGGCTGCGCCGTGACCTTGGCTCCCGTCGCCCGCACGCGCAGGGTCTCAAGCCGGTCGCGCACGTCGGCGTACTCCGCGCGCGTCACATTGCCCCGGCGGAACTTCACTCGCAGGTAGACGATTTCTTCCTTGAGGAGCTCGAGTTGCCGGTCGACCTCCGCAGCTTCGGTTGGGTCGGTCTTGGCCAGCATGCCCGAGGCGTGCCCGATATCGCTCGCGGACGTCTCCAGACGCTTCAGATCGGCCTCGGTGACCGCGGCCTGCGCCCAGACCTGTCCCGCCCCCAACACCACCAACGCCACCGCAGCGGCCAGCACTCGCTTGATCATCCAGATAACCTCGACCGTTTATCGGTCAGTTGATGGCGGGGCGAAAGCCCCGCCCCACAAATTGCAGCCCCGCCGCCTGTCTTCCCTCTATTCTGACCGCCGCGGCTGCCGGGCGGCCTTCGATAGAATCGAGGGTGCATGAGCGTTCCGGTACGGCTCCACAAGACATTTGGCGTGAAAGTCGGCAATGTGCAGGTCGGCGGCGGCGCACCCGTCGTGGTCCAGAGCATGACGATGACGGATACGGCGGATGCGGAGTCAACCGCGCGGCAATGTGTCGAGCTGGCCGAGGCCGGCTCCGAGATGGTCCGTGTCACCGTCAACACACCCGAAGCGGCTGCGGCAGTGCCCGAAATCAAGCAGCGGATGCTGGACGCCGGCTGTACGGCGCCGCTCATCGGCGACTTCCACTACAACGGTCATCTGTTACTCACGCGTTACCCGGACGCCGCCAGGGCCCTCGACAAGTACCGCATCAATCCCGGCAACGTCGGGACGGGGCGCCGCCGCGATGAACAGTTTTCGACGATCTGCAAAGTCGCCATCGAACATCAGAAGCCTGTGCGCATTGGCGTCAACGGCGGCTCGCTGAACCAAGAGCTGGTGATGGCGCGGATGCAGGACAACACTGACCGCAACCTCGGCAAGTCGTCGGAAGACATCCTCAACGAGTGCATGGTGCTCTCGGCGCTGCAGTCCACCGAGCTCGCGCTGGACAGCGGCATGCGTACGGACCAGATCATCATCTCGTGCAAGGTCTCGCGTCCGCGCGACCTGATCGCCGTCTACCGCGACCTCGCGAAAAAGACCCATCAGCCGCTCCACCTCGGCCTCACGGAAGCCGGCATGGGCATCAAGGGTCTCACGTGGTCGGCGGCCGCGCTCGGCGTGTTGCTCAACGAAGGCATCGGCGACACGATTCGCGTTTCACTGACGCCACGCCCGGGCGGCGATCGGCGAGAGGAGGTGTACGCGGCCTGTGAAATCCTTCAGGCGCTTGGCCTGCGATCGTTTGCTCCGGCGATCACCGCGTGTCCCGGCTGTGGCCGCACCACCTCGTCCACATTCCAGGAACTGGCCGAACGCATCCAGGGCTACGTGCGCGAGATGATGCCGACCTGGAAGACGCGCCACCCTGGTGTCGAAGAAATGACCGTGGCGGTGATGGGCTGCGTGGTCAACGGTCCCGGAGAGTCGAAGGCCGCGAGCATCGGCATCTCACTGCCGGGCACGGGCGAAGCGCCGAATTGCCCCGTGTTCATCGACGGCGAACACGCGACCACCCTTCGCGGCACCTACGAGGAACTGGCCACCGCCTTCCAGGCCCTGGTCGACGACTACGTCGTCAGAACCTACCCCGCGAAGTAGAATGCCGGGCATGCACCGCATGCCTCGCGTTCTTCTGCGGCTGGGAATCCTGGCCGTCCTGCTCACGGCTGTTGTCTCGGCCCAGACCAGACCCACGCTCACACCGGCCGATTACGACCAGTTCGAATCGGTCAGCGCCGGTGCGTCACGCGGAGGCCTGTCGCCTGACGGCAAGTGGCTCCTGTACGCGATCAACCGGGTTGGCGGCAAAAACGAGCTCCGGCTCGCGCGTGTCGGCGAACGCGCGCCAGTGAAGGTGATCGAATACGCATCCGGCGCGTCGTTCACCAGCGGCTCGGACTGGGTCGCCTACGGCATCGGCTACTCGGAAGAAGAGACAGAACGGATGCGCACGGCGCGCACGCCCATCCGCCGCAAGCTTGGCCTCTACGAGCTCGCCTCCGGCAAGGAGACGATCATCGAAGGTATCGAGTCGTTTGCGTTCGACCGCACCGGTCAGGCCGTGGCGATGAAACGGTACGCGCCGGCGCCGCCGGCTGGAAGTGGCACTGCTGCTGGAGGCGGTGCCCCGGCGAACGCGTCCCCTGTTGGCACCACGCTGCTCGTGCGCGATCTGAAGACCGGCACCGAAACCACATTTGGCAACGTGAGCGAATACGCGTGGCAGCCCACCAACAACGGCCGGCTGCTCGCAATGATCATCAGCGCCGACGGTCAGGCCGGCAACGGCGTCCACGTTTTTGATGCCGCGACGTCGCGCCTCACCGTGCTGCACGCCGCGAGTGCGGACTACTCGGGACTGACCTGGCGCGACGACTCGTCAGACCTGGCCGTGCTTCGCTCAAAGACCCTCGAGACCAAGGACGGTCCGACGGAAGTCGCGATGGCGTGGCTGGCGGTCGGCCAGCCGAACCAGCAGGTGCGCGCACTGGACCCGACCGCGAACGGCGCAGACTCACTGCGCGGTCAGCGGCTCTCGAGTTCCCGGCGCCCCACCTGGCTTGACGGTCCTGCCGATGGCGGCGCCATGATCATGCTTGGCGTGGCCGAGTGGGCCGACAAGCCTGCGACACCGGAGGGTGGCCGTGGCGCAGCCGGCGGCCGAGGGGGCGCGGCAGCCAACGAGAAGCCGGACGTGGACGTGTGGCACTGGAACGACCACATTGTGATGCCGGCGCAGAAGCTCCGCGTCAACACCGACCGGCGCCGAAATCTGCCCGCCGTCTGGCACCTGTCGGGAAACACGATCACGATCGTTGGAGAGTCCTTCGACGAATCCGTGTCGCCAATTCGCGGCACACGCAGCGCGCTGGTCAGTGTCTTCACCCCGTATCTGATGGAACGTTCAATCGGCCGCGGCGCATCCGACCTGTTCGTTGTCGATCTGATCACTGGCGCCCGGCGTCCCCTCAAGACTGGCGTCACGGGCAACGCGTCCGTCAGCCCGACGGGCAAGTACGTGCTTCACAGCAGCGGCGGACACTGGTGGACCATTGACTTGGCGACGGGTCGCGAGACCAACATCACACGCACGGTCAAGACCTCGTTCGTCGACCTTGAGTCCGACAGCACGGCTCCGGAGAAGCCGATGTTCGGTTCGGCCGGCTGGACGGCGGACGATGAGGCCGTGATTCTGTATGACAAGTTCGATCTCTGGTCCGTCACGCCTGACGGACGCACGGCCACGCGGCTCACCAACGGCAGTGGCGAGCAGGTGCGTCATCGCTACACGCGTGTGGACGCAGCAGGGTTTGGCGCGCCACCGGCCCCCGTGGACCTCTCAGGCGGGTACGTGTCGCTCTTTGGTACGATGTCCAAGCAGTCGGGTTACGGGCGCCTTGTCACAGCCAACGGCTCGACCACCGTCGAGCGACTGGTCCTGGCCGACAAGAGCATCGCAGGCCTGGCCAAGGCCGAAAACGCTGACGTCTACATCCATTCCTCCCAGGCGGCAGACGACTCACCCGATCTCTTCACCAGCGGTCCGGATCTGAAAGACGCCACCCAGGCGACCGAGACGAACCCCTTCCTCTCGAAGTATGCGTGGACAAAAAGTGAGCTGGTCACCTACACGGTGCAGTGGAAGGGACAGCCGAAGACGACCCTGCAGGGCATCCTGCACTACCCCGCCAACTACGAGCCCGGGCGGAAGTATCCGATGGTCGTGTACCTCTACGAGAAGCTCTCGGACGGACTGCACCGCTTCCAGAATCCGAGCGAACGCGACTACTACAACGGCACATCGCTCACGCAGAACGGCTACTTCTACTACCAGCCCGACATCATCTTCCAGCCCGGCGAGCCGGGCGTCTCCGTGGTCGAGAGCGTCACGGCGGCGGTCAAGGCCGTCACCGACAAGGGCATGGTGGACGCGGCCAAGGTTGGTGTCATGGGCCACTCGTGGGGCGGCTTCGACTCGATGTACCTATCCACGCACTCGAAGGTCTTCGCCGCAGCCGTCTCCGGCGCCGGCATCTCGAATCTGATCAGCAACTACGGCAGCCACCACTTCTCATCCGGCATCGCCGAGACCGATCACATCGAGACGGGTCAGCAGCGCATGGTCGTGCCGCTGTACGAAGACCTGCAGCGCTACATCCGCAACTCGGCCGTCTTCGGGATCTCGACCATGACCACGCCGATGTTGCTGATGACCGGTGATAACGACGGCACGGTCTACTGGCACCAGTCGGTGGAGTTCTACAACATCGCGCGACGGGCCAGGAAAAACGTCGTCATGCTGGTGTACAACGGCGAAGACCATGGCTTGCGCGTGAAGAAGAACCAGGTCGACTATCACCGCCGCATCCGCCAGTGGTTCGATCACTACCTCAAGGGCGCGCCCGCTGAGAAGTGGATGACCGACGGAGTGACGGCGCTCGAACGCCAGGGCCGATAGCCGCCCGTGACGACACCGGTGAGCTTCGGGCAGGCGGCCGCCCCGATCGGGGTGCTGGCGGTGCTGATCCTCTATGGACTGGTGCTGCGCCCGCTGGCCTTCGGCCAACCATCGCTGCCGCTGGAAGTGGTCTTCCCTCTGGCGTCCGTCTTTGCCGTCGCGCATCTGTATCGACTGGGACACTCCTGGGACGACATCCAGGCCTCCATCGTCGCGCGCATGGGCCGCGGCATCCCGGGCTTCTTCATTCTCGCGGCCATCGGTATGTTGATTGGCAGCTGGATGGTCGCCGGCATCATCCCGATGCTGGTCTACTGGGGCGTGCAGCTGCTTGAACCGCGGTGGCTGTATGCGCTGGCGTTTGTCGTGCCCGGCATCTTCTCGATGCTGACGGGCACGTCGTGGGGTTCTGCGGGCACCGTCGGCGTCGTCATCATGGGCATCGCGTTGTCGGTCGGTGCTGACGTCGGCATCACGGCCGGGGCCGTGGTGGGCGGCTCCTACTTCGGCGACAAACTCTCGCCGCTGTCGGACACCACCAACATGGCAGCGCTTGGCGCCGATGTGAACCTGTTCGACCACGTGCAGGCGATGTTGTGGACGACGATCCCCTCAGCGCTCGTGGCGTTGTCTGTGTACGTGACGGTTGGCCTCCTGTATCCGCCGACCGGCACGGGCACCACCCCCGAGTCGATGGCGTTTCTCGCCGGACTCGACGCAATGTTCAACTTCACACCGCTGCTGCTGATTCCACCGGCGGCCGTGTTGTTCGGGTCACTCAAGCGGTACCCCACGATCCCGGTGCTGGGCACCGGGATCCTGCTCGCAGCCGTGCTCGCGCTGCTGACGCAGCCGTTCACGCTGGCCGATGTCGCGGCGTCAATCACAACCGGCTTCTCTGCCGCGATGGCGACATGGGTCACCGACGCGCCGCAGGGGGTGGTCTCACTCGTCTCCCGCGGCGGGCTCTACTCCATGCGCGAAGCCATCTTCGTCGCGTTCCTCGTCTTTTTCTTCATCGGCATCATCGATCGGATCGACGCGATGTCGATCACGGTGACGCGCCTGTTCCGGTTCGCGACCACGCCAAAGGCCGTGGTGCTCTCCTCGCTTGGCGCCACTGGCGTGACCAACGCGATGACGTCCAACCAGTACGCCACGTCGTTCATCATCGGCGATGCGTTCCGGAAGAAGTACGACGAGCAGGGCGTGCCTCGACGCATCCTGTCGCGGTCGATTGAAGACTACGGCACGATGCTCGAACCCATCGTCCCGTGGCACCCTTCCTGCCTGTTCATGGTGGCAACACTCGGCGTGCCCGTGGCGGCCTACTGGCAGTGGGAATTGCTGACGCTCGCGAACCTGGTCATCGCGCCGATTTTTGTGCTCGCGGGCCTGGGGTTACGACGACGGTAGCGTGCCCGCCAACTCAGCCGCGTTCCGCCCGGCCGCGGCGCGCAGGTCGTCACTGACGCGCATGTCGTCAGAGGCCCGGTGCCAGAACTCGCGTGCGGCCGCACGCACGTCGTCCCACACGTCAAGCATCGCGGCGGTGGCGACAGGCAGCGGAAGGTCTGGTGTGCGCACGCGACCATCAGCCGCGGGCGCATAAAACATCGACACCGGATCAAAGGCCGGGGCCAGCGCCCACTCCCCCTGTTCGTCGCGCACAAACGCCACGTTGAAGGGATGCCTGTCGGTGTTGCCGATGCAGACACCGAATGCGTCCAGCCACCTCAACCGGCGCGCGTCGTCTGCACTGATGCGCCTTGCTGACAACAGACGTGTTGCCGCCGCCGACCACGAGTCACCAAGGTCGTCATGAACGGCCGCAAGACTCATGACGCCCCTCCGACCGCGAACACCGACCCGATCAAAACGCTCAACCTCCAGACAGACGTGCGAAGGAAACGTCAGCACCTCAGCGCGCGACGCAGGGATACCGTGAGCGTTGATGACCTGCAGTGCGTGCCACTCGAGCACAAGCAGATCACACCAGCGTCTGGCGACACGGTCGGTGTCCTGCCCCCACGCGGCGAACTTGACGAGCACGTGCCGGTCGTCCACGAACGCGCCGAACTTCGGCCGTTCACCACCGGCGGATGAGCCGGGAGGGTTCCCCGTCATCGACACTTCCGCCAGTCCTGGATAGTCGTCGCGTGTGTGACCCGTCACAGGCATGGCCTGCCACCGCGCAAACGATTCGTCGCCAACAATCAGATTGCCGGTGAGATCCTCTCCTCGCCGCGTCAGTGCCAGCAGGATGTGATGGTCCGACCAGCCATCGAGCCGGTCAGGCAACTGCAACTCCGGGAATCGCAAGGCGAAGTGGCGCCCGAGAAATCCGGCCGGCCGATTGTCCACGAGTTCAATCGGCAACCCCCGCTGCGTCTCGCCTTGGGGCAGCACCGCAGTTTCGCCGCCGGCCAGCGTCACAAGGGTGCCAACCGGGACGACGGCGCCGGTCTCGGAGATGCGCACGATGGGAAAGTTGCCCCCCGCCAGGCCCGGCCATGTCTGTCGCCACCCGTACCTGGTCGCGCGTGCTCGACCGAGTCGGACGACCGCATCGGCCTCGGCCCGGACCATCCGCATGAGCGTTGCGGGCGAAACGCCGAGCTCCCGCTGCAGGTCAGCGGCGGGGACAACCCCACGAGCCAGCACTTGCGCGACCGTTGACATGAAATGATTTTATCACGGCATAATGGCCATATTTCTGGCGTAATGCCGCGCTACTGAAATGATTACTGAAACGATATTCAGATGCCGAGCCGCGTTCGCATGGCCGTGATCTGGGTCACGTGATGCCGTCCATGCCAGGCGTAGAGTCCCAGCAGTTCGGTCAGGGTCAACGGCCCTTTGTGCTCGGGATGGCGAATGGTCCTGGCGAACGCCGCGGGTTCAAGTGACGACAGCAACATGGCCAGGCGTTGATGCACGCCGTCCACGATTCCAAGCGAGAGGGCGACCGGAGCGACCCGCGCGTCCACTGTCTCGGCCCATGCAGCTTCGGCGTAGGGCTTGATGGTCGGCTCGTTTTCGGTCAGGCCCAGCTTGAAACGCGTGAACGCGTTCATGTGGCTGTCGGCGAGGTGATGGGTGATCTGTCGCGGCGTCCATCCGCCATCGCGATACGGCGTGTCCAACTGTGCGTCAGTGAGTCCTCGCACGGCAGCCGACAGCGCGGCGGGCAACCCGGCGATCTGCGCGATGGCCTCCGTCCGTTGTGCGTCGCTCATCTCTGCGCTGCGCGCCCACTTGCCTATCGGATATCTGAGGTCGTCTGTCATGGACGCATTATGAGGTGATCGTGGTGTGCGAGTCAGGACAGAAACGCCGGCTCCTCCAGCCCCAGACCCACAGCAGTGTTGAGCCGATGAGTATCAAGCCGATCGACAGTCCCGTCCAGAGCCCAGCCACACCCCAGCCCTTCTGGAAACACAACACGTACCCGACCGGAAGGCCGATCACCCAGTGCCCAATCAGATTGGCCACCATCGGCGTTCGGGTATCGCCAAGCCCGCGCAACGCGCCGGTCGTAACGGTCTGCAGTCCATCGAACAGCTGAAACACCGCACAGATGAAGAGCACCGTGACCCCTACCGCGATGACGTCAGCATCGCGCGTGTAGATGCGAATCAGCTGCTCCGGTATCGAGAAGAACACGAGCGCCGAGACGGTCATCACGGCACACGACAACGACACCGCCATCCACCCTGCCCGCCGCATGCCTTGCGGGTCCCGCCGCCCCACAGCCTGGCCCACGCGCACGGCGGCCGCTGACGACAGGCCAAACGGGATCATGAACACGGCGCCGGCAATATTGAGCACTACCTGATTGGCGGCTGCGGCGAGCGGCGCGATGCGGCCGGCAAGGGCGGACGCTGCCGCGAACACACCGACTTCGAGCGTGATCTGGACGGCCGCCGGCCACCCCAGCCGGAAGAGCCGCCACATGCGCCCGGGGTCCCAGGCAAACGGGACATCATGCAAACCGGACGGTCGCTCGCGTTCCTGATACACCACGACGCCAAACAGGCTGGCCGCCAGCGCCACACGCGACACGACCGTTGCCCATCCTGCGCCACGAACACCCAGCGCGGGGAATCCCCAATGGCCGTACACCAGTGCCCAGTTCGCCAGCGCGTTCATCACGTTGGCGGCGACCAGCGCCACCATGATCGGGCGCACGAGATTCATCGCCTGCAGGTATCGGCGAAAGACCACGTACGCAAACAACGGCGGCGCAGACCAGATCAACACGTCGACGTATGCCTGCAGTGACGGCAGGAGGTCTTCGTGGAACCCGAACGACGGCAGCAACCACACACCAACGCCGGCCACACACATCAGCACCACCGCCAGCACCGCCGCCAGCTGCAGGCCGGCAAACAACCACCGGTGGCACTCGTCAATCCGCCCGGCTCCGAAGCTCTGCGCCACAAACGTATCCAGGGCCAGCAGCGTGCCAAAACCAAACACCATCAGCGTCATGAACAGGATGCTGCCCGTGCCGACCGCGCCAATCGCGGCCGGCCCGAGAGGCCCGACCATCACGGTGTCGACGATGCTCATGGCGAACCAGCCGAGTTCGGCCAGCACCACCGGCACCGCGAGTCGCAGCATTGGCCGCAACTCGCCTTCGTCAGGCGAACCGCTCACAACCCGGGCTCCGTGACGTAGGTCTGCCCTGCCAGGTAGGCCACCTGGCAGCGGCGCACGTGATGACGGAGCAACGTCATGGGCACCAGGCGTGAGATGCGCCCGAGGCGGTAATCCTCGATCGCCGTCAGCAGTTCGTTGCGATCGCCCGCGTCGAGCATGGGCCGGAAGTAGCCGAGCATGTGCTGCATCACGTTGGTGTGTTTGCGAGGCGTGGCAATGAGCCGCATCGCCTCCATCAACCCGGCCGTGTAGGCGTCTCGCAGCTCGGCGCGCGGCATCTGCGTCGCGTCTGCCACGAGCCGGCCAAGGCGCCTGTAGCCTTCGGTCGAATGCGCCAGCACGGCCAGCTTGTGCGCCGTGTGAAAGGCGACGAGGCCACCCACCGTCCAGCGTCCGGCAAACAGCGACTGGAGGCGATGATAGGCGACGACACGTTCCAGGAAGTTCTCGCGCAACGCCTCGTCGAACAGCCGCCCTTCTTCCTCAACAGGCAGATGCGGCCAGCGTTCCAGCAGCGCTTCGGCATAGAGTCCGCGACCACCGCGTGACGGCGATCCGTGCTGGTCGTACACCTTCACGCGCACCATGCCGCAACTGGGCGAGTCTTTCTTGAGCACGTAGCCGGAAAGGTCCTCGTCCTTGAGCTGCTCGACGCGACGCCTGGCATACGCTCGCATCGCCGTGGTGTAGTCATGGCCATCGGCCATCACCATCCGCACATCGTCTCCGCGACGAATCAGGCGGAGTGTCTGGCGCGGTGTGCCGAGGCCGAGCTCAACCTCCGGACAGACGGCGACGAACTCGACCCGTGGCCCGAGGGTGTCGACCAGGAAGTCGTGCCGCTTGTGCCCACCGTCAAACCTGACCGGCTGACCGAGCAGGCAGGACGACACACCGATACGAACGGGCCGGGACATCAGCGCACGGCAGTCATCATGAGTTCGATGAGCCCAGTCGGATTAACCAGCCGCATGCCAACCGTCGCCCTCGCAGGCGGTTCGGTCGGGAAGAACTCGCGATACACGCCATTCATCGTGGCAAAGTGCGAGAGGTCCGGCAGGTAGACGGTGGTGTCGATGACGTTGCTGAACGTGAGACCTTGCGCGGACAACGTCCGCTCGATCCGAGCCATCGTCTCGCGCGTTTGCGCCGCGACGTCGCCGACGTTGGCGTCTGTGTTGCCCAGCACACCTGAGAGGTAGAACCGGTTGCCCGTACGAATCGCGGCCGAGAGCGGCAGCGTCGGTGACACAGCCGGGCCGACCACCTCGCGGTCACCATCGGTTGCGGTCAGCGTGATCTCGACCAGGTAGTCCGGCGTCATCAGCGGCGTGACTGCCGTGGCGCGAGCCGGGGGGTTGTTCGGGAAGTACGTCCGGTACACGTCGTTCATCGCCATGAAGTTCGCGGCGTCGGTGATGTACACCTTGGCGGCAACGACGTTTTCGAGACCGAGTCCGGCCTTGCCCAGCAGCACCTTCGCGTTTTCAAGCACGGTCCGTGTCTGCGCCGCGATATCCCCAGGCGCGAACGTGTCGTCTTCACCCTTTCGCGAGATCAAGCCGGACAGGTAGACCATCCCGCCGGCGCGCACGATGAGTGAGTACGGCCGTGTTGACTTCACCCAGCCATCCGGATGCATCGTCTCGCGAGGAGCGCCGTTGAGCACGGCAACAGCCGCAATCTCGACCAGCGCTCCGTTGAGCAGGTCGGATGCCACGGTGGTGCGTGTCGGCGCGTCGGCAGCAAAAAACGGCCGGTAGGCTTCGTTCATCGCCGCAAAATCACCCGGGTTCTTGATGAAAACGGAAGTGCTGACGACCTGGGCCATCGACGAGCCGGACGCCTCGAGAATTTCTCCCATCCGCTCCAGAATGCGCCGCGTCTGGGACGCCACGTCCGGTCCGACCATCTGTCCATCCGCCCCGGTGCCAAGCAGACCGGACACGTAGACCAGCCCGTCGGCCACAACCGCCGGACTGTATGGACCAATGGGCGGAGCCCCGGCCGTGACCACTCGTTTCACACCCTGTTCCATCGTGTCTGCTCCCATACAAGCCATCAGGGCGAGGCCCATGGCCACGATCAACGTGCGCTTCATCACGGCTCCCCTTCCGGGAATAGAATAGCCCCCTCTGGAGGTTGTGATGTTGAAGACCCGCCCATTTTTCGCCCTTGCGTTCGCGCTGGTTGCGATCCCCCTGGCCCTGCACGCGGATGTAAAGACGCGGCAGCGCACACAAATGAAGTTCGAAGGCATGATGGGCCGCGTCATGAACATGGCCAGCGGCGGCGCGGCCGACGGCATCACAAACACGATCGCCGTGAAAGGCTCCCGCAAATCCGAGATCAACGACCGCACAGGGCGGATCATCGACCTCGCGGAGCAGAAGGTCTACGAGCTCGATATGCGGCGCAAGGAATACCGCGTCGTGACATTCGCTGAGCTGAAGGCACAGTGGGAGAAAGCCAAGGCCGACGCCGAGAAGTCGATGAAGGACGCGCCGCAGACGGACCAGGATGAGCTGGCGCAGTCAGGCAAGGAAGTAGAAGTCTCCTTCGACGTCACCGAGACGACAGAAACGCGCTCGATTGCCGGACACACTGCCAGGAAGGTCATCGTGCTCGGCACGGTGCACGAGAAGGGCAAGACCATCGAAGAAGGCGGCGGCATGGTGCTCCAGTCTGACTACTGGGTCGCGCCGCGAATTGCCGCGCTCGACGAGATCGCCCAGTTCGACATGAAGTTCATCCAGGCGGTGTACGGCGAAGACTTGGCTGTCGCGGCACAGCAGATGGCGCAGATGTTTGCGATGTACCCGAGCCTGCAGAAGCTGCAGCAGCAGATGCAGGAAAAAGCGCGCGCGCTCGACGGCACCACGCTCGCGATGACGATGAAGACCGAGACCGTGCGAAGTGCGGAAGCGCTCGCGCAGACACCTCCTCCCCCCTCCGGTGGACTCGGTGGCGCGCTCGCACGGAGGCTTGGCGCTGGACGCAAGCCCGAACCGCGGTCGGTGCTGATGACCTCGAACACTGAGACGCAGTCCATCGACACGAGCGCGACAGATGCCGACGTGGCGATTCCGGCGGGGTTCAAGGAACGCAAGTAGCGGCAGGTGGCGGCAGGTGACTCAGAGGAGAGACTGGTGAGCGAAAAGAAGACGCGACGCACATTTTTGAAGGCGGTTCCGGCAGCGGTGGTGGGGGCGGCGGCGACCAACGTGCTGGCTCAGCAACAGGGGCCGGTGGGCCCCGTCACACGTGAAACAGTCGACTGCGCCGAGGCGATCACCGGACTCGACTTCCACTCGGCAGAAGAGGAAGCCATCGCGCGCAGCCTCAACGGCAACCTGAGCACATATCAGCAGCTGCGGCAGATAGAGATTCCGCACGACACGGAGGTCGCGCTTACCTTCCGACCGTACCTGCCCGGCAACGAACCCGCGGGCCCGGCGACTCCTGGACGCGCGGTGCGATATTCGAAGCCGGCCGCAGCAGCCTTGAAACGTCCGGCGAACCTCGAAGATGTCGCCTTCTGGCCGGTGACGAAACTGGCCGCGCTGATCGAACGCCGGCTGGTGACGTCCACGGAACTGACGAACATGTACCTCTCACGCCTCGAGCGGTACAACCCGACGCTGCTCTTCGCGGTGACGATCACGAAAGACCTCGCCCTCCAGCAGGCTGCTGAAGCCGACAAGCTGATTGCGGCAGGCAAGTACAAGGGCCCGCTGCATGGCATCCCATGGGGCGCAAAGGACCTCTTCGCCACGAAGGGCATTCCCACCACGTGGGGCGCCGAACCGTACACAGAGCAAGTCTTCGACTTCGACGCCACCATCGTTGAACGCCTGCGGGAAGCCGGAGCGGTGCTGGTCGCGAAGCTCACGATGGGCGCGCTTGCACAGGGTGACCAGTGGTTTGGAGGACGCACGCGTAACCCGTGGAATCCACAGCAGGGCTCCAGCGGCTCGTCCGCGGGTCCTGGTTCGGCCACCGCTGCCGGTTGCGTCGGCTTTGCAATCGGCACTGAAACGCGCGGCTCGATCATCTCCCCCTCCACCGTCAACGGCGTCGTTGGTCTACGGCCCACCTACGGGCGCGTGAGCCGCTACGGCGCGATGGAACTGTCGTGGACGATGGATAAGGTGGGACCGATGTGCCGCAGCGTGGAAGACTGCGTGCTCGTGTTCAACGCCATCTACGGTCCCGATGGACGGGACGGCAGCGTCGAGGATGCGGCCTTCACCTGGAATCCCGCCGCCCCGTTGTCGGGCTACCGCATCGGCTACGTGCGAAGCGACTTTGAGGCGTCCCAGGCGCCGCAGGGTCGCGGCGGCGGCCGTGGCGGCAACGCGCAGGCGGCAGCCGAGCGCCTGAAGAACATGCAGCAGGTGCTGACGGAATACCAGAAACTCGGCGCGAAGCTCGAGCCGGTTGACCTGCCCGACTATCCAGCCAACGCGCTGGGGTTTGTGCTGAGTGTTGAGTCGGCGGCGGCGTTTGATGATCTGCTGCGATCGCGTGGAACGGACCTGATGAACAACAGCTCGTGGCCCGCGACGTTCCGGTCAAACCGGTTCGTGCCGGCAGTGGAATACATCCGCGCGCAGCGTATTCGCACGCTGCTGATGCGCGAATGGCACACGTTCATGAGCAAATACGACGCGTTCATCTCGTCAAACAGCGCGGGCCTGGCCGCGACCAACCTCACGGGACATCCGGCCATCGCGCTCAAGTGCGGGTTTGTGAACAACCTGCCACAGACACTGATGGTGACGGGTCGGCTGTACGACGAGGCCAGCATCTGCCGGATCGCGCTGGCCTACGAACAGGCGACGGAATGGAAGGACCGTCACCCGACGCTGGCTGGATAGGCCCTATCGCACCCGGATGTCCTGCGTCGCCGGTTGCCCGTCCACGAGTCGCACAGAGACCGAGGCGGGCAACAGCTGACGCAGGAACTCCGGGTCGAGAATGTCGCCCGGATCAAGATCGGTGACCGCGGCAAGGCGGTAGTCTCCTGCCGGCAGCGATCCAAAGCTGAACTTGCCATCCGTCGATGGCCGGGTCGATCGCATCCGGCGCGCATACGGCACCCAGTAGCGCTGATCTTCCGGGAAGATCACCACGGAGTACTCCGAGGACGGCGTGCCGTCAGGACCACTCATCACGCCGGTCAACATCGTGTGCCGATCACCAAACTGCAGCGTGAGCGGAGGCAACGGCGTTCCCGGCACAATCTCGAGGGGAAAGTCGAGCACGTCGATGCCCCCAGCAAGCACACTCTTGAGTTGCCAACCTTGTGCGCTGTTTGCACTAATGCGATAGCGGCCAGGCACGATGCCGGCGACCGTGAAGTTGCCGCGCTCATCGGCCGTCGCGGACATTGAGCCCACACCCATGGAGGCCTGCGCCGGCCCGAGCGGTGACATGGTCACCCGCAGGCGCGTGGACGTCGGAGGTGCTGAAGCGCCAACAAACGTGAGTTGACCGCTGATCGACAAGCCGTCCTGCAGGCTGAGCGTCACAGCCGGAGGGAAACTGCCGTCGACGAACACATCAGCCTGTGCCCAGACTCGTTGTTGGGAACCTGGCGGAGGGGGTGGTGGCGGAGCGGGGATCGGTCCCTGGTTTGCCTGGAGCATCTGCAACTGGCGCGTCAGCTCCTGCTGCCGGGCGGCATTCGCCGCGGCGGAATTGGAGACGTTGGCGAACGCAAACACCGTGTACTGACCGGGCACGACCTGCTGGAACGTGAACACGCCGCTGGCGTTGGGCCGCGCCGACTGCTGATTCGCGCCAAGCGCGTAGGTCTCGGTCGAAATCAGGCGCACCTGCACACTGGAGGGCGAGACGCCCTGCGGCGCTATCACCTGTCCGGTGATCCGCGTGAGCGGCACGCGACTCAACTGAAAATCGATCGCGGTGTGTTCTTCGCTGATGCCGACACGAAGTTCTCTCGCCGCCTGCACCTGTGTGGTGCCCGGATAAAACACCGGCGCGTAGCCCTGCACCGGCTCACTGGCCGCCTGCGTCGGGCGCGACGTCGAGAGATCGACGTTCACGTTGTAACCCGCCGCCAGCATCGCCGCCATCTGTTCGCGTTCCACCAGTTCCGAGGTGATGACTTCCGTCGGTGTGTTCCGCGGCACGGCCGAGACGATGTAGCTGCCGGGTTGCAGGTTGTAGACCCGATAGATGCCACGGTCGTCGGTCGTCGCCGTCCCGGCCGTCGTCATGACCCGCTCGCCCGACTGCATCATCCAGCGCAACACACGCACTGGTGTGCCAACCGAGGGGCGGTTGCGGTCATCAAACACGGCACCGGTGATGACACCGCCCTTCGCGATTTCAAACGATGCATCTTTGAGTTGCTGCCCTTCGGCCAGGGCAATGGACGTGCCCGCCCGACCCGGCTGCTTCTGACCGTACGTGCCGGAGATGTGGCCCGTCAGACTCCCCCGCACGGTGAACGTGCCGGCAGGGAGGGCCGGAAACACATACTGCCCGTCATCGTCGGTCATCGCTGAGCGGGAGCCGCGAATCTCGGTGCCGGTCAGCGTGACCCGAACGCCGTACACCGGCTGGCCGGTTCCGGCCAGCGTGACCTTGCCGGCAACCATGCCCGTGGCCTGGGCCGCAGTCTGTCCCGTATCGCGGGACTGGTCTCTACTCTGACCTTGCGGGACAGGCACCTGAGCGTGCAGCGGGGCCAGCAGACAGAGGGCGACACTCACGGCAGAGACACGTGTGATCGTCATGGCGTTTCCACCAGCTTAGACGGTCAGGCCGTGAATCCGGATGGGTCAGTTGCCGCCGAAGAACTTGCGGGCAATCTGGAGCTCGTCGCCGGACTTCAGGACGGTGTCGAGCGTCAGTTCTTTGCCCTTGATTTCGACCCACACGCGCGACCCGTCGGGTTTGTCTTCCAGGCGCCGGATCTTCCCGAGTTTGCCTTTCGGCGTCATGCCGCCCGCGTCGCGGATCGCATCGCCTACGGTCATCCCCTCTTTCCACGCGATCTTCCCGGGCTTCTTGACTTCGCCGGAGACGAATACTTCGTCGTAGACGTGTCCGAACTGGGGGGCCGTGGCGGCCTGAGCCGCGTCAGCTGGGGGCGACGGGCGGTTGATGATGACGATGTCGCCGGGCTTTGGTGACGCCGACAATACGAACACGGTCTCGCCTGGGGCCACGGCAACATCCTGCGACGCAGGGTCTGACCGTTTGAGTTCGAGTCTCGTGCGTCCGTCCCGATTTCGAATGTGCACCATATCGCCGGCCCCGTTGACGCCGCCGGCCAACGCGATGAGCCGCATGACGGTCGAGTCGCTGGCCTCCACGCGGTAGGCGCCCGGCCTGTTCACGTATCCCTGCACAAAGACTTGGTGCAGGACCGGCTCAGCCGCCTTCGCCTGCTGCTGCGCGGCCGGCGCCTCCGACAGCGACGCGGCGTTCACCGCCGGCACGAAGTAGTCGAGCGCGACGGGCAACGCGGCTCGAGCCGGGGCGCGCTGGGATTCGGCATTGCGGTCGGCCGGTCTCTGCTCAACGGACTCCAACTGAAGGGTCAGCTCAGCGACCGAGATCTCGACTCGAGTCATCTCCCTTCGCAGCGCTTCCACGATCTGATCCAGCTGATCCAGGGAGTGAGCGCCCATCGCCGCCGCCTGCTCACGCTGCTGTTGCTGCTCAGCGAGTTGCGATCTCAGCGTAGCCAGCAGGTCCGTCTGAGCCCGCAGCATCCGTCGCCGCGCTTGCCAGTCGGTGAGCGTCATCGACTGCGCGAGTTGTGTGCGCTCCTCCGCAGTGCTCTGCGGCGTTCGCACAGATGCAAACACCGGGACCGGAGCTGCCACGAGCGGCGTGTGAGGTAACGCCGGCAGCACCGGTTCCGACGACGCCGAAGGAATTGCCAGCGACAGGATAACGATCAGCGGGAGCAGGGCGACCCAGGCGCCTTTGGGCGCCGGCGACGATGCGCCCACCGATGTGATTCTGCGAATGCGGTCGACAAGTGAGCCACCGGTTGCACCTAACGCCAGTACGGCGGGGCGATGCAGCGCGAGGGTGTGCAGTGCGGTGGCGTACGTCACGCGGTCGGTCAGGCCCAGCGCAAGATCGTCGCAGCAGAGCTCCCGGTCCTCACGCACCCGCCGCGAAATCAACCACACGGCAGGGTGAAAGAAGAACACCGCCTCCACCATCGTCTGCAGCAGGTTCACGAGGTAGTCGTGACGCCGGACGTGTGAGAGTTCGTGCGCGAGCACCGCGGCCACTTGCGCGGATGACAGGCCGGCCATCGCCGTTGCCGGCAAGAGAATGACGGGCGCGATCCAGCCGATGAGGACCGGCGCCGGCACCCGCGCGGAGAGCAGCACGCGGACCGAACGTGTGATTCGCAGCGACGAGGCGATCTCTCGCGCCTGTTCTCGCACCCAGGGCGCCACCGGCGTGACGTCGACACGCGTGAGCCGCCGCGCCAGCATCCACCCGCCGGCAGTGCGCGTGGTGAAGATGACGATGCCCAGTGCCCACAACACGACGATCCACTCCGATGGCAGCCCGGACGCATCGGTCTCGTGGGGCTGGGCTGCCTCTGACTGAATGCCCAGACGTGGAAGCGGCTTCAACCCTGGAGAGATTCGCGACGTGGCCACCGGTTCGGCCGGCATCTGCCGTGCGGCCGTCCACACAAACACCACCGGCATCGCGGCGAGTGTGATGACACCGGCGATATAGCGCGCTTGCGGCGACCGCACAAGGCGCTGGAACAACCAGAACGCAAGACCCAACAGCGCGCCCTGCCATACGAAGTGCACGAGTGCCCACGCAACTGCGTCAGTCATCGTTGCCACCTTCCTGCTCGGCCTTGAAGGCCTCGATGAGTTGTTCGATTTCCCGAAGTTCTTCGGCGGAGGTTGGTCGGGACGAGAGCGCCTGCATCACCAGCGCCGCGGCGGATCCGCCAAAGGCCCGCTGCATGAGGTCGTCCACGAGGTGACTTTGAGTGGCCTCGCGGCTGGTCACCGCGGTGTAGACGTGCGTGCGGGAAGTTTCGTCTCGGGAGACGAGCCCCTTCTCCGCCATGATTTGCATCAGCTTGAGGGTGGTGGTGTACCCCGTTTCGCGGACGCCGCTCAGGGCATCGTGCACCTGTCGAACGGTGCTCGGTCCCTGCGTCCAGAGCACCTGGAGGATTGCAAGCTCGGCGTCGGTCGGCCTGAGCTGATTGGCTGCCATGCAGGGATCATACGAACTTATTCGTAGATGTCAACGAATACTTTCGTAGACCCCTCCGGAACCCCGGGACTTCGGGACTTCGGAACCCCGGAACTTCGGAACCCCGCTCAAACTCTCTCGATCGTGACCTTCTGCATGACGACCGGCGTCTTCGGACGGTCCTGACCGTCAGTCGCCACGCGGCCAATCATCTTGACCACGTCGAGGCCGTCAACGACCTGACCGAACACCGAGTGCCGGCGATCGAGGTGGGGCGTGGGGCCGAGGGTGATGAAAAACTGGCTTCCGTTGGTGTTGGGCCCGGCGTTGGCCATGGAGAGGATGCCGGCCTTGTCGTGGCGCAGGTCCGGGTGGAACTCATCGCCGAACTGGAAGCCGGGGCCGCCGTAGCCTTTGCCGAGCGGGTCGCCACCCTGAATCATGAAGCCATCAATCACGCGGTGAAAGATGATGCCGTCGTAGTACGGCTTGGTGTGCTTCTCACCCGTGCCCGGGTGGGTCCACTCGAGTGTGCCGGCCGCCAGCCCCGAGAAAATCTCGACCGTCTTTGGAGTCTTGTCCTCGAAAAGTTCAACCGTGAAGTTGCCGAGGGTGGTTTCGAACTTGGCGTAGAGACCGGGCGTCAACATGACACCCATTGTCTCACGACCCTCCAATCTCCTTGCGCAGTTGGTCGGCGATCAAGGCGTGCACGGACGAGGCGGGAACTTTGGCCACCCATTCCCTGGCCTTCTCGCGGTCGCCGGCCCTGGCGTAGCAGTTGGCGGCGTTGAGATAGGAGGCATGTTCCTGGTCGGTGTCTTCCTTGATCGCCGCTTCGAATCCGGCGATCTGGCTGCGGCGGAAGTCCTCGTCCACATCCGCTTTCTTCATGTCCTCAAGGTCCTTGATGGAACGCTCGACGGCGCGTTTGTAGCACCCCGACGCGCGGGCAAACCGCTGCGCGGTCTCCGGCCATTGCTGGCGCGAGAAGCCGACCAGGCCGTAGTACCAGTGGGCGATGCACTGCTGCCCCATCGGGTCCATCGCGATGGCGTCCTTCAGATCGCTCTCAGCCGGATCCAGGTCGCCCTGGTCGTACTTGATCATCCCGCCCAGCAGCAGCACCTTCTGATTGACCGACACTTTGCGTGCGCTCTCGATGTCCGCTCGTGCGTTGGGCAAATCCTTACGTTGGTAGTGTGTCCACGCGCGCCAGTAGTAGGCCTCGGCGAAGTTGTCGTACTTCGCATCGATGATCCGGGTGGCGCCTTCGATAGCCGGCACGAACTCTCCGATGTGGCCAAGGCAGATGACGCGTTGCATCGCCGCGTCCTCGTGCAGCGGCTTGAGCGCGATGACGTCTTCGTAGTGCCGGATGGCCGCCTTGCAGTCGCCCACGGTCTGCTCGAGGCCTCCGGCGGTGTACGACAGCGAGGGTGATCGCGGGAAACGGACCGCTGCGGCAGCCACGGCGTCTCGTTTGCGCTTCGTATACGCAGACGTGATCAACAGTGTGGGCTGGCGGGCGCCAATCAGTTCCACTTCCACGAATCGTGGATTCTCCACAAACAGCGGATCAAGCGCGACCATCTGCGGCGCAGGACAGGTGTAGGTGCGATACCGCACCAGCGGCGACGCATCCTCCGGCGCCTTCGGCAGAGCCTGGTTGATCTCACGCACACCAGGCCCGAGGCAATTGAGGCTGCTGGAGAGGTACTGGACGAAGGGTGACACCGTTGCCCCGGCCATCAGTTCCTTCTGCGTCGCCCGAATGTCGGTGAGTCGAGGCGCCTTGCGATCCCATTGCCGCATCTCGCTGCGCGGCGTACCTACGTAGTCAGGCGGAATGAGCCGCGCCAGTTCGAGATACCGCTTCCCCGCATACGTGGGCGGCAGCTCGGGCAGCAACGCTTCGGCGCGCGCAAATGCGTCGGTGGGATCCACCGCGAACTCCTGCTCGCGCATGCCGATGAGCACCTCTGCCTCGAACAACTCGGTGACGATGAGCGGCCTGGCGCGACCGACGGCGACGCGCCGGAACGTGTCACGCGCCTCGATGAGGCAGTCGTAACACCCTTCCAGCACCCGTGCGCGCGCATCGGCCAGGCTGGCTTGATCCTGCTTGCGAATCGGCGCAGACGCACACGCCGATACCATCACCGCCACAGCCGCAGCCGCCACGAATCTCCGCATGCTAAGATTTTGACACCAAAACCTCCGAAGAGTTCCGCGCCAGCGCGCCCGTCAGATCCGCGACCAGGTCGCGTGGGTGTTCGATGCCCGGCGACAGGCGAATCAGCGTGTCCGACAGCCCGAGCGCCGCCCGGGTCTCCGGCGGAATCGAGGCGTGAGTCATCCGGCACGGCAGGCACACCAGAGACCGCACCCCTCCGAGACTCTCGCCCAGCGCGAAGTAGGTCAAGGACGACACTAACGCAGCCGCCTCGTCCACCGTTCCGTCCAGTTCAAACGACACCATCCCGCCAAAGCCGGTCATCTGGCGCGCCGCAACCTCGTGGCCAGGATGCGACGACAGGCCCGGGTAGTAGACCCGCTTGACGCGGGGATGGACGAGCAGCGCATCCGCAATCGCAGCGGCGTTCTGCGCGTGCCGCTCCATCCGCAGTTCAAGGGTCTTGACGCCGCGTAGTGTCAGCCAGCAGTCAAATGGACTCGGCACGCCACCCAGCGCATTCTGCAGGAAGCCTACGGGCTCAAACACCGCCGGGTCTTTGGCGATGACCGCGCCCTGAATCACATCGAGATGCCCGGCCAGGTACTTCGTCACGCTCTGAATCACCAGGTCGGCGCCCAGTGCCAGCGGCTGCTGGAAGTAGGGAGTGGCAAAGGTGTTGTCCACCACGACGATGGATCCGGCTTCGTGCGCGATTCTTGCCACGGCCGAAATGTCGTACACCAACAGGCGCGGGTTGGTTGGAGACTCCAGCCAGACCAGTCGCGGCCGGGAGGCCACGGCGTACCGAAGCGCATCGAGATCGCTGAAGTCCACACGCTCGACGATGGCCCCAAGCGGTTCGAACACCTTGTGCAGCAACCTGAACGTGCCGCCGTACACGTCCACGGGCACAACGATGGTGTCGCCGGGCTTGAGATAGGCCTGCAGAATCGCATTCTCAGCGGCCAGGCCCGATCCGAACACCGCACACCGCGTGCCGCCCTCGAGATCCGCAAGGACGGCCTCAAGCCGCTTGCGCGTCGGATTGGACGTGCGCGTGTAGTCGAAGCCTTTGTGTTCGCCCGGCCCCTCCTGCTGATACGTCGTCGTCTGAAAGATGGGAGCCACAACGGCTCCGGTGTGTGGTTCTGAAGGCTGGCCGGCGTGAATGGTGCGAGTGGCGAATTCCATGATCGATATCTCCTGGTCAGGCAACACGAGTGCCGAAGCTGTCGAAACTGCGAACGATGAGTGGAAGGTGCGAGCCACGCGCGTGTTCAATCGCCTGGCGCTGCACAAGTGGACATCCGGCGTCGGCCATCGCGATTGCTGTCGCGTAGTCGAGCCGGTCGATGAGCACGGCATCACGCCGCGTGTGGGGATCCGCCGTGAAGTATCCCGGCACGTCCTTGATCAACTCGCACCGAGCTGCCCCAAGGGCGGCCGCAAGTGCTACCGCCGACCAGTCGGAGCCGCCTCGCCCCAGTGTCACGATCTGCTGCCGTCGCGTGGCGAGAAAGCCCGGAACCACGACGACGTCGTGACGCCCGAGGGCTGCGCGAAGCGACAGCGGGTTGAGGACCAGGTGCGCGGCGGCCGTGTCGCTCGCGCCATCTGCGCGAAGGCCGGTTTCGTGGACGTTGAGCCCAACGGCCGTGACACCCGCCGAACGCAGCGCCAGCGTCAGCAGCGCCACTGACCGGAGTTCACCGGTAGACCACAGCAAGTCCAGCGCATCCGTATCGGGTTCGACAGTCAACGCTGCCGCATCCTCGCGCAGCCGGTCCGTGTGGCCCTCCTGCGCAGACACGACCGCTACGATGCCGGTGCGGGTACGGGCGACTTCGTCCCTGAGGAATCGCGCGGCGACGGAATACGCGTCCAGATCCGTGAGGACCGAACCTCCAAGCTTCAGTACAGCGACCTCAGCCATGGGCCACCTCATCAAGCACGGGACACCACGTCGTCTGCGCGCCGCTGGCAGCAAGCGCATCAGTAGCGTCGCGCACCACTGCAACAGGTGCGTCCGCGGTCACTGCGGCAAATCGGCGGCGCTCGCCGACGATGGCGATCGCGGGCAGTGCATGCGAAGCAAGAAACTGCGCGAGCTCTGCGGCGCTCGCAGAATCGGCAGTGTCGGGCCCCCAGTCCACCGTGATGAACCATCGACCGGTCGGGGGCGTGCGCAGGACGTGGCTCCGGCCCGATCCGGTCGGTCCGGGCGGTGCATGACGATTTCCCCGCACGACCTCGACGACGTCGTCGAGTACGGAGGCCGCCGTGACATCGGGGCCGGCGCCCGGGCCGGAGAACGTCACCGCGTCATCGCCGGCACCGACGGTGAGCGCATTGGTGACACCGGTGAGTCGTGTGAAGGCGTGGGCGGAGGGCACGAGCACGGGGCCGACCCAGGCGCCTGCAGACGGACCGCCGAGGTAGGCGAGCGCGACGGGTTTGATCTGCGCGTTGAACTGACGCGCGCAGGCGAGCTGCCAGGGCTCGAGGTCCACAATCGTGCGGCGCGGCAGGTCATCGACGCGCACGTCCGTCCAACCCGCGAGGTGCAGCAGGATGGTGAGTTTCTCCGCGGCATCGCGTCCGCTCACGTCGTTGTCGTTGCCAGGCTCCGCGTAGCCACGCGCCGTGGCTTCTCGAAGCGCCTCGGAGAAGGGGACGCCTTTTGAGAGCTGTGTGAGCAGGTAGTGTGACGTGCCGTTGAGGATGCCGACAAATGCCCGCCTCCCTGAGGCGAGTGGGCGGCGCGCGAGGGTATTCACACACGGCACCCCTGCGAGGACGGCGGCCTCGAAATAGAGGACGGTGCCGTTCGCCGCGGCCAACTGCTGCAACTCGGGCCCGTGCGCCGCGATCAGCGACTTGTTGGCGGTGACCACCGGGATGCCGCGCGACAGCGCGTGCGCCACCAGGGCTCTGGCAGGCTCGACACCGCCCAGCGCCTCGACGACAACGTCGCAGCGATCAAACGGGAATGTCTCTTCCTCTGAGAACAGCGGAATGTTCGGCGCGACCCGTGGCTTGTCGACATCCCGCACGAGGGCCGCCACACACTTGACCAGCAGCCCCGCGTCGGCGAGGCGGGCACTTGAGGCCGTAGCGCCGCGGGCGACGGCCTGTCCGACTCCTCCCAATCCCAGCAGTCCCACGCGCACGACCGTGAGCGCGGCTTCAGTCGTCACTCCAGACACACGTCCCCCTTCCCCGCGGAGACCTCGTCGAACAATTCGAGAGGCACGCGCAGGCGTTGGCTTCACGCGACGGTTACCAGACCAGTTCGAACGAGTGGGTGGTGCCTGACCACGCGCAGGACGCGACGTGGACTCGTTTATCTCCCCCGGTCACGGGCAGGAATTAGCACCTGGGCGTTGTCGCCTGGTTGCTGTGGCATCGTCGGGCCTGTTCCCTCCGCCACTCGCGATAAAGGCCTGTGCACGCACAGGCAAGGAGGAGTCTACGATCTGTAATCCACGAATGTCAATACGTAGATTCTATTTGTGCCGAAGACGAAGGAACAGGTGCGCGGAGAACGGCATGCCGTACGCGTCGCGCAGGTTGTGCGGTGTTCGATGCAGCGTGAGATCCGATCCAACGGCGAGGCTCGAACCTGCACGCTGCCAGACCGTGCGATCCGCGCCGACCAGCCACGCGCCGATGCGCGACCGCAGGTGGCGTTCCTGTCCCGTGCGCTGCGCATGGGCAAAGTCGACGAGGATGAAGCGGTCAACCACCTCACCTCGTGTGTAAACCGACCACCGACGACCCAGCGGGTGAACGGCTTCGACGAGCCATCCCCACTCTGCGTGGTCGGCGTGGCCGTTGCGCCCGACGGCAACCGTGACGGCGCTGCGCGAGGCCGCCTGCCACTCGAACGAAGCGGTGAGGCGAGTCACGTCGCCCGGCTCGAGCACATCAGGATTGCTCAGCCGCGCGACCGACGCCTGCGTGAGGACGGTGGATGTGCGATGGCTGATCCGGCTGGACCACGAGTCGAGCGGCCCCATGTCGATCCTGACGCGGTCGTCGTCCGGCTCCCGTCCGTGAAACGACGACGCTTCCCACTGCCAGGGGCCGTGCGTGAGACCGGCCGTCACCACGCCGTGAGTGATGTGTGTGGCGTCAAGCGTGTGATGCGCCAGCGGCGCGATGGAGTGCGGAGCCGCGCTCGCGCGGTGCATGAACGGGGTGGGCCCAAGTGCGGGACTGGCGACGGCGCCTCCGTCGATGAACAACGTCCAGGCTCCAGCCGTTCGTGTGATGCGTCCACCAAGCGCCATGACGAGGTCGTGTGGATGTTGGTAGTCGCGCAGCGGCAGTCCGTCGAGGTATTCCCCGGATTGGAACACCTGAGCCGACCCGAGACGACGGAGGGTGAACGGCTCAAGCGTGGCCATGGCGTGGAGTGACACTCGCCACCGCGGCGTAGCCCGTGTGAGCATGGCCATGCCCCAGTTCTGCGATTCGATCTGATGGAAGTCGGTGAACTTGCGCACCTGCATGTTCAGGTTGAGGAATGCCTGGCCGGAAAGCTGGAGGTTCCAGCCGTTTTCGTCAGGCGGAGCGGCGGTGTGCAGGTGTTGCGCGGCAGCCGAGGTTGCGAGGACCAGGGCCGGGATGAGAGCGGAGAGCGTTACTGCGCGTTTCGCCACAGCACGAAGCCGATGATGGCTCCGGTCACCGCAAACAGCACGAAGGCAAGAAACTTCATGGCCGGGCGCCGGGTCGCACTCTTGAGCGCCAGGAGTCCGGCGGCCATGGAGAGCAGGCCCACGCCTTCCAGGACGGCGCCGGTCGTGATGCGGTAGAGGCCAGCGGCCACGGCGAGCAGGATGATGAGGGTGCGCGAGATCATCGCGTCCCGATCATACGAAAAACGCCGGTGCCGGGAGGACGTGGACTCCCGACACCGGCGGTTGTGCGTGCGCGTGTGACTAGCGCGGCAGGATGACCGTGTCGATCACGTGGATGACGCCGTTGGAGGCCGCCACGTCCGTCTTCACGACCTTGGCGCCGTCCACCATGACGGTGTTGCCGTTGACGGAGATCTTCACCGACTGGCCGTTGACCGTCTTGGCTTCCTTGCCGTTCATCGTGACGACCTGCGAGGCCATGACCTTGCCGGGCACCACGTGGTAGGTGAGGATGGCCGTCAGCTTGGCCTTGTTCTCCGGCTTGAGCAGATCCTCAACCGTGCCCTTCGGCAGCTTGGCAAACGCCTCGTCGGTCGGGGCGAAAACCGTGAACGGACCGGCGCCCTTCAGCGTGTCCACCAGGCCGGCTGCCTGGAGGGCCGCCGCCAGGGTCTTGAACGAACCGGCCGCGACGGCCGTGTCAACGATGTCCTTGGGTGCCTGAGCCTTGACGGTCGAACCGGCCACCAGGGCCACGGCCGCGACCGCGGCCAGCGTGAAACGAATGAACTGAGTCTTCATGTGCTATCTCCTGTGTGCTTTCCGAATTGAGTCGTTGTGGTCTCGACGTTGCGAGTCGTTACCGTTTCATCGTAGAGTAAATACGTTTGATTGAAGAGCAATTGATTGCTTTGCGAGCAATTCAGTTGCACAGAGAGAAAACAAATGGACGTTCGATGATTCGAAAGAAAACGAGGTGCATCCGTGCTGTCGGCAACCCTGACCGAAGGCCTTGAGCGGTACGAAATCGGGCCCAAACTGCGCGCCCTGCGATTGAAAAAGAAGATGGGCCTTGTTCAGCTCGGCAAACACACGGGGCTGTCACCGGCCCTGTTGTCGAAGGTCGAACGGGGAAAGCTGTTCCCGACGCTGCCGACGCTGCTGCGGATTTCACTCGTGTTTGGCGTCGGGCTCGAACACTTCTTTTCAGAGGCGCGCGAGAAACCCGTGGTCGCCGTCGTGCGCCGCAGCGAGCGGGTCCGACTGCCTGAGAAGATGGACGGCGAACCAAGCGCCTACGCGTTCGAGTGCCTCGACTACCCGGCGACCGAGCGCAAGATGAACGCGTACTTCGTGGAATTTGAGCCCGCCGGCAAGGACCCGTTTGTCCCGCATCAACACGGCGGCGCCGAGGTGCTGTACATCATCCGCGGCAAGGTGGCGATCAACTACGAGGGCGAGGACCACGTGCTGAGCGAGGGCGACTCCATGTATTTCGACTCCAGCCGCCCACACAGCTACACCCGCCAGGGCCCCCTCCCCTGCACCGCTATCGTCGTCACCACCCCCTGAAAAAGACGTCGGGTGGCTTTTTTGACAAAAAAGACGTCGGGTGGCCTTTTTTCTGCCTGTTTTCGCTAGGAATTCCGTGACTTCGTAAAGACGTCGGGTGGCTTTTCCCTCAAAAAAGCCACCCGACGTCTTTTTAGCGGGCTCTTTCCAGGTGCAGGAGGCGGCGCTTGCGCCACAGGCCGCCTCCGTAGCCGCCGAGGTCGCCGTTCTTGTTCACCACGCGGTGGCAGGGAATGACAATCGCAATGCGGTTGAGACCGTTGGCGCGCCCGACCGCGCGCACGGCGTTGCGGTTGCCCAGCAACACCGCGATGTCTTCGTACGACCGCGTCTCGCCGTACGGAATCTTCAGCAATTCGGCCCACACCTTCTCTTCAAACGGACTTCCGGGCGCAACCACGGGCACCGAGAAGTTCTGGACCGTTCCGGCGAAATATCCATCCAGCTCGGTCTTCAGCGTCTCCAGATGTTCGTGCGGCGCGGGAACCAGCGGGCGATTGAACCGCTTTCGCACCGCCTCGAACTGAGCCTCGAGCATCCGGCGATCAGTGAACTCCAGCAACGTCACGCCGGCATCCGTAGCTCCGGCAACCATGGGGCCGACGGGCGTGTCCATCCATCCGACATGCACCGCGTCGGCTTCGGAGGCCTGTCCCGGTGCGGTGCCGAACACGCGCGCGAACGCATCGCGGAAGCCACTGTGGCTCTCATACCCGGCATCAAACACCGCGTCGTCCACCGCGCCGCCGTGTTTGATGACGTCGAGCGCGGCCGCCAGACGGCGGGCGCGGCAATACGCCTGGAAGGTGAGTCCGTAACGCGACGCGAAATAGCGCCGCACGCGCGCGGGCTCAAGCCCCATCGCCGCCAGGTCCGCATCCTTCACGCGGTCTCCCGGCGCGGATTCGATTCGCGCGATCACCTGCCTCACCCAGTCCGGATGGTCATCGTCGCCATCCAGCGGCCGGCAGCGCAGGCAGGCACGGTACCCGGCGAACATCGCATCCTTCACGGTGCCGAAGAACTCGACATTCTCGGGTTTGGGCTTCCGCGCTGAACATGACGGGCGGCAGAAGATCCCCGTGGTCTTGACGGCCAGGTAGAAGACGCCGTCGTAGGACGCGTCGCTCTTGAGGTAGGCGCGCTCCATCTCGGGCCGCGACGGCAGCGGCAGCGAATCCAGCAGGGGGAAGTCGGCGGTCATCATGAGCCGGATTGTGCCCGGGTTACAGAATCATCATCCACCGGAAACTGGACACGCAATTCCAGACGGCTAAGATCGCGGCGTGCCCTCCCGTTCCCTCACCCGCAGACAGTTTGGCCATCGGCTCGCCGGCCTCGTGGCAGCAGCCCCTCTTGCCCCGGCGTTCATTCGCACGGCGCAACAGCGCCCAGGCATTCCCAGCGGCGTCATGAGCGGCGACGTCATCGGCTCCTCCGCAGTCATCTGGAGCCGTTCGGACCGGCCTGCCACCATGCACGTCGAATACGCGACCACATCCGCGTTCACGAACGCGCGGCGCCTCGTGGGCCCCACGGCACTGGGCGACACGGACTTCGCGGTCAAGGCGACACTGACCGATCTGCCGGCCGGTGAGGAGGTCTTCTATCGCGTCCAATTCGCCGACCTGGCGAATCCGCGCATCCTCTCCGAGCCGGTCTCCGGCCACCTGCGCACGCCACCTCGCGATCGCAGGTCGGTGTCGTTTGTCTGGTCCGGCGACACCGTCGGTCAAGGCTGGGGCATCGACGCTTCACGCGGGGGCATGCGGACATACGCCGCCATGCGCGCACTCAACCCGGACTTCTTCGTCCACTCCGGCGACACCATCTACGCCGACGGCCCACTGGTCTCCGAGGTGAAGCTGGACGATGGGTCGTTGTGGCGCAACGAGATGACGCCGGAGAAGTCGAAGGTCGCAGAGACCATTGCGGAGTTCCGGGGCAATCATCTCTACAACCTGCGCGACGCCCACTTCCGCCAGCTGCACGCCGAGGTGCCGACGTACTTCCAGTGGGACGATCACGAGACCATCAACAACTGGTACCCAGGCGAAATGCTCGAGGATTCCCGCTACCAAGTGCGCGATGTCTCACTGCTCGCGGCTCGCGCCCGTCGCGCCTTCTTTGAATGCCTGCCGATTCGTCCCCATCAGTCGGAGCAGGTCTTCCGCGTCGTCAACTACGGCCCGTTGCTCGACCTGTTCATCCTCGACATGCGGACTTATCGCGGACCAAACACGACCAACCGCCAGACGGAGGCCGGTCCCGAAACGGCCATCCTCGGACGCGAACAACTCGACGCGCTGAAAGCCGCGCTCTCGGCCAGTCGCGCAACGTGGAAAATCATCTGCAGCGACATGCCGATTGGGCTTGTCGTGGGTGACGGATCGAACTTCGAGGCGGTCGCCAACGGCGATGCCGGACGTCCCCTCGGCCGCGAACACGAAATCGCGGAACTGCTGCGGCACATGCGTGATGCGCGTGTGCGGAACGTCGCGTGGATTACGGCAGACGTGCATCACTGCTCGTCGATTCACTACGACCCGGCGCGCGCGACCTTAAAGGACTTCGATCCGTTCTGGGAGTTCGTGAGTGGCCCACTGCACGCGGGCACCTTCAGCCCGCCGCCGCTGGACTCGACATTCGGCCCCGAAACACGCTTCCTCGGAATCCCGGCAGGCATGAAGCCAAACCGGCCGCCGTCAGAGGACTTCCAGTTTTTCGGAAGGATGCAGATCGACGGGGAATCCGGCGCATTGACTGTGGAGCACTGGAACGCCGCCGGGCAGCGCCTGTGGACGGTGGCCCTGGAGGCGGAGCGCTGACGCGGCAGCGTTTAGCGGTCGACGGACAACCAGTCGGCGATTTGTTCGCGCGACCAGCGGTGATCGTCGTTCAGATGCACGAGCAGCGCGGCAAGGAACAACTTCTTCTTGCAACCCTCGTGCGGACACGGCTTCACGCGGTCGAGACAATCGAAGAACCAGTCGAGATCTCGCGTGGGATGTGCCTTGCCCACCTCTCGCGGCAGGCGATACATCGCCTCATACGCCGCGCCCAGCGCGCACGACGCACTGTTGCCGGAGTAGTACTCGCCAAACGCCTGATCCGGACGACGTTCCGCGCCGTGCCGGATGTAGTCCGCCAGCTCCCGTTCACCCTGATGAGGCTCTACCATGCGGGAAGCGTAGCACCGCTCGCTGGACGAAGGCGGACAGGATCGAGGTGCCGAGGTGCCGAGGTGCCGAGGTGCCGAGGTGCCGAGGTGCCGAGGCAGGGAAATAGGGGAAAATATCCGACTGACCTATGCGTGAACACACGATTCTGCAGTCTCTTCCCGCCGGCGAGCGCGTCGGCATTGCGTTTTCGGGCGGCCTGGATACCTCGGCGGCCCTGCACTGGATGCGCCAAAAGGGCGCCATCCCATTTGCGTACACCGCGAACCTGGGCCAGCCGGACGAACCGGACTACGACGCCATCCCGCGCAAAGCACTCGAATACGGCGCCGAAAAGGCGCGCCTGGTCGACTGCCGCCGCCAGCTGGTGAACGAAGGCATCGCAGCGCTGCAGTGTGGCGCGTTCCACATCACCACGGCCGGCGTCCCCTACTTCAACACCACGCCGCTGGGCCGCGCCGTCACGGGCACGCTACTCGTCTCAGCGATGAAAGAAGACGACGTCAACATCTGGGGCGACGGCAGCACCTACAAGGGGAACGACATCGAGCGGTTCTATCGCTACGGCCTGCTCACCAATCCCGCGTTGCGCATCTACAAGCCCTGGCTCGACCAGCAGTTCATCGACGAGCTCGGCGGCCGCAAGGAAATGTCGGAGTACATGCAGGCCCACGGCTTCGCCTACAAGATGTCGGTCGAGAAGGCGTACTCCACCGACTCGAACATGCTCGGCGCCACGCACGAAGCGAAGGATCTCGAACTGCTCTCCACCGGCATCACCATCGTCGAGCCGATCATGGGCGTGGCGTTCTGGAAGGAGTCGGTGGCCGTCAAGTCCGAACGCGTGACGGTGCGTTTCGAGGAAGGACATCCCGTCGCGATCAACGGCGTCACGTTTGGTGATGTCGTCTCGATGATGACTGAAGCGAACACCATCGGCGGCCGTCACGGCCTGGGCATGTCGGACCAGATCGAGAATCGGATCATCGAGGCCAAGAGCCGGGGCATCTATGAAGCACCCGGCATGGCGCTGCTGTTCATCGCGTACGAACGCCTGGTCACCGGCATCCACAACGAAGACACCATCGAGCAGTACCGCGAGAACGGCCGCCGCCTCGGCCGACTCCTCTACCAGGGTCGCTGGTTTGATTCGCAGGCGCTCATGCTTCGAGAGACCGCGCAGCGCTGGGTCGCCCGTGCCATTACCGGTGAAGTGACGATCGAACTCCGCCGCGGCAACGACTACTCGCTCATCAACACCGAAAGCCCCAACCTCACCTACAAGCCCGAGCGGCTGACGATGGAAAAGGGACAGGGCGAGTTCACGCCTCAGGATCGCATCGGCCAGTTGACCATGCGCAACCTCGACATCGCCGACACCCGCGACAAGTTGCGCGTGTACCTCTCGACCGGACTTCTGCACGGCGCGCCGGGATCGGCGATTCCGCAGATCGGCGACGGCAGCGACGAATAACGGCACCGTCGACATCCATGGCGGATGAACTTCGCGACTTCTTCAACGAGGCACTCGTGCGCGACATCGCGCGCGACCTCAAGCGTGCCCATTCGTCGCTGAAGGACAAGGCCTTCGTTGCCGAGTGCCTTGACGGCCTCGCGCCACTCTCGCTGACCGGGCGAGCAGCGCACATCGCGGCGGTGATGGTCCGGCATCTGCCCGCAGACTTCGCCACAGCGGCCGAGATCCTCGAACGGTCGCTGGGCTCGCCGCACGCGAGCACTGAGACGTTCGGCATGTCACCGTTCAAATACATGCCGCACACGATGTTTGTGGCCACACACGGACTGCAGCACTTCGACGCATCGATGCGCCTGCAGTACGAGATCACACAGCGCTTCACGGCGGAGTTCAGCATCAGGGCGTTCCTGAATGCCCATCCGGAGGCGACATACGCTCAGATGGTGGAGTGGACCGCCGACGACAATCCGCACGTGCGCCGGCTCGCGTCGGAGGGCATCCGGCCCCGGCTGCCGTGGGCACCGCGCCTTCGGCACTTTCAGAAGGACCCCGCGCCAGTGCTCGCGTTACTCGAGCGGCTCAAGGACGATCCTGAGCTGTATGTCCGACGCTCCGTTGCGAACAACCTGAACGACATCGCCAAGGACCACCCCGACGTCGTCGTGGATGTCTGCCGGCGTTGGCTCACCGGCGCGACGCCGGAGCGGCGATGGATTGTGAAGCACGCGCTCCGTTCGCTGGTGAAGTCCGGACATCAGGGCGCGCTCGACCTGCTGGGGGCTGGAGCTGCGCCAAAGATCCGGCTTGCCGACACCCGCATCACTCCGACACGCGTCAAGAAAGGTGGGCGCGTCGAGTGCTCGTTCACGATCGTGAGCACCGGACGTACAACGCAGGATCTGCTCATCGACTACGTAGTGCACTACGTCAAGGCCGACGGACGCACATCGCCGAAGGTGTTCAAACTGACGCGCACCGAACTCGCGCCGCGCCAGTCTCTGCCTCTGCGAATGGCGATCAAGCTGGGCGACCTCACTACCAGGAAGCACTATCCGGGCGTGCACGCCATCGAACTGAAGGTCAACGGCCGCCGCTTCGAACTGGGCACATTCACCCTGACCAGATAGCCCGCGATAACGGCCGGCGGTGTTAACATCCGGCACCCCATGTCTCTTCGTCACGGTTTCACGCTGATTCTCGCGCTCGGCCTGGCTGTCGGAACGATGGCGCATGCTGCCGGGCAGGACGCCTGGCCCGCTTTCGAGTCGTACTACCGCGGCCGGATCACGCAGCACGCCATCGTCGGTTCGTCCGTTGCGTGGATCGACAACGGTCGCATCGTCCATCGGGCACATGCCGGGATGCGGAACGCGGCGACAAATGCGCCGGTGGACGAGAACACGATCTTCCACTGGGCGTCGATTACGAAGACGTTCGCCGGCATCGCGATCATGCGCCTGCGGGACGCGGGCCGGCTATCGCTTGATGACCCCGCGGTGAAGTACGTGCCCGAACTGCGGAAGATCCACAACCCATTTGGACCGGTGGAACAGATCACGATCCGACACCTGCTCTCTCACTCAGCTGGATTCCGGAGCGGAACGTGGCCCTGGGGAGGGGCCGAGGACTGGCATCCGTTTGAGCCGCCTGGCTGGGAACAACTGGTCGGCATGATGCCGTACACCAGGGTGGAGTTCGCACCAGGGTCGAAGTATCAGTACTCCAACCCGGGCATCGTCTTTCTCGGCCGCATCATCGAAGACCTGGCCGGTGAGCCCTTCGAGACGTACATCGACAAGCAGATCTTCCGCCCGCTCGGCATGACACGCGCGTTCTTCGACAAGGCACCGGCGTTCCTGCTCGCGGATCGTTCGCACAGCTACTTCGTCACCGATGCCGGCCGTAACGAGGCGCCGTTTGACTTCGACACCGGCATCACGTCCGCCAACGGGGGTCTGAACGCGCCAATTGACGACATGGTCAAGTACCTCGCGTTCCTGACGGGCTCCCGTGACGCCGCCGTACAAGCGCGCTTCGATCAGATCCTCACGCGCGCCTCACTCGAAGAAATGTGGAAGCCCGTGGTTCGCGTGGCCGAGAACTCCCAGATGGGCCTGACGTATTTCCTCGAGCGCCACGGCGGCCTCGACTTCGTCGCACACAGCGGCGGGCAAAACGGCTTCATCTCGCACTTCTACCTGCACCCGCCGTCAGGCAAGGCCTACATCGTCGCGTTCAACACGCAGACGACGTCGGTGAAGGAAGGCGATTCCCGCAACACCAGAGCTCTCGACGCGGAGGTCACGCAATGGCTCGTATCGCGTTGGTTTGGCGGGCGCTGACGGCCAGCGTCAGGCAGGAATGACCTGCACAGCGGCGTCTGGCACAGCCGAGAGGAACTTGTTCAGCGTCGATCCCTTCCAGAACAGCTCCCAGCGCGTGCGCGCGGTCTGACCGAATACCACGTGCGTCACCCCTTCGCGCTGGGCGAACGCGATGAGCCCGTCAGAGGGCGTATCTGCGGTGACGCGCACGACAGTCGCGCCAAGACTCTCAGCCAGTGCGATGTTCTGCGCCAGCGTCTCCTTTTGCGCGGCCGGCTCCCCCCGCGGCGTCTCCACGTAGACGGCATACCACCGTGAGCCCAGCCGGCCCGCAATCCGCGCGCCGGCGCGTATGACTCTGGGTGCCGCAGTGCTCGAACTCATACACACCATCACACGTTCGGGAATGACCGCAGGCCCCAGCCCTTCCCGCGCGCGATAGGTGGCGGCCTTCTCACCGACCTCATCTGCGACCGCGCGGAGCGCCAGCTCGCGGAGCGTCGACAGGTTGCCCTTCCGGAAGAAGTTCGACAGCGCCTGCTCCACCTTTTCGGGCTTGTAGACCTTGCCCTCGCGCAACCGATTGCGCAGTTCATCGACGGTCACGTCCACGTTGATGACCTCATCGGCGCGGTCCACAAACGTATCGGGCACCGTCTCACGCACTCGGACGCCGGTCACGCGGGCCACGGCGTCGTTGAGAGTCTCGATATGCTGGATGTTGACGGCGGTCAGCACGCTGATGCCGGCGTCAAGAATCTCGAGCACGTCCTGATACCGCTTCTCGTTCCGGCTGCCTGGAATGTTCGAATGCGCGAGCTCGTCCACGATACACACGGCGGGCTTGCGGGCCAGAACCCCGTCGAGGTCCATTTCCTCCAGGCGCGCGCCCTTGTACTCGACGCGGCGTTTGGGCAACACCTCCAGGTCGCCCACCTGGGCCTCTGTCTCCGGGCGCCCGTACGTCTCGATGACGCCGACCACCACGTCTTCGCCCCTCGAACGCAGCAGGTGCGCCTCCCGCAACATCGCGTAGGTCTTGCCCACGCCCGGAGCAGCGCCGATGTAGATGCGCAGACGGGCCCGACGCTGCTCCTGCAGCTGTGCGAGCAACGCGTCCGCGCGGGTCATCACGCCAGCCCCAATGCGACGATCACCACGTCGATGAGCTTGATGCCCACAAACGGCAACACCACGCCGCCCAGACCGTACACCAGCATGTTGCGACGCAGGATGGCTTCCGCGCCGATCGGCCGGAAGGACACGCCGCGCAGCGCGATGGGAATCAGGCCAATGATGATCACCGCGTTGAAGATCACCGCCGACAGGATGGCGGACTGCGGCGTGGCGAGTCCCATGACATTGAGCACGCCGAGCTGCGGAAACGCCAGGATGAACATCGCCGGGATGATGGCGAAATACTTCGCCACATCATTTGCGATCGAAAACGTCGTCAGGGCACCTCGGGTCATCAGGAGCTGTTTGCCGATTTCCACGATCTCGATGAGCTTGGTCGGGTTGGAATCGAGATCAACCATGTTGCCGGCTTCCTTGGCTGCGGTCGTCCCGGTGTTCATCGCAACGCCGACATCCGCCTGTGCGAGCGCCGGCGCGTCGTTGGTGCCATCACCAGTCATGGCCACGAGTTTGCCCGCTGCCTGCTCCTTCTTGATCAGCGCCATCTTGTCTTCCGGTGTGGCCTGCGCCAGAAAGTCGTCCACGCCGGCCTCGGCCGCGATGGCCGCTGCCGTCATGGGATTATCACCGGTGATCATCACCGTTCGGATGCCCATCGCCCTCAGGGCCGCGAAACGCTCGCGCATGCCGCCCTTGACGATGTCCTTGAGGTGGATCACACCGAGCACGCGGGAGCCCTCTGCGACCACCAGCGGCGTTCCACCCGCGCGCGCGACCTTCTCGACGATCGCGTCGAGTTCGGCCGGCGGCTCACCACCCAGTTGCCGCACATGTTTCACAACGGCGTCGGCCGCACCCTTCCGTATCTGACGGTCGCCAATGTTGACGCCCGACATGCGCGTCTGGGCCGTAAACGGGACGAACTCAGCGCCTGCCGCAGCGAGCTCGCGCCCGCGCAATCCATGGCGTTCTTTCGCCAGCACCACGATCGAGCGACCCTCAGGCGTTTCGTCCGCCAGCGACGCCAGCTGGGCGGCATCGGCCAGGTGGGCAATGGCGACGTCCTGCAGCGGCGTGAACTCGCTCGCCTGCCGATTGCCGAGCGTGATCGTTCCGGTCTTGTCCAGCAGCAACGTATCGACATCCCCTGCCGCCTCCACTGCCCGGCCCGACATCGCCAGCACGTTGTGCTGCACGAGGCGATCCATGCCCGCGATTCCGATCGCCGAGATCAGCGCGCCGATGGTCGTGGGAATCAGACAGACGAGCAGGGCCACCAGAATTGGCACGGGAATGCTGGTGCCCGCATACCGCGCGAACGGTTCAAGCGTGACCACGACCAGCAGGAAAATCAGGGTCAGCACCGACAGGAGAATGTTGAGCGCAATCTCGTTGGGCGTCTTCTGCCGCACCGCTCCCTCAACGAGGCCAATCATGCGGTCGAGGAAGGTGTGACCAGGATCAGACGTAATCCGCACCTTGATCCAGTCCGAGATCACCTTGGTGCCGCCCGTCACCGCGGAGCGGTCACCGCCGGACTCGCGGATGACGGGTGCTGACTCACCGGTGATCGCCGACTCGTCGACCGACGCGACACCCTCGATGATGTCGCCGTCGCCGGGAATGAACTCGCCGGCCTTGACCATGACGACATCCCCCTTGCGCAGGCTCGCCGCAGCGACGACCTCAGTCTGCCCATCGTCACGAAGGCGCGCAGCCACGGTTTCCGTCCTGGCCTTGCGCAGCGTCTCCGCCTGCGCCTTGCCTCTGCCTTCCGCCATCGCCTCTGCGAAGTTGGCGAACAACACGGTAAACCAGAGCCAGCAGGCGATCTGGCCCGTGAAGGCCGGAGTGCCGGTGCCGGTCACCAGCTCATTGATCCAGATTGCAGTCGTGACGGCGCTGCCGATCTCGACAAGGAACATAACCGGATTGCCGAACTGTGTGCGCGGATCGAGCTTGAGAAACGCGTCGGCGGCTGCCTGACGCATGATGGCGGTGTCCCAGAGCGATCGTGTAGACGTAGACATGACGGTTCCTGACTAGCGCCGGCCAAATGCCTGGTCGAGCGCCAGGTTGAGTTCGAGAACGTTGATGCGATGCCGGCCGAAGAGGCCCAACATTGGCGGCTCGGTGTGCGCGGCGACCAACGCGCGCACGCGTTCCAACGGCACGCCGCGCGCCTGGGCGACACGCGGTGCCTGCAGGTCGGCCGCCGACGGCGGAATATGCGGATCGAGGCCGGCGCCGCTGGTAGTCACCATTTCCGAGGGAACCGACTCGGCCGGCACGCCCTCGCGCGCAACGACGTCCGCCAGACGCTGCCGTACCGCATCGAGATGGTCCGGATTGGATGGCCCGTAGTTGCTTCCTCCCGTGGACGCGGCGTTGTAATCCACAGCCGACGGGCGCGGATGGAAGTACTCGTCACGCGTAAATCGCTGCGCAATGAGGCGAGAGCCAATCACGGCGCCATCGTCATTACGAATCAGGCTGCCTTCGGCCTGCGACGGAAACAGCACGCGTCCGGCTGCCCAGATCGTCAAGTGATAGCCGCCGCCGAACAGCAGCATCCCGACCAGTGTGAAGCGAAGACCAATGATGAATTCGCGAACCATGATGGCCTCCTACAGCGCCAGGAACTCGGCAATGGGACCGAGCACCGCAACCGGCATGAACATGAGCAGTCCGAGGATCACGACCACCGCCCACAAGGTGAACGCAAAGGTTGCGCTGTCCGATCGCAGGGAGCCTGCGGACTCAACACCGGCCGGCTTGGCAGCCAGGGCGGCGGCCATCGCCAGGGGCGCAATGATCGGGATGTATCGAGAGAGCAGCATGACGACACCCGTCGAGAGATTCCAGAACGGTGTGTTGTCGCCAAGGCCCTCAAACCCTGACCCGTTGTTCGCGGCTGCCGAGCTGAACTCGTACAACATCTCCGAAAACCCGTGTGGCCCCGGATTCTTCAACCAGCCCAGGGTGCCGGAGGGATCCGACGTTGTCGCCCAGACCCACGCCGCGACAGCCGTACCGACCAAAATGGCCAGGGGGTGCCAGAGCATCGCGATACTTGCGAGTTTCATCTCCGGCGCCTCGATCTTCTTGCCGAGCCACTCGGGCGTGCGGCCCACCATCATCCCGGCGATGAACACGGTGACGACGATGAAGATCAGCATGTTGATGAAACCCACACCCACACCGCCGAAGATGTTGTTGAGCCACATGGCCCCGAGCGGCATCAGGCCGCCCAGCGGCGTCAGCGAATCGTGCATGCCGCTGACCGAACCGTTGGACGTGGATGTGGTCGAGACCGCCCACAGCGCGGTCAGCCCCGCCCCGAACCGAACCTCCTTGCCCTCCATCGATCCTGTCGACTGATCGACGCCCATCGTGGTGATGGCAGGATTGCCGGCCGCCTCCTGCCAGGTCGCCACGCCCACCATCGGCAGATACAGCGCGAGCATCACCGCGAACACCATCACCGCCAGGCGTCGGCGATTGACCATCCATCCCAGCATCCAGACCATCGCCATCGGGATCACCGTGATCGACCACATCTCGATCAGGTTGCTCAGCGGCGTGGGGTTCTCGAATGGGTGCGACGAATTCGGCCCGAAGTATCCGCCCCCGTTGGTGCCCAACTGTTTGATCGCAATTTCCGGCGCCGCCATGCCCCTCGCGATGGTCTGCGTCTCGCCCTCGAGCGTGGTGGCCTGCACGGCCCCTTCCAGCGTGACCGGAGCGCCCTGCCACACCAGGGCGAGCCCCACGACCAGCGACAGCGGCAGGAGCACGCGCACGGCCGCGCGCGTCATGTCGACGTAGAAGTTGCCGATGGTCTTGAGCCGGTCTCCTGCCAGGCATCGCATGATGGCCACACATGCCGCGATGCCCGTCGCCGCCGTGACGAACTGGAGGAACGTGATCACGAACATCTGAGAGAAGTACGACAACCCCGTTTCGCCGCTGTAGTGCTGGAGGTTGGTGTTGGTGACGAAACTGGAGATCGTGTTGAACGCCAGCGTCCACTCCATGTTCCCGATGCCGTCTGGATTGAGCGGCAGGCCGCTCTGCCAGAACACGATGGGAAAGGTCACGACCCACATCACGAGGTTCGAGACCAGCAGCGAGATCGCGTAGCGCTGCCACGTCTGGTCGGCGGCGTCTGCCTGGCCGGTGGCACGCAGGACGAGGCGCTCGAGTGGCACCAGCACGGGATCAAGCCAGGTGCGCCGCTCGCTGAAGACGAAGTACAGGTATCGGCCGAGCGGGATGCTGCAGGCGACCGTGATGGCCACGGTCGCTGCAATCGCGAGATATTCGGTAATCACGATCTGTCCTCCTACCAGGTGCCGGCCTTGGACCCAAACCACCACACCGCGCCAACCGTGGCCGTGTGCTGGTGACGACGCCGATCGGATGTCGACGTCGTGAAGAAGTCGCGATCCGACCAATCGCGCCGCCACTCCCCGCGCAACAGGAATCCGTCGGCAAGAAGGTGTTCAACCGTCGCTGTCAGCGAGTGGAGGTGCTGCTCAAGTCCGGCAAACAGTCCCTCGTCGTCGAGCCGTTCGAACCTGGCGGAGAGCGCAAGCGGCGCTGACGCCTGCCAGCGGGCATACAGCGACGTGCCCTGCAGTGATGTCGTCGGATCCGACTCGTGCACCTGACTTGTCGTGTAGTTGACGTCGGCGCCGAGACTGACAGCCGGTCCAAGCGACAGGGACACGTAGCTGTCGAGAACCCGGAAACGGCCGTCCGTGGCGGCCTGTTCGCGTCCCTGGTAGAAGCTGGCGGTCCAGGTAATCCACGGACGGGGCTTCACGATCGCGGTGACATGATGACTTTTGAAGTCGTTCACGTCTTCCGTCTGCTGGACGCCGTTTGTCAGCGCATACATCACCGTGACCGTATCGGAGACGGGGAGCGTCAGCCGAGCTCCCGTGTGGTAGAACGGCAGGAAATTGAACAAATACGCGCGTGAAAACTGGTTGTTGTCCTTCGCGTAGTTGGTTTCGTACCCGAGGTTGGACGCGAACTTGCCGACGTCGACCGTCAGCCCCCGCCCCACGGGGAACACGTAGGTGCCGTACGCCTGCCAGATATGTCTGTACACGTCCGGACGAGGTTCGTTGGCGGGGTTACCCTGCGCGGTCTCCGTCGCCTGTCCGAATTGCAGGTCCAGGCGTCCGCCGAAGCGCCGGCCTGCGGCCACGTCGGGTGCGCTCTCGAAAATCAATGACGCCTGCTGCAGGCTGAAGCTGTTGTCGCGTGTATCGTACGCGCGCAGCAGCGTGACACCATCAAAGGGGCGGTTCCAGTTGTACTGGTAGTAGGTCTCCAGGCCCAGGGCGACCGTTAACGCCGGCGGGTCGGGTGGCGGCGTCTTAGGGGCTTCCTGCGCTGCCGGTTGGGCCCACGCGGTTGCCGCAAGTCCCAGGACAGCGACGCAGAAGGAGATGACTCCTGCCGAGGGCCATCCTCGTGATTCCGGTCCACGCGGCCCCTGCTCCGGACTGCCGCCGCCGGCGATCCAGAGTCGGCAGCCCACCAGGCTGTCGATGAACACATCCAGCTGCGCGAGCACCTCGGCTCGGGTCCCGGCAAACGTTCGCGCGGCTAAAGTCCATTCCAGACGTTCACGATCTCGGTTGGGTCTCATCGGTCTTGCTCCTCGCTGTCAGCCACAGTAGCGAGGGCCACCTGAAGAGGTACCAAAGAGAACCTGAAAAGTGCCTTAAGAACCCGGATCGAGGCGGTAACCCGTCCACGGTTCGCTCAGGATGTACCGCGGACTGGAAGGATCCGGTTCGAGCTTTCGGCGCAGTTGCTTGACCAGCACCCAGAGGTGTTCGGGCCGGTCGACGCTGTGTCCGCCCCAGATGGCCGCAAGCAACGTGCGATTGGTGAGGACCCTTCCCGGCTGGCGCGCCAGCACGGACAGCAGCTCAAACTCCTTGGGTGTGAGGCGGATCTCCTCGCCGCCCCGGATGACGCGCCGCCGGTCGTAGTCGATGATGAGTTCACCGACCTGCCTGCGGCCCTCCTCGGCAGGCGCCTCCTCAAACGTCCGCCGCAGCGACGCGCGAACGCGGGCCACCAGCTCCTCGACACCAAACGGCTTGGTGACATAGTCGTCGGCCCCGGCATCAAGCGCGGCAACCTTGTCGGCTTCGCGCCCACGCGCCGACAACACGATGATGGGCATGGTCCCGAGGGCACGCAGCCGTCGACAGACCTCTACGCCATCCATGTCCGGCAGGCCAAGGTCCAGCACAACGAGGTCCGGGCGCTGGCCCGTTGCGTGTTCCAGCGCATCGTTTCCGGTTGCCGCCACATCCACGTGATACCCACGCGAGCGCAGCAACGGCGCGACCGCCTTCTGGATGGACGGCTCATCGTCCACAAGCAGGATTGTCGCCACCCGCGTCATTGCCCGGCGTCCTCCGACGGGTCGATCTCGGCCTCGTCGCGCACCGGACCATGAACAACAATCCGGAAGTGTGTACCCTGCGTACTCGCGGACTCACACCAGATCCTGCCTCCCGCGGCGGCCAGCAGGCCGCGCGCGATCGCGAGCCCCATCCCGGTGCCCGACGTCGGACCCGAACCGAGCTGTCCGCGGTAGAAGGGCTCGAAGACGCGGGACACGTCCGATGACGGGATGCCTGGACCGTAGTCGCGCACGTCGAACGTCACACCTGTCGCACTCGCCGTCGCCGCGACGTCGATCGGCGCCCCTGGCGGCGAATACTTCCCGGCGTTTTCCAGCACGTGGGCCAGGGCCGTCGCGACGAGCCTGGGGTCAATCAGCACCGCGCGATCCGCGTCCACACGGACGCGCACCTCATGCTGGCGCAGGGCCGGCCCGACCAGCGCCCGGGCCGCATCAACCACTTCCGATGGGAACGTCCAGGCCGGTGTCGATGAAACGCCGCCGACGTCGATCCTGGCCATCTCCAGAATGTTCTCGAACAGTCGATGCAGCCTGCTGGCCTCGTCGCGGATGAGCACGGCCTGTTCGTGCCGGGCCGCCTCGGGCAACCCATCCGCGCCGAGGTTCTCGGCGGCCACGCGAATCGCGGTCAGCGGCGTCCGGAGATCGTGCGCCATCGCGGAAAGCAGGGCCGAACTGAGCGTATCGCGCTCACGCTGCACATCCGCATGGCGGCGCGCTTCCGACTGCGTGACGCGTTCCACGGCAATCGCGGCCAGACCCGCCAGGGTGTCGAGCGGGCCCGCGTCAATGTCGTCGCCGGTGACGCCAAGCAGGCCGACCGTGTCGGTACCCCTGCGGATCGGCACCAGTCGTATCGTGGCCGTGCCCGCGGCAGCGGTCGTCTGGCCGCTGTAGGCCCTTTCACGGGCATCAAACTGCAGCGCCCGTCCGACCTCGGTCCATGCACGCGTCAGTGCGTCGTCGGGCACGTCAGCCACCCGAATGCCGGAGTAGTGCCGTTCCCATCCCTCTGAAGTGCGCAGCGCGATCATGGCGCCGTCAAATCGATACCGCGCGCACAGCGAGCGGGTGAGCACCACGAGGCTCGGGCGGTCATCGGTCACCAGCAGCACGTCACGGCTGAAGTCAAACAGCCGAACGGTCTCCGCGCGCCGCTGTTCGGCCGACAGCGTCTGCGCGCGAGCGACCGATGCCAGGTGGCCAACGACGAGGCTGACGACGAGGAGGGTGAACAACGCCACCCAGTTCTGGGGATCGGCGATCGTCCAGGTGCCGACGGGCGGCAGAAAGAAGTAGTTGAACACCACGAACGCGGTGATCGAGACCGCCGTCGATGCGAGGCGAGAGGCTCGCGTGGCGACGACTACGACGATCAGCACAAACGTCAGTGCTGCGATCGTCGGGTTCACGAGCCCCAACCCGACGCGCAAAAGCCAGGTCACGCCGCCCAGCGCGACAAATCCCGCCAGGGCGACGAGGGCCGGGCGGACGCGCATCACGACGTCAGCCCTCGCCCATCACCAGTTTTTCGAGCGTAATCAGCGACTTGTTGCTGCCCACCAGCGCCAGCACATCGCCGGTCAGAATCGTCTCGTCGGCCGATGGAGAGACGTCCGTTTCCATTCGCCCGTTGATCTCACGTTTGATCGCGATCAGCGTCAAGCCGTGTTTGGCGCGCAGATCGATCGCGCGCAGCGACTTCCCGATGAACATCGCGGGCGCGGGAATTTCGATGATGCTGTAATCGCGCGACAACGAAATGTAGTCGATGACGTTCGGGACGACAAGACTGTTGGCCATGCGTGTCGCCGCCTCCCGCTCCGGATAGATCACCCGATCGACGCCGAGGCGTTCGAGGATGCGCCCGTGCACATCGGTGGTGGCCTTGGCCACCAGGAACTTGACGCCCATCTCCTTGAGCGCCATCACGATCAGCAGCGACGATTCGATGTTGTCGCCGATGGACACGACAGCGACGTCAACGTCTCCAACGCCGGCTTCACGCAGCGCCCGTGGATCACTGGCATTGATCGACATCAGGTGGGGCACGCGGTCGGACAACGCCTGCACGGCATCCTCGTTCGAGTCGATGCCGAGCACGTCCTGTCCGAGTCCAATCAGCGTGGTCGCCATGGCGGTGCCGAACCGCCCGAGCCCAATCACTGCGAAATGCCGTTTTGCCATGGTGTCTATCCGATCAACACGCGCCCCTCGGGATACCGCACGCGTGGCGCCGCTCGTCGAGCGGCCAGGGCGAATGCCAGCGTGAGGGGGCCGATGCGGCCCATGAACATGAGGAGACAAATGAGCAGGCGCCCCGGCTCGGAGAACGCCGCGCTGAGACTGACGGTCGTGCCGGGCACCCCGGCCGACAGGCCGACGGTGCCGAACGCCGAGACGGCTTCAAACAGCGTGCGCAGCAGGTCGGCGTCCTCAATGACCAGGAGGGCGCCGGCGACGATATTGACCGAGAGGAATGCAATCAAGCAGATGAAAAAGGCACGGGCCACGGTTTCCGCTGACAACCGTCGCCACATCACGGTCGGATCCCCGGCGCCACGAATCGTTGCCCACAGGGCGACCACGGTCACGCCAAAGGTGCTCGTCTTCACGCCGCCCGCGGTGCCGCCTGGTGATCCGCCAATGAACATCAGAATCAACAGAAAGAAGTAGGTGGCCGGCCTCAACACGTTCATGTCGACAGTATTGAACCCGGCGGTCCGCGCCGACACGGAATGAAACAGCGCCGCCATTGCCGCTTCCGGCCGGCCCACCGCCCCGAGTGTCGCCGCATTGCCGCGCTCGACGAAGTAGATACCGAGCGTCCCCACCACGATCAGGGCCCCCGACAGGGCCAGCACGAAGCGCGAATGCATCGACAGCGCCCGCCGCTCCCTCCACCGGCCGACGTCAGCCAGGACGAGGTACCCGATGCCGCCGGTGAACACCAGGCTCATGACGACCAGGTTGACCACGACGTCTCCGCGCCATTCGACCAGATTCGAGGAGAAGAGGCTGAATCCCGCGTTGTTGAACGAGGACACCGAGTGGAACACGGAGAGCCACAGCCCTCGACCTGCGCCGTAGTGCGGCCACCAGCGGATCCACAGCACCAGCGCTCCTATCGCCTCGAACGCCAGCGTCACCTTGATGACCGTGCGGGCGAACCGCGCCACAGCTGTCCGCGACTCGAGATTCAGCGCCTCGAACAGCGAGACCTGCTGCGTCATCGACACCTTGTAGCCGATGATCATGGCGATGAATGTCGACAGCGTCATGTATCCCAGGCCGCCAATCTGGATGAGCAGCAGGATGACGCCCTGTCCGAGTCCGGAAAATGCCGTGGGGGTGTCGACCACGATCAGGCCGGTCACGCAGACCGCGGACGTTGCGGTGAAAAACGCCGCGGACCATCCCACGGACACCCCGTTCGCAGCCGCCGCCGGCGTCACCAGCAGCAGGGTGCCCACCACCACGACTGCGGCCATGCCGAGCGCCAGCATCTGCGGGGGCGACATCGGCCGAAGACGCATATCCGGGTGATGTTACATCCGAAGGCTACAATCCTGAATTCTGGACTCTCGTATGACCGACCCCACGTTGTTCCTCAACCGGGAGCTGAGCTGGCTGGATTTCAACCGCCGCGTCCTGGCTCAGGCCCAGAACCCTGAGCATCCGCTGCTTGAACGCGTCAAGTTCCTGTCGATTGTCGGCTCCAACCTCGACGAGTTCTTCATGATCCGTGTCGCGTCGCTGTTGCGGAAACAGCGAACGAACACCGAAGACGTCTCGCCGGACGGGTTGTCCACGGGTGACCAGTTGCACCGGGTGCGCAAGCAGGCGTCCGAGATGCTGAGCCAGCAGGCGGCGTGCTGGTCAAAGGAGCTGCGCCCGCTGCTCGCCGACCAGCACATCCTGTTCCTCGAGCCGAGCGACTTCACCCCCGAGATCACCCAGTACCTGGAGGACTACTTCACGCGGCAAATCTGGCCCGTGCTCACGCCCCTGGCATTTGATCCAGGCCATCCGTTCCCCTACATCTCGAACCTCAGCCTGAATCTCGCTGTGGTCGTGCGCCATGGCGGCCGCACGAAGTTTGCCCGCGTCAAGCTGCCGGACGTCCTGCCCCGCTTCATTCCCATCCCGGACAAGCTGGCCACGAAGGGCGCGCAGACCTTTGCCTTCCTTGAAGACG
>CBINOO010000005.1:0-96873 GCA_966252305.1 uncultured Acidimicrobiia bacterium
GTGAGGTGTGATGGGGCGCGCGCTGCTGATTGGTGCGCTGGCATGGCTGCTGCTGCTCGGCGCCGCGCTGTCTGCGCGCGTGACGGCGCCGGAAGACGTCCAGCCCGGCTGGGCGGCGCTCGTGTATTTTGCGGCCGGTCACGTGTGTCACCAGCAGGACGAACGCTCCTTTCATACGCACGGCGTGAAGTGGCCCGTCTGCGCGCGATGTGCGGGCCTGTATCTGGCAGCCCCGCTGGGCGCGTGGCTGGCGCTTGGCCGGCGACGTTCGCAGCAAGTCTGGCTGGTCATGCTCGTGGTCGCTGCGATTCCCACAGCCGTCACCGTCCTGTGGGAATGGCTCGGCGGCGGTACGCCTGCGCACTGGATACGTTTGACCACCGCCTTGCCGTTGGGGACCGCAGTGGCAGCGACACTGGTTGGCGTCACGCATCGGGTAGACTGACGCGATGGTGACGACAGGGGATCGACCCGGCAATGCCGTGACGTGTCTTGCGGCCTGGCTGGTGCCGGGCGCCGGCCACGTATTGCAGGGCAGCGTCGGCAAGGCGATGGTGTTTGCGGTCACCCTGCTCCCGATGTACGCGATTGGTTTGTACCTCGGCGGCCGCCTGTTCACCTTTGCAGACGGCGAGCCGCTCGTCTGGCTGGCAGGGGCAGCCCAGTGGATGCAGGCCGGACCTCGACTCCTCGCGTCGCTCCTGGGCGCTGGAGCCGGCGACGTCGTGGCGGTGTCCTACGAGTACGGCAACTCGTTCCTGATCGTGGCCGGGCTGCTCAATGCTCTGGTGATCCTTGATGCGTCCGACCTGGCGCGAGGGCGAAAGGCATGACCAGTCACCTGGGTCTGATGATCCTGTTTGCCGCGCTGGCATCGCCGGTGTTTGCGGCACTGCACCGTGACGACCTCCATGAGGGACGCCGGTTTGCGCTCAAGCTGTTCGGCGCGTTTGTCGGCGGCGCCGTCGTGCTGAGCTGGCTCCTGTATCTGATCTTCGGCTGAGATGAAGCACCTCTGGGCGTGGGGGCCGGCGGTCGCGATGATGGCCGGCATCTTCTACTTTTCCCATCTGTCGGTGGTGTCAATTCCGATGGGGGCGCCCGACTACGTGGCCCACGGCCTGTCGTACGCCGTGCTGGCGGCCTTGTTCGTACGGGCGCTGGCCGGCGGACAGCTGCGCGAGATGACGTTCCGGTGGGTGCCGCTGGCCGTGTTGCTGGCGGCCGTCTACGGCGTGTCGGATGAGTTCCATCAGTCGTTTGTCCCGGGCCGGAATCCCTCCGTCAGTGATCTCGTGGCAGACACGGTCGGTGCGGTGGTTGGGGCCACGGCTGCGGCAATGGCCGGTCGTATACTAGGGCGGTATGTCCTTTGACAACCTCCTCGTCGAACGTGACGGCGCCGTTCTGTTCATCACCCTCAACCGCCCCAAGGTCCTCAACGCGCTGAACGCGCAGACGCTGCACGAGCTTGAGCAGGCCGTCGAATCGGCCGCACACGACGATGAGGTGCGCGTCGTGGTGCTGACCGGAGCCGGGGACAAGTCGTTTGTGGCAGGCGCCGATATCAACGAGCTGGCCGTGCAGTCTCCAGTCGGAGGACGCGACCATGCGCGTCGCGGGCAGCGGCTCTTCGATCGGATCGAACGGCTCGGCAAACCCGTGATTGCGGCTGTGAATGGCTTTGCGCTTGGTGGCGGGTGTGAGCTCGCGATGGCGTGCACGATGCGCATCGCGGCCGATTCCGCGCGCTTCGGCCAGCCGGAAATCAACCTGGGGATCATCCCGGGGTACGCCGGGTCACAGCGGCTGCCACGCCTGGTCGGCCGGGGCCGCGCGCATGAACTGTTGTTGCTCGGGGACATGATCTCCGCCGAAGAGGCGTGGCGGATCGGCCTGGTCAATCGTGTTGTGCCCGCGGCGCAGCTGATGGACGAGGTGCGCAAAGTCGCCGCGACCCTGGCGCAGAAAGCGCCCGTGGCCATGCGGTACATCCTTGACGCCGTCGCGGCCGGCGCCGACATGGCGTTTGCGGACGCGGAAGATCACGAGGCGACACTGTTTGGCCTGGTGTCCACGACCGACGACATGCGCGAGGGCACCCGCGCCTTCCTCGAGAAGCGCAAGCCGACCTTCACGGGAAAGTAGACCGGGCGTTCCGCATGCGTGTTGCCCTGGTTGTTTCGCAGTACCACGACTTCATCACGTCGCGCCTCGAGGCCGGCGCGCGCGCCGCGTTGCTCGAGCGAGGCCTCGACGCCGGAGACATCGTGACGTTCATGGTCCCGGGCGCGTACGAGCTGGCGCAGGCCGCGTCTGCAATCGCGTCCCAGCGCAGCTGGCAGGCCGTCATCGCGTTGGGCTGCCTGATTCGCGGCGAGACTCCGCACTTCGACTACATCGCCCAGGCGGCAGCCCATGGCCTGATGCGCGCGGCTCAGGAGACCGGCGTGCCGGTGTCGTTCGGGCTGCTCACCACCAACACGGCTGAAGAAGCCATGGCGCGGGCCGCGGACGGACATGCCAACAAGGGGCGCGAAGCCGCGACGGCCGCGCTCGACATGGCAGATTTGTACGGCAGGCTCGCGGCGGAGGCCGGCCGGTGAGTTCGCTGCGTCACCATGCGCGCGAGCTGGCGCTGCAAGCCCTCTACTTCTGGGAAGTCGGCCGCACCGCTCCCGAGGATGCGCTCGAGCGCGTGTTTGCCGAGCTGGCGCCCGAGGGGCCGGAGGCCTTGACGACGTTTGCGGCCCAGCTGGTCAAGGGGACCGTCTCCACCCATCAGGAGCTGGACGGGATCATCGAACGTCATATCGACAACTGGCGCATCGAGCGCCTGGCGGTCATCGACCGGTTGATCCTGCGCTTGGCGACGTGGGAGTTGCGGTATCAGCCCGAGACGCCGCCGGCCGTCATCGTCAATGAAGCGCTCGAACTGGCGCGCACCTTCAGCGCCGACGAGTCAATCAAGTTCGTGAACGGCGTGCTCGATGGGATTCGACGCGCCGTGACCGCCGTGTAGGAGCGTATGTCCAGCGAAGCAGAACAGGCGGCCACGCGCCGTGCCAAACTCGATGAACTGCAGGGCCTCGGCGTGCCGACCTACCCCGTGCAGTTCGACCGCACCCACACGGTGTCGGCGGTTGTGGCCGAGTTCGATCCAGTTGATGGTGAGACGCTTGAAGCCACACAGCCACAGGTACGGGTCGCGGGCCGCATCCTCTCCCTGCGCACGTTCGGGAAAGCCAACTTCCTCGCGATTTCCGACGGGCTGACCCGTGTGCAGGTGTACATTCGCGCCGATTCCGTTCCGCCTGCCGACTTCGAGATCTTCAAGCGTCTCGACATGGGCGATCACGTGGGTGTCAGCGGCCGGATGTTCCGCACCAAGACGAACGAACTCACGGTGTTTGCGGCATCCATCACGTTCCTGGCCAAGTGCCTGCTGCCGTTGCCCGAGAAGTGGCATGGCCTGACCGACGTGGAAACCCGTTATCGCCAGCGTTACCTCGACCTCATCGTCAACCCGGACTCCCGGCGCGTGTTCGAAACCCGCGCGCGCGTCGTCGCCGGCATTCGTCGTTTCCTGAACGAGCGCGGCTTCCTGGAAGTGGAAACGCCGATGATGCAGCCGATTGCCGGGGGGGCCCTGGCGCGACCGTTTACGACGCATCACAATGCGCTCGACCTTCCGCTCTACCTCCGGATCGCGCCCGAGTTGTACCTCAAGCGCTTAACGGTGGGTGGTTTTGAGAAGGTCTACGAAATCAACCGCAACTTCCGGAACGAGGGGATCTCCACCCAGCACAACCCAGAGTTCACGATGCTGGAGTTCTACGAGGCCTACGTCGACTACCAGCATCTGATGACGATGACCGAGGAGATGCTGGCGTCCGTCGCGCAGGAGGCGACCGGCGGCCTTGAGGTCACTTTTGGTGGGCACGCCATTTCGTTTGCCGCGCCGTTCCGCCGGTTGTCGCTCAGGCATGCGGCAGCCGAAGCCGCGACTGAGCGCCTCGGTCGGCAGGTGTCGGAAGCGGATTTGCGTGACCGCGCGACCGCGGCCGACGTGGCCAAGGCGCTGCACCTCGAGGTCGCGCCCGCGCACGGAGCGGGGAAGATTGCCACAACCATTTTTGAAGGGCTGTGGGAAGACCAGCTCATCCAGCCGACGTTTGTCTACGACTTCCCGACCGAAGTCTCGCCGCTGTCGAAGCAGAAGCCCGATGACCCGGAGACGGTCGAACGCTTCGAGATGTATGCCGGCGGGTTCGAAGTGGCGAACGGCTTCAGCGAACTCAACGATCCGGTCGAGCAGCGCCGCCGCTTCGAAGATCAGCTCAAGGTTCGCGCTGCGGGAGACGCCGAGGCGCATCGCATGGACGAAGACTACATCCGCGCGCTCGAGTACGGTCTGCCGCCCACCGGAGGCGAAGGCATCGGCATCGATCGCCTCGTCATGTTGCTGACCGCCAGCCCCTCGATTCGGGACGTCATCCTCTTTCCGCTCATGCGACCCAGGGAGTAAATGGGGAAATGGGGAAATGAGGAAATTGGGGAATGAGGGAATGACCCGGTGAACAACTTCGCGGGATTCGTGGCCTTGCGGTATTTGACCGCGCGGCGGAAGCAGGCGTTCATTTCGCTGATTTCGCTGGTCTCGATTCTCGGCGTGGGTGTGGGCGTCATGGCCCTGGTCATCGCGAACGCCCTGATGACCGGAGTGCAGGGCGAGATGCGTGATCGCATCATCGGCGCAACCGCCCACATCAATGTCTATCGCACCGACGGTTCCGGATTTTCCGATCTCGATGCGGAGCTTGACCGGGTGATGCGGCCGGGTGTGGTGGCGGCCGCGCCGACGGTCCTGGGAAAAGCGATGCTCCAGTCCGGAGGCATTCAGGCCGCCGTGCAGGTCAAGGGCATCAATCCCGCGCGTGAGGTGCAGGTCACCGAACTGGGCACCTCGATGCTTGAGGGCACGCCGGATGTACTGGCGCCGCTGCCCGCGGGTGTTGAACGCGAGGGCGCCGATCCGGTGTTACTTGGCGCCGATCTCGCCGAACAACTGCGTGTCCGCGTCGGGGAGTTCGTCGAGATCATGGTCCCGTCCGGCACGTTGAGTCCGTTTGGCGTCATGCCGCGTCTCCGGCCCTTCGTGGTGGCAGGCATCTTCAAGCTCGGGTTTCACGAGTTTGACGCCAATTACGCGCTTGTCGGGATCGACGTCGCGCAGAGCCTGTTCAACGAACCGGAGCCACGCGTGATTCAACTCCGCGTGGCTGATATCGACGCCGCGCCGGCCATCGCCGCGGAGATGCAGGACGCCTTGGGGATTACGTACACCGCCGTTGACTGGACGGTGCTCAACGCCAGCCTCTACGAGGCCTTGCGCCTGGAGAAGATGGCGATTGGGCTCACCATCGGCCTGATTGTGATGGTGGCAGCCCTCAACATCGTCGCGTCACTGGTGCTGCTGGTGATGGAGAAAAGCCGCGACATCGGCATCCTGCGCACAATGGGGGCCTCGTCGGGCGCGATTCGCACCATCTTCATGCTGCAGGGCGTGATCATCGGCGCCGTCGGGACGACCGTCGGCGCCCTGCTGGGCGTCATCGTGTCGCTTGTCTGCGACCGCTACCAGCTGTTTTCCTTGCCGGGCGATGTGTATCAGATCACGCACCTGCGCTTCCGGGTCGAGGCGCTTGACGTGGTGATGATTGTCGTCGCGGCGATGATCGTCTGCCTGCTTGCCACGATTTACCCTTCTCGCCAGGCCAGTAAGCTGGATCCGGCTGAGGCCCTGCGTTACCAATGACCGCCATCTGTGCCCGGGGCATCGTCAAGAGCTACGAGACGCCGCGCGGGCGCCTCGAAGTGCTCCGAGGGGCAGACCTCGACGTGGCGGCAGGGGAGATGCTCGCCGTTGTTGGTGCGTCGGGCGTCGGCAAAAGTTCCCTGCTGCACGTGCTCGGCGCGCTGGATGCGTTTGAGGCCGGCAGTGTCGAGTTGGCGGGCCAGGCGCTCGAGCGGCTCGACGACGAGGCCCGCGTGCGCTTCCGGAACCGTCATGTCGGGTTTGTGTTCCAGTTCCACCATCTGCTGCCGGAGTTCACGGCGGCGGAAAACATCGAGATGCCGCTGCGCATTGCAGGGATGGCCGCCGCCCAACGCCGGGAACGGGTCGACACCCTGCTGGACCGCATCGGGCTGGCCGACAGGGCCACCCATCGGCCGGCGGCATTGTCGGGCGGCGAGCAGCAGCGGGTGGCCATCGCCCGAGCGCTGGTCACCAGGCCCAGCGTCCTGCTGGCGGACGAACCGACGGGCAATCTCGATGAGGCGACCGCCGCGAGCCTGCACGCCCTGATCCGGGAGATGCACCAGGAATACGGCCTCACGTCAGTGATCGTCACGCACAATCCGGTGCTGGCCCGGGCGTGTGACCGTGTATTGCGCCTGGAGGGCGGGCGGCTGGTCGGAAGCGATCCCGTATAATTGTGAGGGATGTTCGAACGGTATACGGAACGCGCGCGCCGCGTTCTGTTTTTTGCGCGGTACGAGGCGACCCAGCTGGGCAGCACTTCTATTGAAACCGAGCACTTGCTGCTGGGTCTCATTCGGGAAGGCAAGGGGCTGACCAGCCGGATTTTTGCGCGTTCACACTTGTCGCTCGAGAGTATCCGGAAGGAAATTGAAGGACGGACGGTCTTCCGCGAGAAGGTCTCGACGTCGGTCGACATTCCCTTCAGCATCGAGACCAAACGCGTCCTCCAGTACTCCGCCGAGGAAGCCGATCGTCTGCTGCACAACTACATCGGCACCGAGCACCTGCTCCTGGGGTTGCTGCGGGAAGAAAAAAGCGTCGCCGCCGCCATCCTGTACGAAAAGGGCATGCGCCTGGCCACGGTGCGAGACGACATCGTTCAGCTGCTCAACGAAAAGACCGCGCCCGTCCGTCCGAAGGAAACGCCGCTCTTGGCGGAGTTCAGCCGGGACCTGACCGACGCCGCATCCAAACGTCAGCTCGACCCGCTCGTTGGGCGCGCGCACGAGCTCGAGCGTGTGGAGCAGGTGTTGTGCCGGCGCACCAAGAACAACGTTGTTCTGATCGGTGAACCCGGCGTGGGCAAGACGGCCATCGTCGAGGGGCTCGCACAGCGGATCGTGGACGGGGAAGCGCCGCATTACCTGGCCGACAAGCGCATCCTGGCGCTGGACCTCTCGCTGATTGTCGCCGGCACCAAGTATCGCGGCCAGTTCGAAGAGCGCCTGAAGGCGATCATGAAGGAACTGACCGACAACCCCAACATCATCGTGTTCATCGATGAGTTGCACACGCTCGTGGGGGCGGGGTCGGCGGAAGGCTCCCTGGATGCGGCCAACATCCTGAAGCCGGCGTTGTCGCGCGGCGAGATTCGCTGCATCGGCGCCACCACCCCGGCTGAATACCGGAAGTACATCGAGAAGGACCGGTCGCTCGAACGCCGATTCCAGGCGGTCAAGGTCGAGGCGCCCACCGAACAGGAATCGCTGCAGATCATCCTCGGCGTCAAGGACCGCTACGAGAACTTCCATCACGTGACGTACGCGCCCGACGCCCTCGAGGCCGCGGTCTTCCAGTCGAGCCGCTACATCACCGATCGGTTCCTGCCTGACAAGGCCATCGACCTGCTCGACGAGGCCGGTTCACGCGTGAAGTTGCGTGACGCGCAGGCGCGAGGTGGGGGGGCCGCCTCCCGTCAGGTGGTGGTCTCGGTGCCGCCCGTCGAGTCTGACGATGTCGTGATGACGGCAGACGGCAACGGGGTCATCGTCCGCGAGACCCTGGACGTCCGTCCGCCGCGACGGCTCATCGTCGGCCGGCATGAAATCGACGAGGTCGTCTCGAAGTGGACCGGGGTTCCGCTCGCGTCGATTACCGAGGACGAGAGCGACAAGCTGTTGCGGATGGAAGAGGAACTCCACCATCGCGTCATCAGCCAGGAAGCGGCCATCTCGGCGTTGTCGAGGGCGATTCGCCGGTCGAGGGCCGGGCTCAAGAACCCGAATCGTCCCGTGGGGTCGTTCATCTTCCTGGGACCCACGGGTGTCGGCAAGACCGAGCTGGCCCGCGCGCTGGCCAGCTTCCTGTTTGGCAGCGATCAGGCGCTGATTCGTTTCGACATGTCCGAGTACATGGAGAAACACGCGGTGTCCAAGCTCATCGGCTCGCCGCCCGGGTATGTCGGGCACGAAGAAGGTGGCCAGCTGACCGAGAAGGTCAAGCGGCATCCCTATTCGGTGGTCCTCCTCGACGAAATCGAGAAGGCGCATCCAGACCTGTTTAACATCCTGCTGCAGGTGTTTGAGGATGGCCACCTGACCGACGGGCTCGGGACGAGGGTCAATTTCAAGAACACCATCCTGATCATGACGTCCAACATCGGCGCGCGCTTCATTCAGAAGAAGGCGGCGATGGGTTTTCAGTCGCAGGATTCCCGGGACGTGCAGAAGTCGGTCTCCGAACAGGTCATCGGCGAGGTCAAGCGCACGTTCAATCCTGAATTCATCAATCGCGTCGACGAACTCATCGTCTTTGAGCCGTTGTCCGACGATGACCTCCGGCGCATTACGCGGTTGCTGGTTGACGAGCTCAACCGCCACCTCGTGGACCGCCAGCTGTCGATCCGGTTGACCCCCGAAGTGGTCGACTGGATCATCGAGCTGACCTGTCGCGACCGGACGTACGGCGCCCGGCCGCTCCGCCGGGCCATCCAGCGTCACATTGAAGATCCACTCTCCGAAGAGCTGATCCGGGGCCGACTGTCACGCGGTGAGGTCGAAGTCTACCTGGATCATGGGGGCATCGCCTGGCGGGCGGTCGATGGCTCGGAAACCGGCCGCTCCCTGGCAGCCACCGTCTAAGATTGAACGAGATGTCCAAGAAGCGGAACTACCGATTTGCGGTCCCGACGCTGCTGGCCGCGCTGGTGCTGACGCCCGCCGTGGCGGCCGGTCAGGCCCAGCCGCCCGTGCCCGTTGCGGCCCCCCAGCAGGCCCCCGCGCCCCAACTGCCCCCGACGGATATCGGACCTGTGGTCTGGGGTGTCGAGCTTCGAGTCGTGCCCGACAACGTGTTCACCGTCGTGCCGGCCGAGACCTACCTCTATTACCAGCGAACCCGTCCGCGAACCGCGACCGGTGGATTCATCCCCTACGACGAAGCGTTCGAGCGCCAGTTGCTGGCCGACTTCGATCGGTTGATGGCCACTCCGTTCGTCGACGACCTTCGGATTGAGGTGCTCGACGTCCCGTATTCCAACGGCGTCATCGGCAAACACGTCATCTTTTTCATCGAGGAAAAAGAACGCATCAAGATCGTCGACTATCAGGGATCGCGCGAAGTCGCCGTCTCCGACATCGAAGCCAAGCTGAAGGAAGAAAACATCGAGATTCGGCTCGACTCGCCGGTCGACGACAGCGTGATCCGGCGGGTGGCCGGTGTCGTCAAGTCGCTCTACGGCGAAAAGGGTTACCAGTACGCGACGGTGACCCCCACCAAGAAGCCTGCGACCGGTGGGCCGAAGCTGGTGCACCTGACCTTCAATATCGACCAGGGCCCCAAGGTGAAGATTCGCGAAGTGCAGTTCGACGGCAACTCCGCGATTTCCGACGGCGACCTGCGCGCCCAACTCAAGACCAACAAGCCGCGCGGATTCCTCGGTTTCATCAGCGGCGGGGGCACCTACCAGGAGGCAAAGTTTGCCGAAGATGCCGACCTGGTGCAGCAGTACCTGCGCGACAAGGGCTATGTGTATGCCCGGGTCGGTCAGCCGCAGCTGGAAGTCCTCGGTGACTCCGAGGACGGCGAAACGCGGTGGGTGCGGATGCGCATCCCGATCGATGAAGGCGACCGCTACCGCGTGAGCAAGTTCGAGATTACGGGGAACGAGACCATCCGTACCGAAGCGTTGACGCCCTTCTTCAAGAAGGTGGAAGTCGGCGAATACTTCACGTTCAAGCCCATTGCCAAGGGCCGCGAAAAACTGTCGGAACTGTACGGCTCGTTCGGTTTCATGGACTTCGACCTCGTGCCGGAGCTCAAGCCGAACAACCTCAACATGGAAACGGGCGAGCACCTGCCCGGATTCACGGGTGAGCCGGAGGTTGAAGTCACGCTGCGTGTGACGGAAGGCACGATGTACCGGTTGAACCGGCTGACGTTCCTTGGCAACACCACCACGCGCGATGCGGTCATTCGCCGCGAGATGCGTCTGGTCGAGGGCGGCACCTTCAACATGGAGTCGCTCAAGTTCAGCATTCGGCGCCTGAACCAGCTGGGCTACTTCAAGCCGCTCGAAGACAACGACGCGGTGTCGATTGAAAAGACCCCGAACTCCGAAGGCCTGGTGGATGTGCGGCTCAAGTTCGAGGAGCAGAACCGCAATCAGCTGAGTTTCGGCGCCGGCATCTCGCAGTTCGAAGGCTTCTTCGGCCAGCTGGGCTTCCAGACGTCCAACTTCATGGGCCGCGGCGAAACGCTGTCGGTATCCGCCCAGAAGGGCGCGCGCGCCAGCAACTACCAGCTGGCCTTCACCGAGCCCTTCCTGTTCGACCGGCCGATCACCGCGGGTATTGACGTCTACTCACGCGAGATCATCTATCTCTTCCAGTTCACCCAGAAGTCGACCGGCGGCAACCTGCTGTTCGGTTTCCCGGTCGCCAACTGGTCGCGGTTCTTCATCGGATACAGCTACGAAGATATCCAGGTGAAGGATGTCCAGTTCGACATCAGCGACCAGGCGCTGGAGTTCAACCCATTGCTGGCGGAAGCGCTGCTGCGGAACACCGGCGGCAAGCGCACGGTCAGCAAGATCTCGCCGAGCATCACCTACAACACGATCAACGAGCCGATCTTCCCCTCGAGCGGCAGCCGCTGGACGGCGGCGTTTGATCTCGCCGGCGCCGGCGGCGATACCAAGTTCGTGCGCGGACGCCTCGAGGCCATCCGATACCAGCCCATCACCCCGCGCATGTCGCTTGGCGTGCGTTTGCAGGGCGAATACGTGCGGCCCTACGGCAGCACAACGACCCTCCCAATCTTTGAGCGGCTGGTGCTTGGCGGCGAGTACTCAATCCGCGGTTTTGACCTGCGCAGCGTGGGCACCAGGGACGAGCAGTCCGGCCTCGTGCTCGGCGGCAACAAGACCCTGCTCTTCAACGCGGAGTACATGATCAACGTGGGTGGGCCTGTGCGTCTGGTCTTCTTCTACGACGCGGGGCAGGTTCGCAACATCGGCGAGAGCTTCACCTGGCGTGAGGACGTGTTTCAGCGGGTGACTCCCGAGCCGCCGCTGTTGTCCGACCCGACCCAGTCGCCGATTCTGACGCCGGGCGGACAGGATCCCTCCGTTCCCACGCTCCAGTCGATTGGCAAGACGTATGCCTTCAAGGCGTCGACCGGCGCGGAGATTCGTTTCTTCATGCCGGTACTGAACGTGCCGTTCCGGCTCATCTTCGCCTACAACCCGCTGCGGGGGAACGTGTTCAACAACCAGCTCCAGCGGCAGCCGAAGTTCACGTTCCGCTTCGCGGTCGGCACAACGTTCTAGGCCCGATCACTCACGAGGCCTCGCCTCGGCAGAAACAAAAGAGGGCGTCGACCCGAAGGTCGACGCCCTTGTTTTTTTGCGAATTGGCGGGTCTGACGACCCACGTCGGGAATCAGGGATGCGTGACCTTCATCGTGAACTGCACGTTGCTGGACAACCGGCCCACATCGTGGATGCGGAGGCAGAGGGAACCGGAAGATCCCGCCGAGCCGACCAGCTGTGTGAATTCCAGCGCGTTGTCGTTGCTGATCACGGCCGCGCACTGGGTGCCGGACCAGGTGCCCAGGGTGAAGCCGAGCGCCACGGTGTTATCCGGGGCGACGGTGGTGATCTGGGCCGTGACCGTGCCGGCCGCGAACACCGCGAACGGGAACGAGACGGCCCCATTTGGCCCCAGCAGCCCCGAAAACGTCTCGACGACATTCTGGGTAACCGGGGTCTCGGTGGAGGGCGCCGTCGGCCCTTCATCGTCACAGGCGGCCGCTCCGGCCACCAGAATCAGCGCTGCCGCCACCCGGGAAAGGCGGGCCGGCACAGTGGGAAATCGACGCATGCCCTCCAAGTGTAGCCTAGCCTCGCGGAGGGGTTCTACGTTATCGTTGCTTGTTGAAAGGTTGAGGTACACACCACTCATGCATAGACAGACGTTCCTTATGGCCCTGGCGGCCGTCCTCATTGCCGGTAACGCCCTGGCGCAGACGGCAACGCCCCCAACCACACAGACGCCGCCGGCGGCTCCGCCCGCGGCGCAGGCCCCGGCTCCGGTGCCGTTCCCGGCCGACTCGAAGATCGGCTTCGTTGACCTCCAGACCGTCGTCTCGCAGTCGGCGCTGGGCAAGGCGGGCTCGCAGCAGCTCGAAGCCCTGTCGAAGAAGTGGGAGACGGAACTCACCGGACTGCAGACGAAGCTGAAGGAAGCGCAGAACAGGCAGCAGACGCAGTCCCAGCTGCTGAGCGAAGTGGCCGCTGCGGGCCTCGCGAAGGACATCGACCGGATGACACGCGAGCTCAACTTCAAGCAGCAGGAAGCGCAGTCGGAGCTGCAGACGATGCAGGCGGACTTGCTGGCGGACTTCGAAAAGAAGGTCGTACCGATCATGGAGGCGATGGCCAAGGAAAAAGGCCTGTACGCGCTCATGAACGTGGCGGACAGCGGTGCCCTGTATGTGCACCCCGGTCTGAACCTGTCGCCCGAGTTGGTCAAGCGCGTCGACGCGCAGTTCCCGGCAAAGCAGTAGTGACTCTGGCGCGGGGCGCGCCTGCGCGCGCGCCCCGCCCGGGTACTTGCACGGACACTCCGCGTTGATCGCCCTTCGCACACAACTCGACCGCCTGCTGTACCGCTACCCGGCCGTCATGATTGACGGGCTGGTGGCGCACGAGCCGGGCCGACGTGTCGTCGCCGTCAAGAACGTCACGGCCAACGAGGAGTTCTTCCCGGGCCACTTCCCCGGCACCCCCGTACTGCCCGGCGTCCTCATGATCGAGTCGCTGGTACAGACGGCCTCGCTCATCCTGACCGAGCCGGCTGATCTCGACCACCGCGTGCGGCTGCGCGGGGTTGAAGACGTGAAATTTCGCAAGCAGGTCTCGCCGGGCGACCGGCTGGAGCTGGACGTGCAGCTGCTCCGGCGCAGAGGGCCGGTGGCTCGACTGCGGGCCGAGGCGCGTGGCGCTGATGAGCAGATCGTGGCGGAGGCGACTCTGGTCGTTGTCGTCGAACGCGCGACGAACCTGCCGGCCCCCAGTATTCACCCCAACGCGGTGGTGCACCCGGGCGCCGTCATTGGTGCCGGCTCGGAGATTGGACCGTTTGCCGTGATTGGCCCCCAGGTCACGATAGGCAAGCACTGCCGGATTGGGGCGTCTGCGGTCATTGACGGGCTGACCACCATCGGCGACCACACCGAAGTCTATGCATTTGCGTCGATTGGCCTGGCGCCGCAGGACCTGAAGTTCAAGGGTGAAGCGACCAGGCTCACGATTGGCGCGCACAACGTCTTGCGTGAGTTCGTCACCATCCATCGCGGCACGGCTGGCGGCGGCGGCGAAACCACGATCGGTGATCACAATCTCTTCATGGCGTACAGCCACGTGGCGCACGATTGTCACGTCGGCAGCCACACGATTTTCGGCAATGCCGCCACCCTGGGTGGCCACGTCACGGTCGATGACTGGGTGACGATTTCCGCCTTCTCGGGCGTCCATCAGTTCTGCCGCATCGGGAAGTACGCGTTCATCGGTGGGTATACCGTCGTGACGCGCAACGCCCTGCCGTACGCAAAAACCGTCGGCAATCGCGCGCGCATTTACGGACTCAACACCATTGGCCTCGAGCGTCGCGGCTTTTCGCGTGAGCTGATTGGCAAGCTGCGTCGGGCGTACCGCCATCTCATCCAGCACAACACGAGCCGCGCCATTGAACTCATCGAAGGCGATCCGACGCTGGCCGCGCCGGAAGTGGCCTATCTGGTGGACTTCATTCGCCACGCCGGAACCCGCGGGGTGATCCTGCGCCGGCCCTCTCATAAGGTCGGCGAAGACGCGGACGGCGAATAGGATGGCGTCCATGCCGCTGGGACTCATCGCCGGCAACGGCACTTTCCCATTCCTGATTCTTCAGGCGGCGCGCCAACTCGGTCACGATGTCGTGACCGTCGCGGTCGAGGGTGAGGCGTTTCCCGAACTCGAGACGCACGCGACGTCCCTGGGGCACCCGGCCTTTCACTGGATTTCACTCGGTCAACTCGGCAAGTGCATCAAGACGCTCAAGGCCGCCGGTGTCTCCCGCGCGGTGATGGCCGGACAGGTCAAACACGTGAAGTTGTTTGGCGGCGTGATGCCGGACATGACGTTGCTGTCGGTGCTCACGCGCCTCCGGTCAAAGAACACCGACGCGTTGATTGCCGCCATCGCGGATGTGCTGGCGGAGCACGGCATCACCCTGATGAACTCCACCGAGCTGCTGGGCGACCTGCTCGCGCGCGAGGGCGTGCTGACGCAGCGGCGCCCGACGCCGGAGATGGACGCGGACTTCGCCTACGGGTACCAGGTCGCGGATGTGGTGGCCGGGCTCGACATCGGCCAGACCATCGTCGTCAAAGACAAGGCCGTGGTGGCGGTTGAGGCGATGGAAGGCACCGATCAGACGATTGCAAGAGCCGGCGCCCTTGCCGGCGCGGGCACACGCGTTGTGAAGGTGGCCAAACCATCCCAGGACATGCGTTTTGATGTGCCGGTCGTGGGCGTGGCCACGATTGAGCAGATGCGGGTGGCCGGGGCCGATGCGCTCTCGGTGGACGCCGGCAAGACGCTGATGATTGACGGACCACGCATCATTGACGCGGCCAACGCGGCCGGGATTGTCGTGGTGGGGAGGCCTCGGTGAAGCGACTTCGTGTGGGGGTGATCGGCGTGGGCCATCTTGGCCGCCACCATGCACGCCTGCTGGCTGCCAATCCCGCAGCGGACCTGGTGGGTCTCGTCGACCTCGATCCGGCGCGCCGTGAGGCGGCCACGGCCGCGACAGGGGCTCCCGCGTTTGACGACCACCGCGCCCTGCTCGGACGGGTCGACGCCGTGAGCATCGCGGTGCCGACGATTGAGCACGCGCGGGTCGCGCATGAATTCATCGCGGCCGGGGTGCATGTGCTCGTGGAAAAGCCCATGACGTCCACACTGGCCGAGGCCGAAGCGCTGCTCGACGCGTCCGATCGCGCCGGTGTCACGCTGGCGGTGGGGCACACCGAGCGATTTAATCCAGCGGTGGCGGCCGCCATTCCGCTGGTCACGGCGCCCCGATTCATCGAAGTGCATCGGCTGAGCGGCTTTCCCGAACGCAGTCTCGATATCGATGTCGTGTTCGACGTCATGATTCACGACCTTGACATCGTGCTTGCGATCGACAGGACCGACGTCGTCAGTGTGGAGGCGGTCGGCGTGCCGGTGTTGTCGCACAAGGTCGATATCGCCAATGCCCGGCTGCGCATGGCGTCGGGGTGTACGGTGAACCTCACGGCGAGCCGCATCAGCCGCGACAAGGTGCGCAAGGTGCGGTTTTTCCAGACCGATCGGTACGTGTCGGTCGACTACGGTGATCAGGAACTCGACGTCTGGCGCCTGCTGCCTCGCGAGGGGAGTCGTCCGGCGATCGAAGGCGGACCCGTGCCGGTCGAAAAAGGGGAACCCCTTGGGCTGGAACTTGCCGACTTCGTGGACGCGATACAGTCAGGCCGACCGCCACGCGTCACCGGGCGCGACGGCTACCGCGCGCTGCAACTGGCGACGCGCGTCGCGGCAGCCATCGATGCGGATTTGAAGGATAAGGCACATGCTCAGTGATCTGGAAGGAAGGGTACAGTCGCGCGACACGTTGACGCAGGCCGACCTGCAGCGCGTGATGACCTGCGCGGACCTGGTGGCCGTCGGGATGTTGGGGGAGGTCGCCCGGCATGCGCATCACGGCGATCTCGTGACCTACACGCTGGTGCTTGGCGGCGACGCTGACCTCTCAGACGTTCCCGGCGACGCCGCCGAGGTGCGTCTGGTTGACCTTCCCGCATCGTGGGAGGCCGCGGAGGCGCGTGTGCGTGCCGCTGTTGCGGCGGCCGCGGGTGTGCCGGTCACCGGCTTCTCAGCGGATCACCTGCTGGCGCTCGCCGGTGGTGATCACCTGGCGCTGGCCGACGGCGCGGCGCGCCTCGCGTCAGCCGGCCTGACGGCCGTCGCCGCCCTCTGGATCGATCGCGTCGACGATGGCGCGGAAGTGGTGCGGGCGCTGCGTCATGGCGGTCTCGCGGTCTTTCGCGCCGGCATTCGTGAAGCCGCCGGTGTGGAGGCGCGACTTGCGCACCTCCGTCGCATTGCCGACCTGCAAAGTGAAGTGGGCGGCCTGCAGACGGTGTCGCCCCTGCCGGAAGTGGACCAGGCGGACACGCCGTCCACCGGTTACGACGATGTGCGGACGGTGACGGTGGCGCGTCTGCTGTGCACGTCGATTCCCTCGGTGCAGGTGGACTGGGCGATGTACGGGCCGAAGCTGGCGCAGGTGGCCATTGCCTACGGCGCCGACCACCTCGATAACGTCCAGGCGCGTGACGTCCTGGCGCTAGGGCATCGCCGCAGCCCGAAGGCGGATATCGAGCGCCAGATTCGTGCAGCCTTCGCGACGCCTGCGGCACGCGACGGCCGCTTCCAGCTGCTGACGTGACACCTCGTCCCGTTCGCCTCGGTTCGGTCAACTATCTCAACGCACAGCCGTTGATTTACCGGCTCGGCCCAGGCGGAGACGACCGGTTCACGGTGCGCAGGGATCCCCCAGCCGAGTGCGCGCGCCTGCTGGCTGAGGGTGACATCGACCTGGGGCTGATTCCGGCCATCGCGTATCACGATCGCCCGCTCGATCGGATCGTGCCGGATGTCGCGATCGCGTCGCGGGGAGCGGTGGCGTCCGTCGCGATCTTCACGCGCACGCCGATACGCCAGGTGCGCACGATCGCGCTCGATACGTCGTCACGAACGTCGGTGGCGCTCGTGCGCATCATGTGTCGTCGGGTGTTTCACATCACGCCGACGTTTGCGCGCCATTCACCCGACTTGTCCGCCATGCTCACGCACAGTGACGCGGCTCTGGTGATCGGGGATCCGGCCTTGTTTGCGGATCTGGACGCCGTGGCGTCGGCGGTCGGCGCTCCCGGGGGGATCACCAAGATTGACCTCGGCGCGTTGTGGACGGAGATGACCGGACTGCCGTTTGTGTGGGCTTTCTGGGCAGGCCGACCCGGCGCGGCGTCCCCCGAGATCGTGGCAGCCCTGCAGGCGACCCGTGATGCCGGGTTGGCCGTCTCCGACACGCTGGCCGACGCCTACGTCGCAGCCTCGCCTGCGCATCGTGACGCCGCGCGCCGATACCTGCGCGAACACATTCAATACGGCCTGGCTGGCGACTACCTGACCGGCCTCCGCACGTATTACCGCGAAGCCCACGAGGCCGGTGTGATTGACACGATTGCCGAACCCCTCTTCTTTGAGGCGGTCACCGCATGAGCGCCCGCACGGCCGCGATCACCTTCATCTTCATCACCGTCGTCCTCGATATCCTCGCGCTTGGCATCGTCATTCCGGTGCTGCCCGTGCTGGTGGAGGAGTTCCTCGGCGGCGATACGGCACGCGCGGCTTCGGTGTTTGGCTTGTTCGGCACCGTCTGGGCCTTGATGCAGTTTGTCCTCGCGCCGATCCTGGGCTCGCTCAGCGATCGGTTTGGCCGGCGTCCGGTCATCCTGCTGTCGTGCCTGGGACTTGGTCTTGACTACGTGCTGATGGCGCTTGCCCCGACGATCACCTGGCTGTTTGTGGGTCGGGTGTTGTCCGGTGTCACGTCAGCGAGTTTTGCGACGGCCGGGGCCTACATCGCCGACGTGACGCCGCCGGAACGCCGCGCGGCGGGCTTCGGGATGATCGGAGCGGCGTTTGGCGTGGGATTTGTCCTGGGGCCCGCGCTTGGCGGCGTGCTGGGCGCGGTGGACCCGCGGCTGCCGTTCTGGGTCGCCGGCGGTCTGGCCCTGGTCAATGCTTTGTACGGCTACTTCGTCCTTCCCGAATCGCTGCCCCTTGAACGGCGAAAGTCGTTCTCGTGGCGTCGGGCAAATCCTCTTGGCACGCTTGACATGTTGCGCCGCCATGCAGGACTGGCCGGCCTTGCGTCGGTCGCCGTGATCTATCACCTCGTGCACCACGTGCTGCCCAGTGTGTACGTGCTCTACGTCGGCTATCGCTACGGGTGGAACCCTCGCGACACCGGACTGACCCTTGCCGCGGTCGGGGTCATGAGTGTGATCGTGCAGGGTGGCCTTGTGCGACCGCTGGTCGCGCGTTTTGGCGAGCGGCGGACGCTCCTGACCGGACTGGCTGCCGGCATCGCGGGATACCTGATCTTCGGGCTGGCCGAGCAGGGGGCCTGGTTCCTGATGGGAGTCCCGGTGTTTGGCCTGATGGGGCTCTTTAATCCATCGTTGCAGGGGCTGATGACACGCCGGGTCGCGGCCTCCGAGCAGGGGCAGTTGCAGGGCATCAACGGCAGTTTCATGGGGTTGACGGGCATCGTCGGTCCCGGCTTGTTCACGTCCGTCTTTGCGCTGGCGATTGGGCGCGGTGCCGGCTGGCAATTGCCGGGGGCGCCGTTTGTGCTGGCCGCGTCATTGCTGAGCGTCGCCTGGCTCGTCGCCTGGCGAGTTACCATGGAACCATCGTCATGAGTGTGCAGGCGATTGCAGACAAGCTGGTGGCGGGTGGGCGGCTCGATCGCGACGAAGCCCGCGAGTTCTACCTGACGGCGCCGACGTCGCTGCTGGGGCGGCTCGCGGATCGCGCGCGACAGGCGCGGCATCCCGAGGGTGTGGTCACCTACATCATCGACCGCAACGTCAACTACACGAACGTGTGCGTGGCGCGCTGCAAGTTCTGCGCGTTCTACCGGCCGGTCGGATCCACTGAGGGGTACACCCTCGGCTTCGACGAAATCTTCTCGAAGATCGAGGAGACGATGGCCCTGGGTGGAGGGCAGTTGCTGCTGCAGGGCGGGCACAATCCGGATGTGCCGCTCGAGTGGTATGTCGACCTGTTCTCGCAGGTGAAACAGCGATATCCCGACTTTCGCCTGCACGCGTTGTCTCCGCCGGAGATCATCCACATCTCACGTTTGTCCGGGTTGCCCACAGAGACGGTCATCGCGCGTCTGATCGACGCGGGCCTCGACTCGGTGCCCGGCGGTGGCGCGGAGATTCTCGTCGACCGCGTGCGCAAGGAACTGCACTGTTACAACAAGGCCACTGCCGACGAGTGGCTCGGCGTCATGCGTCAGGCCCATCAGGCCGGACTCCGCACGACCGCCACGATGATGTACGGCACGGTCGAGACGGTTGACGAACGTCTCGAACACCTCTTCCGCCTGCGCGACCTGCAGGACGAGACGGGCGGGTTCACGGCCTTCATCGCGTGGAGTTATCAGCCCGAGCACACCGAACTGGGTGGGCAGGAGGCGACCGGCATCGAATACCTGCGCACGCTTGCGTTGTCGCGGCTGGTGCTCGACAACTTCGACAACCTGCAGTCGTCCTGGGTCACACAGGGCGGCAAGGTCGGGCAGATGAGCCTCGCGTACGGCGCCAACGACATGGGCTCGGTGATGATCGAGGAAAATGTCGTGCGGGCCGCCGGCGCCGAATACTGCATGGACGAGTTCGAGGTCGTGCGGAACATCGAAAACGCCGGCCTGGTCGCCAAGCGCCGCAACATGCACTACGAAGTGCTCGGCGATCCCGTCTTCCGGCAGCGCGATGTGCCCCGCATGCTCGAACTGGCCGTGTCCCGCCATGATGGTCAGGCCGGTGAGGCTGACGATCTGCGTGGCTACGCGGCCCGGTCGGCACACGTCAAGCGGCTGCGCAGCGGAGGCATGAGCCAGTAGGTGCGTGATGGCGCCCCGCACCGTTCGCGCTCGCTGGGTCATGCCTCGTGCCGGAACCCTCTGGCATGGGGGCTGGCTTCAGGCCGCTGATCACGCCGTCACAGACCTCGGTCCACGCGGCGCGTCGTCAGGCGTCGACCTGGGCGACGTCGTGGTGATGCCCGGGCTCGTGAATGCGCACACACACCTTGAACTGAGCTGGCTGGCGGGGAAGGTGCCGCCGGCAGCGTCGATGGATGGCTGGCTGCGCGCGATGATGCACCTGCGCCGTCTGGGGCCTCCCGGGGGCGACGTGGAAGTGCTCGCGGCCATCGACACCGCGCTGGCGGATGCGCGGGCGACGGGCACGGCGCTGATTGGCGACGTGACCAACACCCTGATGTCGGCATCCCGGCTGCGGCGGGCCGGCATGTCGGCGACGTTGTTCCACGAGATCCTCGGTTTCAGACCGGTGGACGTGACCGGCCTGGTGCGGCAGGCCCGGGAGCGGCTGGGCGACGCCATGGGCGATGAGGCGGGGCTGCAGGGGGCCGTGGCCGCGCACGCGCCGTATTCGACGGCGCCGGCGCTGTTCCGCGAAATCGCCCGCACGCATGAGGGGCCCGCGCCGCTGGCCGTGCACATCGCAGAGTCGCTGGAAGAAATGGCGCTGCTGCGCGATGGGTCCGGTCCCTTTCGCGCGCTGCTGGAACGGCTGGAGGTCTGGGACGAGGCGTGGACACCACCCGGCCCCGCACCGATCCGTTTCCTCCGGACCCATGGGTATCTCGGCGCGGGCACGTTGCTCGTGCATGGCGTGCACCTGACGCCGGATGAACTTGACGAGGTTCGTCAGGCAGACGCGATCCTGGTGACGTGTCCGCGCAGCAACACCTGGGTGGGTGGCGGGGTTCCGCCCGTGGCGCGCTTCTACGCGGCGGGCGTCGACGTGGCCGTGGGCACCGACAGCCTGGCCTCGGTGGATTCACTCAATCTCTTTGATGAGCTGGCGGCATTGCGGCGCCTGGCGCCGGAGGTCGAAGCCGCGCGGCTGCTCGACAGCGCCACGCGCATTGGCGCGCGGGCGTTGGGCTGGGGACGCACACATGGCGTGCTGGCCCCGGGCAGCGCATCACTCGCGGCGGTCGTGCGTGTCCCGGCTGACCTGACCGATCCACGTGATGTGGAAGAATACTTGGTGAGCGGTGTCGCGGTTGACGCCGTCTCTCTGCTCGACCTCGCCGCCGCATGATCGCCCGCATCCAGACGTACGCCTCATTCGTGCGGTTCTCGCATTCTGTCTTTGCCCTGCCGTTTGCGCTGGTGGGCGCGCTGCTGGCGGCTCGTATGGTCGGGTGGGACTGGTCCAGGCTCATCTGGATCGTCGTCTGCATGGTGACGGCACGAAGTGCGGCCATGGGCTTCAACCGCCTCGTGGACGCCGAGTTCGATGCGCGCAACCCGCGAACCAACGTCCGCGAATTGCCGCAGGGCCGAATGACCCGCGCAGAAGCCGCGATCTTCGTCGTCGTGTCGTCAGTGGCGTTTGTCGCGGCGACCTGGCCGCTTGGGTGGGTGTGTTTCGTGTTGTCGCCCGTCGCCCTGGCCATCGTGTTCTGGTACTCGCTGGCCAAGCGGTTCACCTATTACACGCAGCTGTTCCTTGGACTCGCCATGGCGGTCGCCCCTGTCGGCGGCTGGTTGGCGGCTGGTGGCCGAGGTGGATGGGAGCCGTGGCTCCTGGGGCTCGCGATCGGCACCTGGGTCGGGGGATTCGACGTGCTCTACGCCTGTCAGGACCTTGATGTGGATCGTCGCGAAGGGCTGCGGTCCATTCCCGTCAGGTTCGGGGTGGAACGTGCCTTGCTGATTTCGCGCGGCATGCACGTCGTTGCCGTGCTGGCGCTGGCGGCGCTTGGCGTCGTGGCGGGCCTGGGCGTGACGTATGCCGCCGGCGTCCTCGGCGTGGCGCTCCTGCTCGTGTATGAGCAGTCGCTCGTGCGCGCCGATGACCTGTCGAAGGTGAAGTTCGCGTTCGACCTCAATGGCTGGGTGGGCCTGCTGTACCTGGCGACCACCGCGGCGGATGTCTACTGGGCCTGAGTGATGAGTGTGCCTGCCCCTTCTTTCACGCGTCCGTCGATTGCCGTCGGGGTCACCGGTGCGTCCGGCGCGCTGTATGCCGTCCGCACGATTGCGGCGTTGCTCGAGCAGGGATGCCATCTCGAACTGGTGTTCTCCGACTACGGTCGGCGGCTGCTGCTCGACGAGCTCGGGCCGGACGCCAGGGTGGAGCGGCTCCAGGAACTGCTCGAGTCGCGATATGGATCCGCCGTGAGCCGTGGCAGCTACGTCATTCACAGCAACAAGGATCTCGGGGCATCCATTGCCAGCGGCAGCCATCGTTGCCAGGGCATGGTCATCGTGCCCTGTTCGATGAAGACGCTGGCGGGCGTGGCCCTCGGCCTGTCGCGGTCGCTCATCGAACGCGCGGCGGACGTCATGCTCAAGGAGCATCGGCGCCTGGTGCTCGTGCCTCGTGAAACGCCGATGAGCCTGCCCGCGCTGCGACATCAAGTCTCGGCCGCCGAGGCGGGCGCCATCATCCTGCCGGCGATGCCGGCGTTTTATCAGCGCCCCGCCACCATTGATGACCTTGCCGATTTCATCGCCGGGAAGATCCTCAATACGCTGGGCTTCGAACAGCATCTGTTCCCTCCCTGGAAAGGCGAGTAGTGGTTTCGACGTCGCGTGAGCCGGCACGGATCTCCGGCATGTTTGACCGTATCGCGCATCGTTACGACCGCATGAACCGCGTGCTCAGTGTCGGGCTTGACCAGCGGTGGCGCGCGCGGGGGATTCGGGAACTGCAACTGACCGGCACGGAACACGTGCTCGACATGTGCACCGGAACGGCCGACCTGGCGATCAAGGCGGCCACGATGACGCCGGGCTCAGCGAAACAGGTGATCGGTGTGGACTTCGCCGGTGAGATGTTGCGCCTCGGGCTCGACAAGGTCCGTCGAGCTCATCTGCAGGATCGCGTGCATCTGGTCCGCGGCGATGCCACGAACGTGCCCCTGCCCGACGGCGCCTTTGACGCGGCGATGGTGGCGTTCGGCATTCGCAACGTGCAGGACTACGCGTCCGCGATTCGTGAGTTTGCTCGCGTGCTCAAGCCCGGCGGACGACTGGCGATCCTGGAGTTCGGGCACCCGCAGCTGCCGCTCATCAAGCAGTGTTATCGCTGGTATTTCACGAAATTGCTCCCGCTCATCGGTCGCTGGGGTTCACGACACCAGGAGGCATACTCGTACTTGCCGGCGTCGGTCGACACCTTTCCGGAGCCGGCCGCGTTTGCCACGCTGCTGACACAACACGGATTTTCAACGGTTCGCACCGTCTCTTTGACCATGGGCACCGTCTACCTGTACGTCGCTGTTCGCGCCTGAGGCCCGGCAGCCTCGTGGGCTCGATGTCGGCAATGTCCGGCCAGACGGGCTAGGATCGAACAGTAACGATGCATCTGGACCTCGACGACTACCGCCCGGAAGCTCCGAGCGTCCCCCCCGTGATTTCGCGGCGAGAGGGCGTGTTGTTGTCGCTCGTCCTGCATCTGTCGCTGACCATCGCGTACTTGCTGACGCCTCCCGGGTTCTTCGACAGCGAAGTCGTCCCGGCCACCCCAGCGCAGGTCGCGCCCGAAGAACCCGTGCGCTTCGTCATGATGGAGCCGCTGGCGGAGCGGACCGTGCCGCCCCCACCGCGCGCGGAGGCCTCCGATCTCGATCGACGCGCGACCACCATCGAACGTCCGCCAGCCCCTGAAAACCCGGCGCCTTTTTCGCGCGGCAACACGCCGGACAAGATCGTTGGCGGGCCGCCGGCCGAGCCGACAGGCGGCGATCGCGGCACCTCGGCCGAACGGCCCGCGGAGAACACGCCGCCGCCAACCTCGACGGCGCCGGCGATCCTGTCGGAGGACGCGGCGGCCAAAGCCGCGGGCGAAGGGCTGGCGCGGTCGTTGCGCAACATGCAGCAGATGCTGCGCAACGAGAACTTCTCGAACGACCGGGGCGGTGAGGCCGAACAGGACGCCCAGATCAGCTTCGATTCCAAGGGCGTGGACTTTGGCTGGTGGCTGCGGCGGTTCGTGGCGCAGGTCAAGAGCAACTGGTTCATTCCCAACTCCGCCGCCATCGTACCGGGCCGTGTGGTCATCACGTTCAACGTGCATCGCAACGGCTTCATCACCGACGTGGCGGTGCTCAGGTCATCCGGCCACCGCGCGCTGGATCAGGCTGCGGTGAACGCGTTGCGGACATCGAATCCGACAGTTCCGCTCCCCGCGGAGTACCCGGACGACAAGGCCTTTTTCACCGTCACGTTCATTTACAACGTGCTTCGCTGACGTGACGCCGCGGCTGCTTGCGATCGTGGGGCCCACCGCCACGGGAAAAACCGCGCTCGGCGTGGCCCTGGCTCAGCGGTTTGATGGTGAAGTGATTTCGTGTGATTCGACCGCGGTCTACCGCGGCCTCGACATCGGCACCGACAAGCCCGGCGTCAGAGAACGTCAGGGGATCCCGCACCACCTGATTGATGTGGTCGAACCCACCGAGACCTACTCGGCGGCGCGGTACGCGACTGACGCGTCGGCGGCCGCCCGCGACATCGTCGCCAGAGGAAAACTGCCAATCCTGGTCGGCGGCACCGGCTTCTATTATCGGGCCCTTGTGCGCGGACTGTTCCCGGGTCCAGCGGGTGAGGCGACACTGCGCACGAGGATCGACCGGGTCGCCGCGCGACGCGGTGTGGAGTATCTGCATCGATGGTTGTCGCGCGTTGATCCGGAGTCGGCCCTCCGCATTCAGCCCCGCGATCAGAAACGACTGCAGCGGGCGTTGGAGGTCTACCTGCTGACCGGCAAGCCGCTCACGGCACACTTCGCCGAGACACGGTCGCCGCTGGAAGGATGGCCGGTGCTGACCCTTGGCCTGCGTGATCCCCGGCCCGATCTCGAGGGTCGCGTCGCACGGCGCGTGGATGAGCAGTTCCAGCGAGGTGTGGTGCAGGAGGTGGACGCGCTGATCGCGTCAGGTGTCCCGGAAACCGCGCATGCCTTCACGGGCCTGGTCTACCGGCAGGTCATGGACATGCGGCGCGGACTTCTGACGGAGGCCGACACGCGCGCGCTCATCGTCCGGGAGAACATGCGGTACGCTCGTCGTCAGGTGATGTGGTTTCGCGCAGAGCCCGGCGTGGAGTGGCGTGAGGGCGTCGGCACCGACGCGGATACGGTCGGGTGGGCCGTGGACCGGGTTGCGAGGTGGCGAGATGGCGAGATGGTGAGATGACGAATAGACGCGTCGTCCTGATCGTGATGGACTCGGTCGGGTGTGGAGAGTTGCCTGACGCCGGCCGGTATGGCGACGAGGGGTCGGACACCCTCGGACACATCGCCGACGCCGTGCCGCTGCGCGTGCCGACATTGCGTTCGCTGGGACTCGATCGTGTGGCGCGGATCAACGACGGCGCCAGCGCGGTTGTCGCGCGGCACGACGGGCCGATCCTCGGCGCGTACGGGCGCATGGCCGAGCAGTCACCGGGCAAAGACTCGGTCACGGGCCACTGGGAGATTGCCGGGCTGGTGCTCGATCGGCCGTTCCCGACGTTTCCTGACGGGTTTGACGCGAATACGATCGAACTCTTCGAGGCCCGGATTGGCCGCGGCACGCTCGGCAACGTCGTCGCGTCGGGGACGCAGATCATCGATGCGCTGGGGCCGGAGCATCTGGCGACCGGCAAACCCATCGTCTACACGTCGGCTGATTCGGTGTTCCAGATTGCCGCCCACGAGGATGTGGTGCCCATCGAGGAGTTGTACCGGTACTGCGCCGAGGCGTTTGATCTGGTCGGACGCGGCATGGGTGTGGGCCGGGTGATCGCGCGTCCGTTTGTCGGGACGCCCGGGGCGTTCCGTCGCACCTCCAACCGCCGCGACTATGCGCTCGATCCGTTTGGTGAGACCCTCCTGGATCGCGTCAAGGCGGCGGGTTTGCCCTGTGTGGGGATCGGCAAGATCGAGGATCTCTTCGCCGGGCGCGGACTGACCAGCGCGGAGCACACCACGTCTGACGACCACGGCATGGACGTGCTGACGGCCGCCATGGCGACGACCCCGAACGGGCTGATCTTCGTCAATCTCGTCGACTTCGATACGCAATATGGCCACCGCAATGACGTGGCTGGATACGCGGCCAATCTCGAACGGTTTGACGCGCGGCTGGCAGCGCTGCTTCCGCACCTGCGTCCGGATGATGTGCTGGTGGTGACGGCTGATCACGGTAACGATCCGGCGACACCGTCGACCGATCATGCGCGCGAGTACGTACCGCTGCTGATGACCGGCGGCGGCGTGCGAGCCGGATGTGACCTTGGCACGAGGTCGACATTTGCGGATCTGGGGCAGACCGTTGCCGATCTGCTGGGCGTCGGCACCCTGGCGCGCGGGACCTCGTGCGCGCGCGATCTGGGCCTCTGACCCGGCCTGTCAACCGCGTGGGATTAAGATCGCGTCATGATTCGTGAAGAGCTCGAAGCGCGCGAAGACCAGGTGCTCGCGCCGCAGGCCACCCGCAGTCGGAACAGCCAGGGACGCCTGCGTCCAGAGCCGCCGGATCCGATCAGGCCGATTTTTCAGCGCGATCGCGACCGCATCATCCACTCAAAGGCCTTTCGACGCCTCAAACACAAGACGCAGGTCTTTTTTGCTCCGGCCGGCGACCACTATCGCACCCGGCTCACGCACACGCTCGAGGTGTCACAGATTGCCCGCAGCATCGCCAAGGTGCTGCGCCTGCACGAAGAGCTGACTGAGGCCATTGCGCTCGGGCACGATCTCGGACATCCGCCGTTTGGCCACGCCGGCGAACGTGTCATCGATCGCCTGATGCCCGGAGGATTCAGCCATCACGAACAGAGCCTTCGCATCGTCGATGTGCTCGAGCACGGCCGACAGGGGCTCAATCTCTCCTGGGAAGTCCGCAACGGCATCGCCAAACACTCCAAGGGCAAACACGGGTTGCCTGTCGGCGCGCCGCCGGAGCACCGCGCGGCCACCATCGAAGGGCAGATTGCGCGGGTGGCGGACATCATCGCCTACGTCAACCACGACATCGACGATGCCGTCCGGGCCGGGGTGCTGGAGCCGGAAGCGTTGCCGGCGGCGGCGATTGCCCGGCTGGGACAGACCTCGTCGCAGCGAATCAACACGATGGTCACCGACGTGGTGAGGCAGACGCTGGATGGCGGCCTGACCGAGATCCGGATGAGTGATGAGGTGCTTTCCGCCACCCTGGAATTGCGGACGTTCCTGTTCCAGGCCGTGTACGAAAACCCCAGGGCGACGGCCGAGTTCGAGAAGGCGGAGGGCATCCTGGGCGGGTTGTGGGACAAGGTGCGGAACCGGCCGGACCGCTTTCTGGATGCCGTCACGCTTGAATCCGAGGGGCTGGACGCCGCCGTGCGGGACTTCGTGGCCGGCATGACCGACCGGTACGCGGTGTCCCTGTTCGAAGACCTGTTCGTGCCACGCTCCTGGAGCGTTTGAGGCGGCCGGGTCGGCTGCCGTGGTAAAATCCCGGTTTGCACTTCCGGCTCCGGCCGGCAGAGTACGACATGAAGCTCGACATCAGCCGCCTGCGCGCGGGCACAGAGCCCGTTGACCAGACGTTCTCGCAGGAGGCGTTTGCCGACCTGAAGGAAGATTTTCAGGTCGCCGGCCCCACGCGTCTGACCGGAACGGTCAAGCGGGCGGGAACGGTGGTGACCCTCGATGGGCGCGTCACCTCGGCCCTGAGTGTGCCGTGCAGCCGGTGCCTGGAGGCCTTCGAGGTGCCGGTTGACGCGACCTTCGAGACGCGCCTTGTGCCGCCCGGGGAATTTGCCAAGGTCACGGCGCAGTCCGTCGACTCAGGCGAGATCGAGGGCGGGGTTGATGGGCCGGTGGTCGGGCTTGCGGAGTACCGCGACGAGGCCATCGATCTCGACGAGGTGGTGCGGGAGCAATTTTTCCTCGCGCTGCCCATGAAGCCGCTGTGCCGCGAGGAATGCCTGGGCCTGTGCCCCGTGTGTGGAACAAATCGCAACCGCGAACAGTGCGGCTGCAAACAGGAATGGGTCGATCCGCGGCTCGCCGCGTTGGCCAACTTCAAGAAGCAATAGCCAGGGACTACGACGATGCCGAATCCAAAACGCCGACACTCAAAGGCCCGCACCGCCAAGCGCCGCACGCACGACGCGCTGACCAAGCCGAACCCGACCAACTGCCCGCAGTGCCAGGAACCCAAGCTGCCGCACGTGGTCTGCCGCAACTGCGGCTACTACAACGGCCGCCAGGTCCGCGCGGTCAAGGAAGACTGAGTCTCTGCCGACGCCAATCGTCGCCGTTGACGCGCTCGGGGGCGATCAGGCCCCTGCAGCCGTCATTGCCGGCGCGCTGCTGGCCGCCCGCGAACTGGACGTTTCCATTCGTCTGGTCGGCCCAGCGTCCCTCCTTGCAGAAGAACTGAATCGCCTGGGCGGGGCCGGGGTCGACCGGGTCGCGGTCGTCGACGCCCCGGAGGGCATTGCCATGGACGAAGCGCCGCTGCAGGCCTTGCGCCGCAAGCCGAAGGCGTCCATCAAGGTCGCGGCCGACGACGTGGCGGCGGGCCGGGCGAATGCGCTGTACAGCGCCGGCCACACCGGGGCCACGCTGATGGCCGCGCATGCGGCCTTCGGCCTGTTGCCGGGGGCGGAACGACCGGCGCTGGCGGTCCTGGTGCCGACGCTGGCGGGTGAGACCGTCCTGCTCGATACGGGGGCGACACTCGATTGCCGGCCGGACCACCTGTGCGCCTTCGCCCTGATGGGGGGCGCGTGGGCGCGAATGGCGCTCAGTATCGCCCGTCCCCGGGTGGGCCTGCTCTCGGTCGGAGAAGAGGACGGCAAGGGCAACGAGTTGGTGAGGAATGCCAGCAGCCTGTTGCGCGCGGCCGGCGATCTCAATTTTGTCGGCAACCTCGAGGCGCGGGACCTGTTCACCGGGAAGGCCGACGTCGTCGTCTGTGACGGGTTTACCGGGAACATCGCACTCAAGGTCGGCGAAGGGCTCGTGGACACGCTGGAGCGCATGCTGAAGCGGGAGATTGGGGATTCCTGGGCCGCACACCTGGCCAATCGGCTTGTCGGCGGCGGATTCAAGCGCCTTCGTCGTCGTGTGGATGCCGCCGAGCGTGGCGGGGCCCCCCTGCTGGGCGTGAATGGGCTGGTGGTCGTGGGACACGGGCGATCGACCGAGCCGGTCGTTCGCAATGGAATTGCCACCGCCGCGCAGCTGGTCAAGGGTGATGCGCTGGCTCGGTTCGGCGAGGCGTTGAGAATCAGCCGGTGAGTGTGCTGAAGTAGGAAGGCTGTCATGTTCATGCTCACGGGTCGAGTGGCCCTGGTCACCGGGGCGTCACGAGGAATTGGACGCGCGATTGCGACTTCGCTCGCGGCCGGGGGCGCGCACGTGATCGCGGCCGCCCGTGGCGACAACGCGTCGGCCACGGTCGAAGCCATCGCCGCCTCCGGCGGCTCGGCCGAAGTCGCCTCGCTCGACATCACCGACGCCCCCGGCGTCGAGCGCGTCGTCAAGGCGGCGCTCGAGGCGCATGGCCGCATCGACATCCTGGTCAACAACGCCGGCATTACCCGCGATCAGCTGATGCTCCGCATGAAACGCGACGACTGGGATGCCGTGATTGCGGCCAATCTCACCGGCGCCTACACCTGCGTGCAGGCCGTCCTGAAGAGCATGGTGCGGGCCCGCGCGGGGCGCATCATCAACATCACCTCGGTCGTGGGCGAAGCCGGCAACGCCGGACAGGTGAACTACGCGGCGTCGAAAGCCGGGTTGATCGGTTTCACCAAGGCGCTCGCGCTCGAGGTGGCCTCCCGCGGCATCACGGTGAACGCGGTGGCCCCGGGGCTCATCGATACCGACATGACGCGCGCCATCTCGGACGGCGCGCACGAAGAGTGGGCGAAGAAGATTCCGCTGCAGCGTCTCGGCACGCCCGACGACATTGCCGGCGCCGTGCGTTTCCTGGCGTCGGACGAGGCAGCGTATATTACGGGACACGTGCTTGCCGTAAACGGCGGCATGCACACGTAGACCAGTACAAGGAGCATCGAATGGCCGTTGCAGATCAGGTTAAGAAGATCATCGTGGAACAGTTGGGCGTGGACGAGGATGAAGTGACGCCGGATGCGTCGTTTGTGGACGACCTCGGCGCGGATTCGCTCGACACCGTCGAACTGGTGATGGCCTTCGAAGAGGAATTCAGCATCGAAATCCCCGACGAAGACGCGGAGAAGATCACCCGCGTGAAGGACGCCATCGAGTACATCGACAAGCACGCGAAGAAGAAGTGAGCAGACGAGTTGTCATCACCGGCGTAGGCCTGGTGTCGTCGGTGGGCCTGGGCACCGACGCCACCTGGGAAGGTGTGTGTGCCGGACGCAGCGGTATCGGGCCCATTACCCGATTCGATGCGTCCCAGCATGCATCGCGGATTGCGGGCGAGGTCAAGGGCTTCGATCCGCTCAATTTCGTCGAGAAGAAGGAGGTCAAGAAGATCGACCTCTTCATTCAGTTCGCGATTGCGGCTTCGCAATTCGCGGTCGACGACGCGCGACTGGTGGTGGCGCCGGAAACCGCCGACCGCACGGGGGTGTTCATCGCCTCGGGCATCGGCGGCTTCCTCACAATCGAAAACGAGCACAAGGAACTGCTCAACGGCGGTCCCCGACGGATATCGCCGTTTTTTATCCCCGCCTCGATCATCAATCTCGCGGCGGGCCATGTCTCGATCCGGTTCGGCGCCAAGGGGCCGAACCTGGCCACGTGCACCGCGTGCACGGCTTCGGCGCACGCGATTGGCGAATCGTTCGAAATCATTCGCCGCGGTGACGCCGACACCATGATTGCGGGCGGCTCGGAGATGGCCATCACCCCCATGGGTGTGGGCGGCTTCGCGTCGATGCGCGCGCTCTCCACCCGGAACGACGAGCCGACGCGAGCGAGCCGGCCGTTTGACAAGGACCGCGACGGTTTTGTCATCGGTGAGGGCGCCGGCATCGTGATTCTCGAAGAGCTGGAAACGGCCAAGGCCCGCGGCGCGCAGATCTACGCCGAAGTGGTGGGCTACGGGCTCTCGTCGGACGCATACCACCTCACGGGCCAGCCGCCCGATGCGGACGGCGCCGTGCGGTCCATGCAGATGGCGTTGCGCAAGGCCGGCGTCACGCCCGATCAGGTCAACTACATCAACGCGCACGGCACGTCGACGCCCATCAATGACCCCACCGAAACGATGGCGGTCAAGCGCGTGTTCGGCGACCACGCCTACAAGCTGGTGATGTCATCCACCAAGTCGATGACCGGCCACCTGCTGGGCGCCGCCGGTGGTCTTGAGGCCGGCATCACCGCGCTCGCGATTCGGCATCAGATTGCGCCGCCGACGGCCAATCTCGACGCGCCCGATCCGGCGTGTGATCTCGACTACGCGCCGCACACGGCCCGTCGGATGACGATCGACTACGCGTTGTCGAATTCTTTCGGCTTCGGTGGCACCAACGGCACGTTGCTGTTGAAGCGCTACGACGCCTGAGCCCGGGCCGAGCGCTCGGCCCCGTCTGGACACACGATGAAGATTGCAGTCTGTATCAAGCAGGTCGTGTCACGTGAGTGGCAGGTACGCGTCAACGACGCCCGCACATGGGTGCGCGACGATGATGCGGCGTGGGAGCTCAACGAACCCGATGCGTACGCGCTCGAGGAGGCCCTGCGACTCAAGGAAAAACACGGCGGCGAAGTGGTCGTCATCTCCGCCGGACCGGCACGCGCCGTGCAGGTCATTCGGGAAGCGCTGGCGCGCGGCGCCGATCGCGCCATCCACGTCGAGAGTGACGCCCTGGCGACCGCCGATGCGTTCGTCGTGGGTGACGCGCTGGCCGCTGCGCTCAAGGACGAGGCGTGCGACCTGATCCTGACGGGATTGCAGTCCGATGATCAGGGCTTCGCGCAGGTGGGTGTCATCCTTGCCGAGCGCCTCGGCATGCCGCACTCGACCATCATCATGGAAGTGCAGGTGGACGGCGCCACGTTGCGGGTCAAGCGCGAACTGGAAGGCGGCTGGTTCCAGTGGATTGCCATGCCGCTGCCCGCCGTGCTGACGATCCAGAGCGGCATCAACCAGCTCCGCTACGCCACGCTCAAGGGCATCATGGCGGCGAAGAAGAAGACGATTGCGACGGTGCAGGTGCCGGCAGCAGCCGCAGCGCGCCAGCGCATCGTGTCGATTTACGTCCCGGAGAAGACCAAGGCCACGCGCCTCATCGAAGGCTCACCGGCTGAGGCGGCTGCCGAACTGGTGCGCGTGTTGCGCGAAGATGCGAGGGTGTTCTGATCATGGTGCTCGTCGTTGCTGAACAGAAGGACGGAGTCGTCAATCGCGCATCATGGGAGGCCCTGGCGGCCGCTCAGCAGATGGGTGATTCGATTACCGTCGTGTTGCCCGGTGCGTCAGTGGCGGGGCCGGCGGCGGAGTTGGCGGCAGCCGATGTCTCCGGAGTCGTGGCCCTCGAGCACGACGCCCTCGGCGTATACACGCCGGACGGATTCGTGGCAGCGCTGGCGGCCTTCATCACCGCAGAGGCCCCCAGCCACGTGGTACTCCCACACACCTATCAGACGCGTGACTTTGCCCCGAAGCTCGCCGCCCGTCTCAACGCTCCTCTGGCAGCCGATTGTGTGGGCCTGAAGTCGGTTGATGGCCAGACCGTCTACGTGCGCCTGATGTTCCAAGGCAAGGTCAACGCGGATGTCGTGCTCGAAGGCAGTGGCCCACACATCGTGACGTTCCAGATCGGCGCGTTCCGCAGTGACGCTGCTCGCAAGGGCAGCGCCCCGGCAGCCGTGCGCCAGGTGGCGGCACAGGTGGATCCCTCCGCGATTCGCCAGAAGCCCGAAGCCCCGTTCCGCGAAGCCAAGCAGGCCGTTGACCTGTCGCAGGCTGAGCGCATCGTGTCAGTCGGCCGCGGCATCAAGGGCCCGGAGCACATCGAGCTGGCCAAGCAGCTGGCGGAAGCCCTGGGGGCCGAGTTGGCCGCGTCCCGTCCAATCTGCGACGCCGGCTGGCTCCCGATGGAGCGGCAGGTCGGCAGCTCCGGCCAAACCGTGGCACCGAAGCTGTACCTCGCCCTCGGGATCTCGGGCGCGATTCAGCACGTCGTCGGCATGAAGGGCACACGCACCATCGTGGCGATCAACAAGGACGCCGAGGCGCCGATCTTCGAGATCGCCGACTACGGGATCGTCGGCGACCTGTTCGACGTCGTGCCAGCGATGACCGCCGCGCTCAAGGCCTAGGCGCGAGCCGCGCGACCGGGGCAGCGCTACGGCCGCGCGAGCAGCCCGACGAACCCGGTGAGGATGGCGAGCAGTGTCGCAAACTGCAGAGCCACGACCCACACGAACCGCTTGTCGAGCGTGTCGAACCGTCGCTCCATCCTGTCATCCAGGGTGGAGATCATGGTCTTGAGGTCGGTGTTGGCGTGCTGCATGTGTTCCCGGTGGTCCTGCATGCGCTCCTCCAGTGCGCGTCCGCGCGTTTCCAACGTGATAAGCCGTTCTTCCGCTGTTGACATAGGCGTCTCTCCTTTGAGATGAGCCTTGTGCACGATTCGATCCGGCTTCGCGCTTAGTCATTTCCCAGCTGGAAACCGATACCGTTGCAGAAACTGCAATGAATGCCCGAGCCGCAATTGAAAGAATCGCGATCAGTCGCTCCGGCCTTCTGACGACGACGATGCCATCGTCCATCGAAACATGCAACTCGCCGCAAGGTCCGTGCCCGGGCCGCGGCTGCGCGTCGCGGTTCAGGCTTTCAGGGCAGCCAGGATCTCGTCCACCGACTTCTTCGCATCTCCGTACAACATTCGCGTCTTAGGCTTGAAGAAGAGTGGGTTTTCGACGCCTGCATATCCAGCGCCCTTGCCGCGCTTGAAGACGATGCATTGGCCCGCTTCCCAGGCGTGCAGCACCGGCATGCCGGCGATGGGGCTCGAGGGGTCGTCGAGCGCGCTCGGATTGACGATGTCGTTGGCGCCAATCACGAGCACGACGTCGGTGGTCGGGAAGTCGTCGTTGATTTCGTCCATCTCGAGCACGATGTCGTACGGAAGGTTGGCCTCCGCCAGCAGCACATTCATGTGACCGGGGAGACGCCCGGCCACGGGATGAATGGCAAAGCGGACCTGCTTGCCGAGGCCTCGCAGAATCTGCACGATTTCCTTCACGGGATGCTGGGCCTGCGCGACGGCCATCCCGTACCCCGGCACGATGATGACCGACTGCGCGCTCTTGAGCTGGGCGACGACGTCCGCTGCCGTCGTGGCGACCATCTCTCCTTCCACGGCCAGCCCTTGCGCCGGCGCCGCGCCTTCGTCGGCGCCGAAGCCTCCGAGGATCACCGAGATGAACGACCGGTTCATCGCGCGGCACATGATGTAGCTGAGGATGGCGCCCGACGAGCCGACCAGCGCACCGGTAATGATCAGCAGGTCGTTGGCCAGCATGAAGCCGGCCGCTGATGCCGCCCAGCCCGAATAGCTGTTGAGCATCGAGACCACCACCGGCATGTCGGCGCCGCCGATGGCCATGACCAGGTGCACGCCGATCACGCCGGCGATGGCCGTCATGATCAGAAGCTCGGTCAGGCCGTCGTGGCCCTGGCCGAGATACGCCCAGCCCAGCCAGACACACGCCGCGAGCATGGCGAGGTTCAGCAGATGGCGCGCGGGCAGCAGCAGCGGCTTGCTGCCGATGACCCCCTGGAGCTTGCCCCACGCAATCACGGACCCGGTGAAGGTGAGTGAGCCGATGAACACGCCGAGGTAGGTCTCGACGTCGTGAATGGTCTTTTCGACGCCCGTGAGTTCCACCGCCGGGGCGAGGTGATTGCTGATGCCGACCAGGACCGCTGCGGCGCCCACGAAGCTGTGCAGGATCGCGACCAGCTGCGGCATCGACGTCATGGCCACGCGTGACGCGACAGCTGACCCGATGATTGCGGCCAGCGCGATCGCACCGAGGAACGTCGGAGACGCGAGGACACCGGCGTGCAGCGCCACCGCGAGCACGGCGATCAACATGCCGAGCGCCCCGAACTGGTTCCCGCGCCTGGCGGTTTCCGGATGCGACAGTCCCTTGAGGCTGAGGATGAACAGAACGGCGGCGGCGATATACGACGTGGTGAGCAGCGAGGACGTCATCGGCGGAACATCTTGAGCATGCGGTGCGTGACAAGGAAGCCACCCGAGATGTTCAGGGCGGCGAGAAGAATGGCGAGCGCACCAAGCACACTGGCCGGAGACGCGAGGCCTCCACCAATCTGCAGCATGCCGCCGACGACGATGATGCCGGAGATGGCGTTGGTGACGCTCATCAGTGGCGTGTGCAGTGCCGGGGTCACGCTCCAGACCACCTGATACCCCACGACACACGCGAGGACGAACACCGTGAGGTGGGTGAGAAAGCTCGGTGGCGCTGCGATGCCGATGGTGAACAAGGCCAGGCCGGTGACTGCCAGAGTGGCCCAGGACGTGTTCCCGACCGGAGCTGAGTGGGACGAGGCGTGGGACCTGGCCGGTGGGGCGGACGGCGTCGGCGGCGCGGGTGTCGTCGTGGCGGCCGCCGCGGCCGGGCTCTGCGCCGGTGGCGGCACAGCGGCCACGGCCGGCGGTGGCCACGTCAGGACTCCGTTCTTGAGCACGGTCATCGGCCGCACGATGTCGTTCTGATCATCGATGGCGAACGTCGCGCCGCCGCCCATTTCGTCGAGCAGGTGCACGATGTTCTGCGCGTAGAGCGTCGACGCCTGCAGCGCCAGGCGCGAGGGCATGTCCGTGTATCCGATGACGGTGACGCCGTCGATGTTCACGGCCTCGCCCGGGGTCGTGAGCTCGCAGTTGCCCTGTTGTTCGGCCGCGAGATCCACCACGACGGCCCCACGCCGCATCGACCGCACCATGTCGGCCGTGATCAGAATCGGGGCCCGCTTGCCGGGAATCAGCGCCGTGGTGATGATGACGTCGACCTCGCGCGCCTGCGCGGCAAACAGCGCCATCTCCGCCTCGATGAACGCCGGACTCATTTCCTTGGCGTATCCGCCCTGACCCGAGCCGTCCTCGTCAATGGAGACCTCGAGGAATTCGGCGCCCATCGACGCAACCTGCTCGCGGACGACGGGACGGGTATCAAACGCGCGGACGATGGCGCCGAGCGCGCGGGCCGCGCCGATGGCGGCCAACCCCGCCACGCCGGCGCCGATGACGAGCACCTTGCATGGCGGGATCTTGCCGGCGGCCGTCGTCTGGCCGCCCATGGGACGCTGCAGGACCGCCGCCGCCTCGATGACCGCGCGGTAGCCGGACAGGTTGCCCATCGACGACAACGCGTCCACTTTTTGCGCGCGCGTCGTGCGGGGCACCTGGTCCATGGCGATGGCCGACACACCCAGCGCCTGCAGCTGCGCTGTGAGGGCGCCGTTCTGGGCGGGATACAGATAGCTGATGAGGGTCTGCCCGGCGGTCAGGCGTGCCGCTTCTGCCTCGGACGGCGGCCGCACCTTGACGACGACAGGCGAGGCCCAGACGTCGGCCTGTGTGCCGATGCGCGCGCCGGCGGCCACGTAGTCGGGATCCGCGAAGCCGGCCGCGAGGCCGGCGTTGGTCTCCACGATGACGGTGTACCCGAGGGATTGGAGCTTGGTAACGGAATCAGGGGTCGCGGCCACGCGACGTTCGAGGGGCGTGACCTCCCTGGCGATGCCGACGATCATGCGGGCAATTGTATGATCCTCGCATGCACTGGGAGATCTGGGCATTCCGGGCCGTCTTTCTCATCTTCGTGGGCGGGTTCCTCGCCCAGATGTCGACGCGGCTCAAACTCATCGGCGCAGCGCCTGGGAACTTCTCGTTCGACCATGTCGGCGCCCGGATGGATCGCTTCATCTCCGAGGTGGTGTTTCAGTCGAAAGTCATCGGCGGCCGGAAGGCCGCCGGGATTGCCCATCTGGCGGTGTTCTGGGGGTTCGTGGCGTTTGGCGGCTTCACGGCCGTCGAGATGTTGCGGGGGCTGGGCATCGTTGACCTGACCCACTCGACGCTGTTCATCGTCTACAAGGCCGCGCTGGTGCCGTTTGCCGGGGCCGTGCTGGTGGGCATCATCGGACTCGCGATTCGCAGGGCGTTCGTGCGGCCACCAGGACTTGGCGCCACCGTGTCGAAGGAGTCGCTGCTGATCGCCGCCTTCATCGCGCTGCTGATGATCACCTATTTCGTCAGTTTCGGATTTGAGACCGGGACGATTGGCCGGGTGAACTGGTGGGTGCACATGTTGATCATCCTGGTCTTCATGGTGCTCGTGCCCAACTCGAAGCATCTGCATCTGATCCTGTCGCCAGCCACGGTCTTCCTGAAGTCGCCCATCCTCGGCACCGTACCCAATCTGGATTTCGAGAAAGAGGAAGTGGGACTGGAAACGGTCAAGGACCTCCCGTCAAAGACGGTGCTTGATGCGTTCACCTGCGTCGAGTGCGGCCGCTGCCAGGACAACTGCCCGGCATTCGGAACCGGCAAGCGGCTCAATCCGAAGCTGTTTCCGATTCAGAACGAAGACGCGCTGCTGGCCGGGAAGGCCGATACGCGACTGGTGGATGTCTACGACGAAGGCGTGCTCTGGCAGTGCACCACGTGCGGCGCGTGTGAGCAGGCGTGTCCGGTGGGCGTGGAGCATCTGCCCAACATCATCGGGGCGCGCCGGGGACTGGTATCAAACGGGGAGGCGCCGGAGTTCCTCACTGGTGTCTTCACCAACCTGGAGCGGCGACAGAACATCTGGGGCCTGATGTACGACCAGCGCGCCAAGTTCGTGCAGGCGGCGGAACTCGAGACGTTTAATCCGGCCAAACACGAATATCTGGTGTGGCTGGGGTGTGCCGGCGCGTTCGAGGCCGACTACCAGAAATCGATGCGCTCGCTGTTTGACCTGTTGCGGATGAAGGGCAAGACGTTCGGCGTGCTCTCGAAGGAGCGGTGCACGGGCGACGTCGCGAAACGCACCGGGAACGAATACATGTACCAGGAGCTGGCAACGCAGAACATCGAGGACCTGCGCGCCGCCGGTGTGAAGAAGATCGTCACCTCGTGCCCGCATTGCGTGAAGACCATCGCGCACGACTACCGGCTGCTGGGCTACGAAGTCGAGGCCGTGCACTCCGCGAAGCTGGTGGAGCAGTTGACGCGTGACATGCTGCCGTCCTGGACCGAGCGTGACCAGGTCACGTACCACGATCCGTGTTACCTCGGGCGGTACGCGAATACACACGAGGAGCCGCGAGCGCTGTTGCAACGTTTTGGCGCCGACGTGGCCGAGCCGGTGCGCAATCGCGACAATCCTTTCTGCTGCGGCGCCGGCGGCGGTCTGCTGTTTGAGGAACACGAGTCGGGCAAGCGGATCTCGCAGGAGCGTTTTGACCAGCTGCAGGCCACCGGCGCGGGCACGGTCGTGATGGCGTGTCCCTTCTGCTCCATCATGCTGAAGGGCGCGCAGGCCTCCACCAATGCTCCTGTGCACATGGTCGACCTGATGACGTACGTGGACGGCAAACTCAAGACGCTGCACGCCTCACGCCAGGCGCCCGACGATGCCGGCACCCACTGAGGGGTGGCGTCGCTCGCGGTGGAAGCGCGCGCAGGTGCGCGCGATCTCGTCCGTGGCCTGGCCGATCATCGAGGGGCTCGGCGGCACGTATCACTGGACGGTGAGTGGCCAGGAGCACCTCGCGGCCGTTGACGCAGGAGGCCGGGCTCCCATCTACGCGTTCTGGCACGGCCGGGTGCTGTCGGCGACGCTCTTCTTTCGCGACCGCGGCATTATCGTCATCACCAGCGAAAATTTTGATGGCGAGTGGATCGCGCGGGTGATTGGCAAGTTCGGGTACGGTACCGCCCGCGGATCTTCGTCGCGGGGCGGTGCCCGCGCGCTGGTGCAGCTGCGGCGGGATCTGGCCGCCGGCAGCCCGGTGGCGTTCACTGTGGATGGTCCACGCGGACCGGCGCGCCACGCGCAGCCAGGCGCGCTGTGGCTGGCGGGCGCGACCGGCCATCCAATCCTGCCGTTTCACATCGAGGCCTCGCCGGCGTGGACGGCGCGCAGCTGGGACCGCCATCAGATTCCCAAACCCGGCGCACGGGTGTCGGTGGCCATAGGGGAACCGCTCCACGTGCCGGCCACCGACGACAGTACGGTTGAGCGTTCGCGCCTGCAACTCGAGCAGGCGTTAACGGAGCTCGAGCGCCGCGCCCGCGCTGTGTTCTGATCAGACGATGCGCCTGTTCCACTCACCGCGATTCACCGAACATACGCCGCCTCCCGGACACCCGGAGCGGATCGAGCGCGGCGAAGCCCTCGACGCCGTCGCGCGAGCCTTTGCCGCCGGCGGCGGACGGGTCTCTGCCCCGAGGGTCGTCACCGCAGAGGAGCTCGCGCGTGTGCACACTGCGGAGTACCTGGCCTCGATTGAGGCGCTGCGTGGACGCGCCGCCATGATCGACGCGGATACATTCACGTCGCCCGAGTCGGTCGAGGTCGCGCAGCTGGCGGCCGGAGCCACGGTCGATGCGGCGTTACATGCCTGGCAGACGGGCGAAGCGGCGATGGCGCTCGTGCGCCCGCCAGGGCATCACGCGGAGCCGCACAAGGCGATGGGCTTCTGCCTGTACAGCAACATTGCCGTGGCCGCGGCCGCGCTGCGCGCGCAGGGGGCCGCTCGGGTCGCGGTGGTCGACTTCGACGTGCACCACGGCAATGGCACGCAGGAGGTGTTCTGGCGCGACCCCTCCGTGTTGTTCATCTCGAGCCATCAGTATCCGTTCTGGCCCGGCAGCGGGGCGCACACCGAACGGGGCGCTGGTCCCGGTGAGGGCGCGACGCTGAACTTGCCGCTGGTCGCCGGCGCGCGCGACGTCGAGGTGCTCGACGCCTGGGAGCGCACGGCACTGCCGCTCATCGAATCGTTCAGGCCGGAGGCCCTCCTGATCTCCGCCGGGTATGACGCACACGAACTCGACCCGCTGGGCGGGTTGAGAATGACCACCGGCGGGTTTGCCCGTCTTTCAGAGATGCTGGCCGACGCCGCGCGCCGGCTCTGCGGCGGCAGGGTGGCTGCGGTCACCGAGGGCGGCTACGACCTGGGTGCGCTCCGGGAGGGCGTGGAGGCCACCATCGAGGCCCTCAGCTGACCCACGCCAGATAGAATGTTGGCGTGAGTACGTATCGCCCCCAGGACATCGAGCAGAAATGGCAGGCGCGCTGGACGGAGTCGCGCGCATTTGAAGTCACCGAAGACCCGTCCAAGCCCAAGTTTTATTGCCTGGAGATGTTTGCCTACCCTTCCGGGCACGCCCACGTCGGGCATGTGCGCAATTACATGATTGGCGACATCATGGCGCGCCTCAAGCGGATGCGCGGCTACAACGTGCTGCACCCGTTCGGGTGGGACGCGTTCGGGCTGCCCGCTGAAAACGCCGCCATCAAGAACAAGCTGCATCCCGAGACGTGGACCCTCGACAACATCGCCTACATGAAGGGGCAACTGCAGCGGTTGGGGATCAGCTACGCGTGGGAACGGGAACTGGCGACGTGCCTGCCCAACTACTACAAGTGGAATCAGTGGCTGTTCACGCGCATGTTCGAAAAGGGCCTCGCGTACCGGCGCCGCTCGAACGTGAACTGGTGCGAGAGCTGTCAGACAGTGCTGGCCAACGAGCAGGTCGTAGACGGTGGGTGCTGGAGGTGCGGCACCCCGGTCACGCTGCGTGAACTCGAGCAGTGGTGCCTGCGCATCACCGCTTACGCCGACGAGCTGCTGCAGGCCACGGACGGCCTCAAGGAGTGGCCCGAAAAAGTCCTCACGATGCAGCGCAACTGGATCGGGCGCTCGGAGGGGGCCCGGGTTTCCTTTGCGCTGGCGCACGCAAATGGGGAAATGGGGAAATGGGGAAATGGGGTAATCGAGGTCTTCACGACGCGCATCGACACGATTTACGGCGCGATGTTCGTGATGCTCGGTCCTGAGCATCCCCTGGTCGACGCGATTGCCGCGCAGTCGGCGGATCCGGCTGCGTTCCGCGCGAAGGTGGCCGCGTTCCGCGCACAGGACAAGTCCGCGCGCGTGACGGGGGAGGTCGACAAGGAAGGGTTTGACACGGGCGTGTCGGTCATCAACCCGTTCACGAACGAACCGGTGCCCGTGTGGATCGCCAACTTCGTGCTGGGCGATTACGGCACGGGCGCCGTGATGGGTGTGCCCGCGCACGATCAGCGTGACTTCGAATTCGCCCGCAAATACAACCTCCCGATTCGAGTGGTTGTGCAGCCTGCCGACGGCTCGGCCCTGGATGCCGCGACGATGATCGAGGCGTACGCGGGTGAGGGCACCACGATCAACTCCGGGGAGTGGAACGGGCTTGAGTGGCCGACGGCGAATGCACGGATGACGGCGGAAGCGGCGCGTCGCGGCATTGGGGAAGGCACGGTGCAATACCGCCTGAAGGACTGGGGGATCTCGCGGCAGCGGTACTGGGGGACCCCGATTCCGATCATCCACTGCGGCACGTGCGGCATGGTGCCGGTGCCCGATGCTGACCTGCCGGTGGAACTGCCGAAGATCACGGAGTTCACCGGCCGCGGCGATTCTCCGCTCGCGCAGGTCCCCGAGTTCGTCAACGTGACGTGTCCGACGTGCGGCGGGCCCGCGCGACGCGAGACGGACACGATGGACACGTTTGTGGATTCCTCGTGGTACTTCTACCGCTTCTGCGATCCGCACAACGATGCGCTGCCGTTTGATCCGGCCAAGGTCGCGTACTGGGGACCGGTCGATTTCTACAGCGGCGGCGTCGAACACGCCATCCTGCACCTGATTTACTCCCGCTTCTTCAGCCGGGTGTTCAGGGACATCGGCCTGGTGACCATTGACGAGCCGTTTACCCGGCTGCTCACGCAGGGGATGGTGCTCAACAATGGCGCCGTGATGTCGAAGTCGAAGGGCAATGTGGTCGATCCCGACGACATGATCCGGAAGTTCGGCGCCGACGCGCTGCGCCTCTACGTGATGTTCGTGGCACCGCCGGAGAAGGAAGTCGAGTGGACCGACTCCGGGCTGGAAGGGTCGTTCCGCTTCCTCAACCGCGTCTGGCGCATCGTTGACCACCTGGCCGACGTGGTGCGTTCGGCGCCGTCAACCGACAGCCTCACGTTTGACGAGGCGGACCGCGCGCTGCGCCGCAAGACACACGCATCCGTTCGCCGTGTGACGCAGGATCTCGATCCGCGTGTGCATCTCAACACGGCAGTCGCGGGCCTGATGGAACTGGTCAACGAACTCTACGCCTACGCGGAGATTCGCGGCGTCCGGCCTCTCGGCGTCGACGACGAGCCGCGGGCGCAGGTGGACCGTCGGGAAACCGCTGCGGTCCTGCGTGAAGCGATCGAGGCGCTCGTCCTGATGCTGTCGCCGTTCACGCCGCACCTGTGCGAAGAGCTGTGGGAACAACTCGGCCACGCCGACGGCGTTGTCGCGGCGGGGTGGCCATCCTGGGATGACGCGATTGCCCGCGATGAGTCGATTGAGATCCCGGTGCAGGTCAACGGGAAGGTGCGCGCGCGCATTTCCGTGCCGGCCGACTCCACGCCGGCGGCCAACGTGGAGACGGCGCTGGCCTCGCCGGAGGTGCAGAAATGGATCGAGGGCAAGACGATCGTGAAGACGATTCACGCGCGCATCGATCAGCCCATCAGTATCGTTGTGAGGTGATGCGCATGTCTGTGAGCCTTCGCGCCCCCGTTTCTCCGGTGAACAGGCTGATGCTGCTCGCCGTGTTGCTGTGCGCGTCCGGCATCGCGTCCGGCTGCGGATACGCGCTGTCTGGGCGGGGATCGTTCCTGCCCGACTACATTCGGATCGTCGGTATTCCGGCCTTCGAGAACAAGACGACCATCCCGGAGGTTGACCGGATCCTCACGGAGGCGGTGCGCGTCGAATTCGCCGGACGCGGCCGGTACACCATCAAGACGGAGACCGGCGACGTCGATGCCGTTCTGACCGGCACGATCACCGGGGTGCGGTTTGATGCCACCGCGTTCACGTCCAACAGCCAGGCCGCGCGGCAGAATCTGATCGTCACGGCGACCATCGAGTTTCGCGACCTGCGGACCAACAAGGTGTTGTGGGCCAATCCCGCCATGCAGTACACCGAGCAGTTCGACGTCGCGACGACGGCCGCCGGGGCAGATGCGGCCACGTTCCTCGGGCGGGACACGGCCGCGATGCGTCGCCTCTCCGAGAACTTCGCGCGCTCGGTGGTGACGTCCATCCTCGAGGCGTTCTGAGTCCGTGGCGCTCCTGTCCGTCGACGCGCTTCGCAGCCAGATCAAAACTGGCACGCTGGCACGCCTGTACCTCTTCGTCGGCGAAGATGTGAAACTGGCCGACCGCATGGTCGATGCGATCGAGGCCACCGTTCCCGAGGCGGACCGGGCCTTCGCCGTGGATCGCGTGTACGCCGGCGAGGCCGGGGGGCTGCCCGTTGATATCGCGGCGGCATGCCGCAGCCTGCCGATGCTTGGGGATCGCCGACTGGTGATCGTCATGCGTGCCGAACGGCTGCTCAAGCCGAAACGCGCGGGCAAGGCGACAGATGACGAGCCGGAGGAGGGGAGCGACGTTCCGGACGGAGAGTCAAGCGCGAGCGATCTGACGCCGCTGGAAGACTACGTTGCGTCGCCGTCCGACTTCGCCACGCTGGTGTTTGTGGCCGCCGAGATTGATCGCACGCGGCGCTTCACCAAACGGCTCGTGGAGGCCGCGCAGGTCGTGGCGTTCGAGGGCATCCGCGCGGAAGGTCCGGGCGGGCAACGCGAGGCGCACGCCGTGGCGACACAGTGGGTGCGCGACGAGATGACCCGCGAAGGGCGGACGATCGAGCCCGCCGCGGTCAAGGTGCTCGTCGAGCGCGCGGGTGGTGACATCTCGAAGCTGCGGGGTGACCTTGAGCGCCTGCTGCTGTTCACACAGGACCGCCCGACGACCACGGCGGCCGACGCGGACGAAATCGCCTCCGACGCGTCGACCGTGCTGGATGACTGGGGGCTGACCAACGCCATCGGTGACGGCGACGCCGGCCGCGCGCTGCGTGAAGTTGCCGTGCGCTTCGAGCGCGGTGATTCGCCGCACGCGATGGTGGGGCAGCTGCGCTGGTGGGTGTCGAACCGGTTGGCGGATGGCGCGCCCGATCGCGTCAAAGGCGCACTGGATGCGCTGCTGCGCACCGATCTGGCGCTCAAAAGTTCGGGTGGGGAAACGCGGGTCCTGCTGGAACGGCTCGTCGTGGAATTGACCGGCCGTCCTGTGGCATCGCGTGGATGGCGTCGCTGAGCGACGCCATCGCCTTACGCTGACGCGGTCTTTTTGGCCAGGCCCTTCGCGATCCGCGACTTGTAGCGGCCGGCCGCGTTGTCGTGGATGATGCGCTTGGCCGACATCTTGTCGATGAGCGAGAAGGTCTTGTTCAGGGCCGCTTTGGCCTCGTCGGTCTTCCCTGCATCGATGGCCGCGCGGATGGCCTTCAGGCCCGTCCGCAGCTTCGACCGCAGCTCACGGTTGTGGGCGGTCCGCTTGATCGTCTGGCGGTTTGCCTTGACCGCCGATTTGTGTCGAGTTGCCACGTTCTGAACCTCTCAGCTGGAGCCGGTGAGCGGCCCCGAAACACCAAAGTATACCTTACATCCCCCGCTCCTTGGCCTGCCTGCGCCGTCGCTTTTCGTACTTGTCCAGCGCCGTGCCCGCCCCGCGGGCCGGGCGGGGGCCGGCCAGCCGGGCCATTTCCAGCATCGCCTTGACCTCCGGCGAGGGCTCCGGGGTGACGTCCTCATACAGTTTTCGGGCCTCCGCCTTGGGCAGATGCTGCTCGGCCATCCCGCGGACAATCACACGCTGACGGACCCCGTGAGGCCGGCTCACCTCGATGACGTCCCCCAGCTTGACCTCGCGGTGGGGCTTGGCCGTCTGGCCGTTCAGGTCGATCTTGCCGCCCTCGCAGGCCCGTTTGGCCTCCGATCGGGTCTTGCAGAGGCAGGCCACGTCCAACCAGATGTCGATGCGCACCGACTTATTATTGGCGTATGCGCCTTCCGCGTGCTCTCGTTGCCGTGATCCTCCTGTTCGGTCTGGCGGCGTGTAATCCGAACCCGGCCCCCACTGACCTGGCCGACCTGGGCTTCATCGTGAAGGACGTTGACGGCAATGACATACGGCTGTCTGACTATCGAGGTCGGCCGTTGATCGTGAACTTCTGGTTCACGACGTGTCCCCCGTGCCGTCAGGAGACTCCAGTGTTCGTGCGCCTGGTCGACAAATACCGCGACAAGGGTTTCACCGTGCTCGGGCTGTCGATTTCCGACACGCCGGAACAGATCAAGGCGTTTTCGCGGGAGTTCGGCGTCAACTATCCGATGTTTGTCGCTGACGGCCGTGAAGACATCCTGCAGGCGTACCGCGCCATCGTGGCCTACCCGGTCTCGTGGTTCGTCAAGCCGGATGGGACCGTGTTCCTCAAGCACATCGGCACGGCATCTCCCGAGTGGTTCGAGCAACAGGTGATGGGCCTGCTCGACGCCAGCGGACTGTGAGCGCGCGATGACTCCGCAGGTGCTGATGACGGCGGCGTTGATCGCCTTTGCGTTCGCGGCATGGCCGCTGCTGGGCAAGGAAGCGCGTGTGTCCGGCGCCTGGATGTCGGTGCTCGTGATGGTTGGCTCGGCGCTGACCGTGACCCTGGCGTCGGCCTCGCGACTCACGGGAGGGCTGCCAACGGGGCGGGCACTGGGTTTTCTTGGCGCCGCAGCCGTGGCCAACGGATTGGCGGTGTATCTGTACGCCTCGAAGGCGGCTGACCCCACGGTGCCCACGGCCGCGTTCCTGGTCGTGGTGTCCGTGGTGCAGGTGGCCGCCATTCCGCTCCTGGCGTGGGTGCTCCCGGGCGGGCAGGCGCCGACGCTGCGTCAGGCAGCGGGATTTGTGTGTGCGGCGGTGGCCGTGTATCTGCTGGCGAAGGGCTGATCGATGAACCTGCAGGATGTGATCCTGTTCTCCACGGCGCTGCTCGCCATCGTCAATCCGATTGGATCCTCGGTGTTGTTTGCGGCGGTGGCCGGGAAGTTCACGACGGACATTCAGCGCCGGATGGCCAATCAGGCGGCCCTTGCGATCCTCATCATCCTGCTCGTGTGCGCCTGGCTGGGCAACTCGATTCTGGGGCTGATGGGGCTGACGACGCCGATGCTGCAGGCCGCCGGCGGACTCATCCTGCTCAACTACGGGATGCGCATGGTGACCGTCACCGAAGACGTGAAGCTGACCAAGGACGAAAAGGACTCGGCCCAGGAAGTGTCGGAAGACCACTGGAAGGCTCTGGCGGTGGTGCCGCTCGCGATTCCAGGCACGGTCGGCGCGGGCACGATCACGACGGTGATCATTCAGGCCAGCGCCTACGATACGCCGCGCGACCTGTTCATCATCTCGGCGGTTGCCATCGGCATCGCGCTGCTGATGTGGATTACGTTCCACTCCGCAGGGCCCATTGCCAGGCGTATCGGCCCGATTGGGATGAACATCATTTCGCGCGTCATGGGGATTCTGGTGACCGCGACGGCATTTGGCCTGCTCGGGCGTGGCATCGGCGGCCTGCTGCCGGGGCTCGCCAAATAGCGGCGGTCGATTGATGTACCACGCGGCGGGATTGCCCGGGGCCGCATGGTATTGTCACCTCAGACGTCCGTCCAATCGCGGGCCGGTGACGTCAGAATCTGTCGGTGGAGTCCTCATGAAGACACGACAAGACGAAGGTTTTACCCTCATTGAGCTGCTGATCGTCGTGGCGATCATCAGCATCATCGCGGCGATTGCCGTGCCCGGGCTGATGCGGTCACGAATGGCGGGTAACGAGGCCTCGGCGTCCAACTCGCTGCGGGCCATCAATATCGCCGAGATTCAATATTCCTCCGGATGCGGCAACCAGGGATTTGCGGTGTCCTTCCAGGTGCTGGCCACACCGCCGCCTGGTTCGACCGAGCCTTACATCAGCGCGGAATTCGCCTCTCCCACACCGTTCAAGGCGGGCTACTCGTTTTCCCTGGCGCCAGGAGCCGGTGGGTCCGCAGGGCCAAACGACTGCAACGGGACGGCGACGCAGTCCGCCTACTACGCAACGGCCGTTCCTCAGACGTTCGGCTCGACCGGAAGCAAGTCCTTCGCGACCAATCAGAGCGCGACGATCTGGCAGGTTTCTGCCGCAGCGGCGCCGACAGAACCCTTCGGCCCTCCGGCGACCCCGCTTCAGTAACGTGTGATCAGGCCAGGGCCTCGGTCACGAGGGCTCTGGCCTTTTCCAGCATCGCGTCGATGCCCGACGCGTCCTTGCCGCCCGCCTCAGCGAAGTCCGGCCGTCCGCCGCCACCCCCGCCCACCAGCGGTGCCAGCGTCTTGACCAGCTGCCCGGCCTGCACCCGGTCGGTCAGGTCCTTGGTAACGGCAATCAGCAACTGCACCTTGCCGTCGTTGTCGCCGGCCACCACCACGACACCCCGCTTCAGCCGGTCGCGCAACGAATCACTCAAGCCACGCAGGCCACCCTTGTCGAGGCCGGATACGCGCCGCGCCACGAACTTCGCGTCGCCGATGTCGATGATGTCCGCGTCGGCGCTGCCGCCGCCTCCGCCGAGCGCCACCTTCATCTTGAGCTGTTCATTTTCGCGGGCCAGCCGTCTGGCCTCCGCCTGAAGCTTCGCGACTGCGTCCGCCGCTTGATCGAGTGGCGCGCCGAGCACGCCCAGCGTGCGGGCCATGCCTGCCTGCAGGTGCTGCAGGTGCGCCACCGCGCCGAGGCCTGTGAGGGCCTCGATTCGTCGAACGCCTGCGGCCACACCGGATTCCTCCGTGATCACAAATGGCCCGATGTCACCGGTGGCGCGCACATGGGTGCCGCCGCACAGTTCGGTTGAAAAGCCTTCGATCTGGACCACGCGCACTTTGTCGCCGTACTTCTCGCCGAACAACGCCATCGCGCCGCCCTTGATGGCCTCTTCGGTGTTTTTCACGTCGGTGACGACAGGCGTATTCCGGACGATCTGCTCGCTGACGATGCGTTCGATCGCCTGGCGCTCTTCCGGCGTGACGGCCGAGAAGTGCGAGAAGTCGAACCGCAGCCGATCCGGCGCCACCAGCGAACCCGCCTGGCGCACATGTGTGCCGAGCGTCTGGCGCAGAGCTGCATGCAGCAGGTGCGTGGCCGTGTGATTGCGGCGCGTCGCGTCGCGCAGCGCGCTGTCTGCCTGCGCGGAGACCTTGATCCCGGTCGCGATTGGCGCCGACGTCGTCACGCGGTGCACCCGCGCGCCCCCCGCCACCAACCGGCTCATGCCGACGACGGTGGCTGCCGGTTGACCGTCCACGAGCAGGCTGCCGCGGTCCGAGACCTGACCACCGGACTCGACGTAGAAGGGCGTGCGATCGAGGACGACGTAACCATCAGCGCCTGCAGGCAGGGAGGCAACTTCGGTGCGGTCGGCGTCAAACAGCGCGACAACAGTCGACACGCTGCTGGTGGCCGTATAGCCGTCAAAACTATCGGGCAGCTGCTCAAGCGTCTGCCGCCGTTGGTCGGACGCAAACACGAACTGGACACCCTTCTTTGTCTCGAACGCGCTGGCGGACCTGGCGCGTTCGCGCTGGGCTTCCATGGCGGCGTCGAGACCTTCGCGATCGATCGTCAGACCGCGCTGACCCGCAAGGTCCTCCGCGAAATCGAGTGGCACCCCGAGCGAGTCGTACAGCTTGAAGACCTCGTCGCCGGAGACGACGGTGCTGCCGTTTTCGGCGGTGCGTTCGAGCAGGTCTTCAAGTTTCGGCAGGCCTGAGGTGAGCACCGAATCAAACCGTTCCTCCTCCGCGCGAATGGTCCGGACGATGGCCTCGCGGTTGCCGCGGAGGTCGGGGTACGCCGGGCTCATTTCTTCAATGACGGCGTCAGCCAATTCGAACAGTACCGGTTCGGTGAAGCCCAGCTTCTTGCCGTGGCGCATCGCCCTGCGCATGATCTTGCGCAGCACGTAGCCGCGCCATTCGTTGGACGGCAACACGCCGTCACCGATGAGGAACGTCATCGCGCGCAGGTGATCGGCGATGACGCGCATGGAGACGTCGGGATGATCGGTCGCCGTGCTGTGCGTGTAGGCGCGCCCGGCTTTGGCGGAGATGGCCGCAAGGATCGGAGTGAACAGGTCCGTGTCGTAGGTCGCCAGCTTGCCCTGGATGACGGCGGTGATGCGCTCGAGGCCCATGCCGGTGTCGACCGACAACGCCGGTAGCGGATTCAGCGTGCCGTCGGGCTGGCGGTCGAACTCCATGAACACGTTGTTCCAGATTTCGACGTATCGTTCGCAGCTGCATTCCACGCCGCGACAGACAGGTTCGCCGCACGGAATGTCCATGCCACGGAAGAAGTAGATCTCCGAGCAGCGGCCGCAGGGGCCCGTGTCGCCCATCGACCAGAAGTTGTCTGCGGCGCCAAGTTCGCTGATGCGCTCACGCGGGACGAGCGTCGCCCACGTCTCAAACGACTCATCGTCGCGCGGAATGCCGCCTTCACCCTTGAAGACCGACGGGTACAGGCGCTGGGGATCGATCTGCCAGACCGCGGTCAGCAACTGCCAGGCAAACGGGATCGCATCGGCCTTGAAGTAGTCGCCGAACGAGAAGTTGCCGAGCATCTCGAAAAACGTGTGGTGGCGCAGTGACGGGCCGACGTTGTCGAGGTCGTTGTGTTTCCCGCTCACGCGCATGCACTTCTGCACGGTGGTGGCGCGTGTGTAGTCGCGCCGCTCCTTGCCGAGGAAGACGTCCTTGAACTGGTTCATCCCGGCGTTGGTGAACAGCAGGGTGGGATCGTCACCAGGGACGAGTGATGACGAGGTCACGACGCGGTGACCTTGACGGGCGAAGAAATCGAGGAAGGACTGGCGAATGTCGCGAGCGGTCATGACAGCTCACGATTGTACCGGAGTGTCAGTCCTCCTCCGACGATCGGCTGCGCAGGGCCTTGGCGACGACGTCTCCCGAGAATCCGCGCCGGAGCAACTGGCCGAAGACACGACGATATTCGGCCGTGGTCAATCGCGCCGGCAGGCGCCTGCGTTCGATGAATCGCCGCACGGAGGCCGCTTCGTCCTCCTCCGGCAACGCGGCCAACGCCTCGTGTGCCAGCGCACGGTCGATGCCGCGCGCCTCGAGTTCGCGACGAATCCGGAGCCGGCCACGGCCCTTGAGGGCCGACGCGGTGCGGACGTGGGCGGCGGCCACGCGCTGATCGTTGAGCAGGCCTTCGTCGATGAGACGGCGAACCGTCTCGTCGATGTCTTCGGGAGCGAACTCCTTCTTCTTCAGGCGATCGCGTACTTCAGCGACGGTGTAGTCGCGACGCCCGAGGAGGCGCAGGGCGGCGAGGCGCGCCTGTGACACGGGCTGCCCTGGCTCGTCAGTGAGCCGCGACCGGTACTTCGACGTACGTCAGCCAGTTGTGCCGATCGGGCACCGCGCCGTTGATGTAGTCGAAGAACGACTGCTGGAGCGCCGCAGTGATCGGGCCGCGGCGGCCCTTGCCGATCGTGACCTTGTCCACCGACCGAATCGGCGTGATTTCCGCTGCGGTACCACAGAAGAACACTTCGTCAGCCACGTAGAGCATTTCGCGCGGCAGCACCAGCTCGCGAACCTGCAGTCCGAGGTCCTTGGCGAGCGTAATCACCGAATCGCGGGTGATACCGGGCAGCACCGAGGACGCCAGCGACGGCGTGTACACGACGTCATCGCGCACGAGGAACAGGTTCTGACCGCTGCCTTCGCTCAGATTGCCGTCAGGATTGAGCGCAATGCCTTCGGAATACCCCTCGACCACCGCCTCCATCTTGATGAGGCCGGAGTTGGCGTAGTTGGCGACGGACTTTGCCATCGCCGGGAATGTGTTGGGGGCCGTGCGGGTCCACGAACTCACTCGCACGTCGACACCCTGCTCGAGGGCGTCCTGACCGAGGTAGGCGCCCCACTCCCAGACGAGGATGAGCGCGTCCACGGGGCAGGGCAGTGGGTTCACGCCGAGCTGGTTGTACCCTCGGTACAGCAGCGGACGAATGTAGCAGGCGGGCAAACCGTTGGCCTTGATCGTGTCGAGCACCGCCTCGGTGAGTGCCTCCTGCCCGAGGTGGTATTCCATCCGGTAGATGCGGGCCGAGTCGACCAGTCGACGCATGTGCGCATCGAGTCGGAAACACGCCGAGCCTTTGGGCGTGCTGTAGCAGCGGGCGCCTTCAAACACACCGGAACCGTAGTGGATGACGTGCGAGGCCACGTGCATCGTGGCATTCGCCCAGTCGACCAGTTTTCCATTCATCCACACCTTGCCGGTGCCGCTGAAAGCCATGTGATCTCCTTCCGCCGCCGACCGTGGCGACCGCCCGCGATTTTATCGCGGACTGGATGGTGGGTCCCAGTACAAATCCGGCTACTGGTTCTCGCCGCAGAATGGGCAGCGAGAGCTGCGGGCGGGCAGCGGCTTGCGGCATTGCCAGCAGAAGCGCGCCGCGGGCGCCTCGCGTGTCGTGCGCAGACGCGCGGGCGTGGGCGACGGGCGTGGAGCGGGCGTCGGCCTGGTCACCGCACCTGCGCCGGCCGGCGAAGGCGCCACCGGCTCGACCGGCGCGGGCTTGCGCACGAGTTCGCGACGCACGGACAGCAGGTCGTTGAGCAGTTCCTCGGCGCGCTGATAACGGCGCCCGACGTCGGGCGCGAGCGCGCGCATCACGATGTCGTCAATCGCCTTCGGGATGTGCGGCTGCCGCTGTCGGGGCGGCGTGACCAGTTCGCCGCGCTTGAGGCGGGCGATGTCGGCGGGCGCCGGCGTGTTGTACGGCAGGTCCCCGGTCAACATCTGGTACATCGTGACGCCAATCGAATACAGGTCGGACGCAAAGACCGCCCGCCCCTCAAACTGCTCCGGCGCCATGTATGGCGGGCTGCCGATCACCGTCGTCCCGTGAGCCGCCATCTCCAGGACACGCGACGTGCCGAAGTCGCCGACCTTCAACAGGCCCTTGTCGGTGACGAAGATGTTGGCGGGCCGCAGATCGCGGTGCAGCACGTTGTGTTTGTGCGCGTGCTCGACCGCATTGCAGATCTGCGCGGTGTAGTCGAGCGCCTGCATCAGTTCGAGCGCGCCACGATGGGCGATGATCGTCTCGAGTGTGTCACCGGGCACGTACTCCATCACGATGAAGAAGACGTTCTCCTGCTTCTCGGCAGTGATGACGGTGACGATGTTGGGGTGTCCGAGCGACGCGAGCAGTCGCGGCTCCTTCAGCAGTTCGCCGAAGTCGAGGTTCTGCCGGTGCGGGACCTTCAGCGCGACACGTTTGTCGATCCACGTGTCCTCGGCCAGGTAGACGGTGCCGAACCCGCCGCTGCCCAGCGGTTCGACGATGCGATACTTGCCAAGAGTCTGGCCACGAAAGACCATGTGCCTCAGGAGAATATCAGACACGATGATCAGGGAGACGCCGTGACGCGTGTGTATCTGCCGGAGGGATTGCCCGCCGACGGCGCCACGTTGCCCGAACACGTCACGCACTATCTGGCGTCGGTCGTACGTGTGCGTCCCGGCACCGAGATCGGGCTGTTCGACGGGCACGGCCACGAGTGGCGCGCCCGCATCGCCGGCGTGACGCGGCGTTCGATTGCGATCACTGACATCACCGCGTGCACGCCGATTCCCGAACCCGTGGTGCGCGTCACGGTCGCAGTCGGCATCCTCAAGGGTGAGCAGATGGACAACGTGGTGCGCGACCTCACGGCATTGGGGGCTGCGCGGATCGTGCCGCTCATCAGTGATCACGTTGCGGTGTCGTCGCGGGCCTGGCGCGGAGATCGCGCCGGTGAACGGTGGCATCGTGTGGCAGCCGCGGCTGCGGCCCAATGCGGCCGCGCGGTCGTGCCGATCATCAGTGAACCGACACCGCTGCCGGCGCTGCTGGAGGAGCCCGATGACTACCGCCTCGCGGCTGTTGAGCCAGGGGCTCCTGGTCTGCGCGCGCCCGCCTGGACGCCGGTGCCGGCCTCGGTTCTGCTGCTGATTGGTCCGGAAGGCGGATGGAGCGCCGACGAACTCGCGCAGTGTGCCCGCGCGGATGTCGCGCGGTTGTCGCTGGGGCCCCGCACGCTGCGCGCGGAGCTGGCGCCCAGCGTCGCGCTGTCGACGGTGTGGGCGGCGTGGGAGTGGTTATCGCTGTAGCCGGAGGCCGACCCACCCGGCTTCGTGCCGCTCTGACTTGAGCATCACGTCGTCGCCCACAAAGGCCGCGACGACGTCATCGCGCTCTTCAGCGGTGATGCCGCTCAGGATCAGCGCGCCGCCGGGCCCGGTCAGGGACACGAGCACATCGCGCAGGCGCCGGAGCAGGCCGCCGGTGAGGTTGGCCAGCACAAGGTCAAACGGCGCCCCCTCGACCTCGGGTGTCCGTTCGAGATCGACCTGTGCGATGGTCAGGCCGCCGGTGACATGGTTGAGCTCCGCGGATTCACGCGCACACACGATGGAGTCGTGGTCGTAGTCGATCGCGGTGACTGCGCGTGCGCCGAGCCGGTGTGCGGCAATCGCCAGGACCCCGCTGCCGGTGCCCACGTCACAGACGGTGAGGCCGCGGACCGAGACCTCCTGGAGCAACCCGAGGCACAGCCGTGTCGAGGCGTGATGGCCCGTGCCAAAACCCATCGACGGCAGGATCGTGATGACGGTCGCGTCGCTGCCGGCGGGTTGATCCCATGGCGGCGCCACCACAACGGCGCCCACCTGCACATGGGTCAGCGAAGCCTGGCTCCGCTCCGCCCATTGCTCGTCGGGGACGTCGACGGGGGCGCAAACGACTTCCGGCAGTGTCTCCCGGACTGTCTGCGCCGCCGCATCGCGGTCGTGGGTCGTCGCGAAGAACACACGCAACGTGGCGCCGCGTTCTTCGACGGCGGTCGGACCGTGTTCATCCAGGAATGCGATGACGATGTCGCCGTCGGCGTGGTGTGAAATGTCGAGTCCGGCGTACGTCCGGGCACCCTGGCGATCAACCAAACAGATCCTTCACGCGCTCGAAGAACGGCTTGCCGTCGCCGTCCGTCTCGATGTCGCGTGCCTCGAGTGTCTCGACCGGCATGGTCTGTCCCAGCTGTTCGATCAGTTTTTTCTGTTCCTTCGACAGTTTGCGCGGCACGTCGACCACCAGGCGCACGTGGAGCGCGCCGGCGCCGCGGCCCGTGACGCTTGGCATGCCTTTGCCCTTGAACGACACAAGGGTGCCGTTGCCGGACCCGGCCGAGACCTGCACGGTCACCGGGCCGTCGGGGCCGTCCACGCGGAAGTCGCCGCCGAGGGCCATGACGGGGAAGGGCACGCGCACTTCGAGATACAGATCGTCGCCCTCACGTACGAACCTCGGGTGCGGTTTGACGTGGATGACGACATAGAGATCTCCAGGGGGACCGCCGGCGACTCCGTGTTCACCTTCGCCGTGCAGACGCAGGCGCTGGCCGTCGGCGATTCCTGCGGGGATGCGAACGGTGACCTTGCGGTCACGCACCTGTCGGCCGGTGCCGCGACAGCTGGGGCAAGGCTTGGGCACGATCTGGCCGGTGCCGCGACACTGGCCGCAGGGCCGCGAGACCACGAGGAAGCCCTGTTGATAGCGAAGCTGGCCGCGTCCCCCGCACTGCGGACAGGTTTCACGCGTGGTGCCGGGCGCTGCGCCGGTACCGCCGCAGGGCTCGCAGCCCTCTTCGCGGGGAATCTGGATCGGGGTTTCGACACCGCTGAACGACTCGTCGAAGGCGATCTCGAGGTCGTAGCGCAGGTCGCTGCCGCGTGTCGGGCCACCGCGTCGCGCGCCGCCGCCGAAACCAAAGAAATCACCGAGGATGTCCGAGAAGTCGCCGAAGATGTCGGCGTTGAAGCCGGGGCCGCCTGGTGCGGCGCCCGAGACACCTGCGTGGCCGAACTGGTCGTAGCGCGCGCGTTTGTCGGCATCGCCGAGCACCGAATACGCCTCGGCCGCTTCCTTGAACTTTTCTTCCGCCTCGGCGTTGCCCTGATTGCGGTCCGGGTGGTACTTCAGCGCCAGCTTCCGGTAGGCGCTCTTGATGTCCCCCTCGGAGGCTCCACGTTCGACGCCGAGGACCTGGTAGTAGTCCCGCTTGCTCACGCCTTGGCCACCTTGACCATGGCCGCGCGCAGCAACTTGCCGCCGATGCGATAGCCCCTTCGCAGTTCCGCGAGGATCAGGCCATCCGGACGCCCGTCGGCTGCATCGTAGGCAACCGCTTCGTGCCACTCGGGATCAAACAGCTGCCCGTCGATCGCGATCGGTTCGACTCCGCGCCGCCGGAGCACGTCGACCAACTGGCGGTGGATCATCGTGACGCCCTGATGGTAGGCGGCCAGCTCCGGGTTGGTGTCGATACTGCCAGGTGCCGCCATGGCGCGCTCGAGGTCGTCGATGACCGGCAGGACGTCGCGCACGACGTCCATCGTCAGGTAGTCGGACAGGTCGCGGCGCTCGCGTTCGGTGCGCTTGCGGAAATTGTCGAACTCAGCCGTCATGCGCAGCAGGCGGTCGTACAGGTCGTCGCGTTCCTTCTGAAGGGCGGCGACGTCCACGTCGGCTCGACCGCTGGACGTGCCCGGCGTGTCGGCAGGAGAGTCGTGTTCCGGATTCATGATGTCTTGTTGCCTTCCAGGACGCGCGTCACTGTCTGGGAGACGCCGTCCACAATGCTGATCGCCCGCTGGTACCGCATCCGTGTGGGGCCGATGACCCCAACCGTGCCCGTGCGTGTGCCGTCGTGGAACGTCGACGCGACGAGGCTGAACGGATGCATGTCAGGCGAGCTGTGTTCAGAGCCGATGACGACCGTCAGGCCGTCCGATTCGATGTACGAGGTGAGCAGTTCCACCAGCCGGTGTTTTTCCTCGAGCAGCTTGAACAGGGCCCGCAGGGTCTCCACCGTCACCAGTTCGCGGTCGACGACGCTGCCCATGCTGTCGAAGAGGAATGACGCGCCCTGGATGGACAGCGTTTCCTCCGGCGTCACTTCATCCAGGCCCGTCTGCGCCAGACGGAGCGCCTGCGCGAGCAACGCGTCGTAGAGGATCCGCTCTTCGCGCAGCCGCGCCACGAGCGCTTCACGCGCCTCGAGCAGCGTCAGGCCCGTGAACTCGGCGTTGATGTACTGCGCGGCCTGCTGCAGCACCGCCGCATCGTACGTCTCGGCGGACTCCACGACCTTGTGTGTGATCTGGTTGCCCGTGGCGACCACGATCACCAGGACGCGATGACTGTCGAGCGGGACGAAGTCGATATGCCGCAGCCGAACGGTCGGGCTGGCCGGCGCCAGGGCAAATGCCACTTGGTGTGACGCACGCGCCAGTTCCTGCGAGGCGTGCTCAAGCAAATCCCCGACGGTGCCCGCGCGCCGGAGGCGTGTTTCGATGTCGCCCGGTGTCTTCAGCCGCCGCCGCAGGTGGAGCAGCGAGTCCACATACAGGCGGTACCCGGCATCGGTCGGCACACGGCCGGCCGACGTATGAGGCTGCCGCACGAGCCCCAGTTCTTCCAGGCGCGCGAGGATGTTGCGGACGGTGGCTGACGACAGTCCCAAGCCGGAGTGTTCGGCCAGCCACGACGACGAGACAGGTTCACCCTGTTCGATGTAGTCCGACACCAGGCGCGCAAGGATGCGGCGCTGTCGTTCTGTCAGGTCGGTACTCATGGCATCGAGTGTTAGCAGTCGGCAGTGAAGACTGCTAAGCCAGTATAACAGGCCCGCCGGACCCTCATTGCCGGTGCATCTCGCAGTACTGCCAGGGTTCGCTGCCGGACAGGAACGCCTCGCTGATCACGCGCGGACAGTTGGGACCGGCCAGCAGGCCCGTTTCCGGGTCGATGTCGACCATGACGACGCCGTCAGGAATGGCAAACCGCTGGTCAGGGCGGCCGGCGAGGGCTCGTCGCATGAAATTCGTCCAGATGGGCAGGGCGGCCTGGGCGCCGCCAAGGCCGACGGGCTGGTTGTCGTCGAAACCGACCCAGACCACCGTCAACAACTCAGGTGTCAGCCCGGCGAACCACGCATCGCGCAGGTCGTTTGTGGTGCCGGACTTGCCGGCCGCATCGAGTCGGAAGCCCTGGGAGCGCGCCCCTGCGCCGGTACCCTCGTTCATGACCGCGCGCATCATGTTGGTGACCAGGTACGTCGTGTCTGGACGCGCCACTTCCCGGGCATTCCCCGGCGACACGAGTCGCGCCTTGCCGTCTTCGACGATCCGGGTCAACGCGCGCAGGGGCCGGAGGCGACCGCCGTTGGCGAAGATCGTGTAGGACGTGGCAATCTCGAGCGGCGAGGCCTCAAAGACGCCAAGCGCGATGGACGGATAGGGACGCGCCTGGGTGCCCACGCCAACCTTCTGCCAGAGCGCGGCTACGCGTTCGTACCCGGTTTCCTCCGCGACCTTGATCGCGGCGATGTTGCGCGACATCGCGAGGGCGCGCCGCAGCGAGACCGGCCCGTCATATTCGTCGGCGTAGTTGCCCGGTTCATAGGGTTTGTCGCCGTCCATGAAGATCGTCGGCTCATCGAGGACGATCGAGGCCGGTGTCGGGCCGGCCGCCCCTTCCGCGGCCATGTGCTCAAACGCCGCGAGATACACAAACGGCTTGAAGATCGATCCGGGCTGACGCTGTGTCGTGACCGCGCGGTTGTACTGGGACTGGCTGTACGACCGACCGCCAACCATCGCGACAATGTCGCCGGTGCGCGGGTCAACGGCCACCAGCGCCACCTGCACCTGGCCGCGTTTTTTGCGCGCCGCCATCTGCTTGTCCAGCGCCACGACGCCATCGGCCACCGCTTCCTGCGCGATGCGCTGAAACTGCAGGTCGATCGTCGTGTAGACGTCGACCTGGGCATTGGTCTCGAACAACCCGGCGTATCGCTCCTCGACCTGTCGGGTCACGTAGTCGACGAAATAGGGCGCTTCATTTTCGAGCGCCCGCGCGGCCAGGCCCAGTGGCGCCTTGCGCGCCGCTTCCGCCTCGGCTTCGGTGATCGCGCCGGTCTCCACCATGGCCGACAGCACGACGTTGCGACGCTCGATGGCGCGTTCGGGATTGCGGAACGGGGACAACCGGGACGGCGACTGGAGCAGGCCGGCAATCGTCGCGGCCTCCGCCAGCGACACATTCCGGACGTCCTTGCCGAAGAAGATGCGCGCCGCTTCGGCCACGCCGTGAATTGCGAAGGGACCGCGCTGCCCCAGCACCATTTCGTTGAGGTACAACTCGAAAATCTGGTCCTTGGACAGGCGCGATTCCAGCACCAGCGCCATGAACTGTTCCTGCACCTTGCGACGCATCGTCTGCTCGCGGGTCAGAAACGTGTTTTTCACGATCTGTTGCGTCAGCGTGGATCCTCCCACCAGATACGTCCGGTCGCCGAACAGGTTGGTGAAGATCGCCGCGGCGGACCGAATGACATCAACGCCCGGATGGTCATAAAACCGCCGGTCCTCGATGGCGAGAACCGCGTTGCGCATGCGCTCGGGAATGGAGGCGAGCGGCGTGAACCTCCGCTTTTCGCCCGTCGCAAATGCCGTGAGCATGGGCGCCTCCAACGTCAACTCCGGCACAGGCCGGTTGTCCTCATCGCGCACGATGCGGACGACGGTGGGCTGCGTGCCCTTGCCGAACTCCACCCGAATGACCTTGGCGTTCTCGGCACGCGGAAACAGGCGCATCTGGAGTTCCGCCACGGCAAACTCGCCCGGCCCCTCGATCACCTCGCGTCGGGCATACCCCACGTCATTGAGGCGCTCCTCCAGTTGCTGAGGGGAGAGGGCCTGGCCTGGGCGCAGCACGAACGGCCTGCCGAAAATCCGGGGAATGAACCGCTGCTCTCCGTTGAGGCGGGCGTCAATCTGCGCGGCGTAGGTGGACCACAGGTAGCCGACAAAGAGCAATCCCAGCGCCAGCGGAATGACCAGGGCCGCGATGACCGCCGGGCGCGCGCGAAGCCAGCCCCAGGCGCGTACGAGCCGTCCAGACCGTGATTTGGGCGGACGTCGGCGGGTGGCCTGCGGGCGAGTGGTCATGCGCACAAAAGTGTATAGTCTTGACTTTGTTAATTCGTTGAACGAAGCCGGACGCGTGAGTCTACCAACTGAGTTCGTGCCGGGGGGGGCTGGGGGCAGCCTGAATACACGCCGCGTGAATCGCCAGCGGCTGCTCGAAGCTGTACGTCACGCCGGCCCGATCTCCCGGGCGGATCTGGCCAAGACCATCGGGCTCAGCCCTCCGACGGTGTCGGCGCTGGTTGAAGACCTGGTTCAGGAGGTCGGGCTGCTGCGCGAAGTCGGGATGGGGACGTCCAAAGGCGGACGTCCGCCGATCATGCTGCAGTTCAACGCCGAATACGGGTACCTCGTGGGCGTCGACGTGGGCTCACGGACGCTCCGCGTCGCGCTGACCGACCTGCAGGGCCGCGTGCTTGCGCGGCATCAGGAGGCGACCAGCGCGGCATCGGGCGCGGCGATCCTTGACCAGATTTACGCAGGGGTGGACCAGGTCTTCCGCCACGCGCGACGGGACCGCTCGAAGTTGTATGCCGTCGGGATCGGCGCGCCCGGCATGACCGATGTGCAATCGGGACGGGTCATCCGCGCGGTCAATCTTCCCGGCTGGGTGGATCTGCCGCTGCAGGAGCTGACGGAAGCACGCCTCGGCGCCGCGGTGCGCGTCGACAACGACGCGAACATGGCGGCGCTGGGCGAACGCTGGCGCGGGTGTGCCCGCCAGATGGACGACTTCGTCTTCATTGCGCTGGGGGCTGGTGTTGGCGCGGGCGTGGTCGTGGGTGGTCGCCTGCATCGCGGGCACCACTGGTACGCGGGCGAGATCAGCCACATGAACGTCGACTTCCGCGAGTGGGAAGCCGACTTCGGGGAACGCGGGTACCTCGAAAGCCGCATTGGGGCGGGCGCCATTGCCGACTGGCAGCACGCGCGACCGCTGGTCGAGGACATGACCACCGCGCCGCACGATCGGGCGTCCGCGGTGATGCGCATCATCGAGGCCGCGCGGGCCGGTGACCCACGCGCCGCGGCCGTGCTCGACGAACTTGCCGTGTACCTCGGCACTGCCGTCGCCAACATCGTCGCGGTGCTCGATCCGGCGCTGGTGGTCTTCGGCGGCGGTCTCAGTCACGCCGGGGACCTGCTGCTGGCCCCGTTGCGTCGCGTGGTGGCGAAAGTCGTCCCGAACGTGCCGGCACTTGCGATCTCTTCCCTGGGCGATGATGCCCAGCTGCTCGGCGCCGTGCGATCCGCCATGGAGATTGCCGAAGCGCGGCTGGCCAACTGGCTCAGCTCCACATCATTTCCTCCCCGCGCGATGGGTCGCGCGGGCACTCGTTAGGGTTCCCTCATGCCGTTTTCTCCTGACTACGTTCGCATTGTGCTGAACGAGAACTTCGAAGATGCCAAGGCGCTGTTTCTCGAGCCGCTGATGGCCATCCACTACGCGCACCTGTGCATGTTGCGTGACACGGGCATCGTGTCGCTTGACGATGCCCGGGCCATCCGCCGGGCGCTCGACGGCATTTCGCTCGATGCCGTGCGCGCCGCGACGTATGACGGCACGTACGAAGACCTGTTTTTCTACCTGGAACGGCAGGTCGTCGAGGCGTGCGGCGCGGACGTCGCGGGCCGCCTGCACACCGCCCGGTCGCGCAACGACATCGACATGACGATGTACCGGATGCGGATCCGGGAGTTCCTGCTTGGACTCACCGAGGCAACGCTGCAACTGCGACAGTCACTCATCGACGTCGCGTCCCGCCATCGGCACACGGTGTATCCCGCCCACACGCATACACAGCCGGCGCAGCCCTCGACGGTGGCGCACTACCTGCTCGGCGCGATTGAGCAGCTCGAGCGCGACGGCACGAGGCTCAAGGCCGCCTTTGCGTGCGTGAATCAGAACCCGCTCGGCGCGTGTGCCATTACGGGCACGGGTTTCCCCATCGATCGGTACCGCACGTCGGCGCTGCTCGGCTTTGATGGTCCGACCGGCAATACGTATGGGAGCATCGCGACCGTCGACTACCTCCTCGAGAGCGCGGCGGCCTCCGCGGTCACGTTGGTCGGCGTCGGCCGGCTGGTGCAGGACCTGCTGCTGTGGTGCACGATGGAGGTCGGATACCTCCGGCTGACGGATGGCTTCGTGCAGATCAGCAGCATCATGCCGCAGAAGCGCAATCCCGTCGCGCTCGAGCATGCGCGCGCGCTGGCGTCAAAGGCGTTCGCGCAGGCCGGCGCAATTCCGGTGTCGGTGCACAACACGCCCTTCGGCGACATTGTCGATACGGAGGACGACCTGCAGCCGCTGGTGGCGGCCATGTTCAAGGACGCCATTCGCGCGGTGTCGCTGGTGGCGGTTGCGCTGGAAGGCGCCGACTTCGACGTGGAGAAGATGCGTCGTCGCGCCGGAGAGAACTGGATTTCCATCACTGAACTGGCCGACACGCTGGCGCGGGAACGTGGACTCCCGTTCCGCGCCGGCCACAGCATCGCGACCCGGCTGGTGCGCGCACGCCAGGCCAGGCCGGACGCGCCCCTGGCCACGCTGCTCGCGGAGGTGTCAGCCGAAGTGACCGGCGCCGCCGTGGAGTACACCCCCGAGGCCCTCGACACGCTGTTGAGCCCCGAGCATTTTGTTGAACTGCGCAAGACCCTGGGCGGCCCGTCACCCGAGGTGACCGGAGCTGCGCTCGAGCAGTCGCGCGCGTTGCTCACGGAAGACACCGGTTGGGTGGCCGCCACGCGGTCGCGCCTGGTCGGCGCGGAAGCCGCGTTGCGCGCCGCCGTGGTGGGGATGGGATAGACGCGTTACAGCGCCACGACGAAGTGGCGGCCCATGTCGAGCGGCAGGCCTTCCACGAGACGGTCACATACCGCCTGCCCGTAGCGGTTCACGAAGAACGCGAGGTCGACGATCCGCTCCTGCGGGTGGCCTTCCGGAAAGGCGAGCGCCTGCGTGCGCGTGAACTGACGACGCAGCGTTTCGTCCTTGCGTTTTGACGCCGTGATGACCTTGGTGTGCAGGTGTTTGAGCGTCTCCTGCATGCGGTCGATCGTGGTCTGTGCGGCGCCTGCCAGTGTGGCATCCACCGAGGCCACCAGCGGCGTCAACGATTCGATTCGTCTGCGCAGTTCCTCGCGCAGCGCCTCGAAGCCGTCTTCGAGCCCGTCGGGCAACTGGTCCTGCAGCAGGCGGTTGAGCGCGGCCTCATCGTGCGGCTGCAGCGCTTCGAGCGGCAGGCCGTACTTCTCCAGGAAACGCACGCCGGCCGAGTCAAGCAGTGTGGCGTTGGCGCGCGGATACAGCAGCGGCATCTCCACGCCAAAGTCCTTGTAGATCGCGCCGAGCTGCGCCTGGTAGGCAAGTTCGGACGGTCCCGCCACGTAACAGATCGTGGGGAACAGCAGGTCCTGGACCACCGGACGCAGGAGCACGTTCGGAGAGAAGCGCTCCGGATTGCTTTCAGCTTCCTGTCGCACATCCGCCTGCGGACGTACGGTGTCACCAATCACGTACTCGTCGCCGCGGCGCTTGATGGAAACACGCTGACCGCCGCCGAGGTAGAACAACGCCACGCTGTCATCGGACGGATCAACCTGCGGTTCGTGTCCGAGCGCGCGCATCGTGTCGCCGGTCGTCTTGGCGAAGTGCGCGGTGCGGCAGGGCGCATCCAGTTCCTTCGTGAACAGCCGGCTCACCAGCGGCTTGGCTGCCGGATCGGCGGCTTCAAAGACGACCAGGCCGTATCGCCCGAGCAGGTCGTCCATCCAGGAGGCGAACGCCGTGCCCATCTTGCGGCCGGGCTGATAGTGTCGGCGCAGCCGCGCCATGAGGTCTTCGGTGAACTCGGTCGGCGGCAGGGCCTGCTCGAGTGCCGCGAGCGCATCGCCAATGCCTTCGTCGAGCACGAGTGAGGCGACGGGGCGATGGCCCGCGCCATCGAGGGTGTCGAGTTCGATCTCCCGGAGCGCAAGGTCGCCGTCGAGTACGCGTGCCGTGCGGACTTCATCCCAATCGTGGTCTTCGGCCTCGACCCAGAAGATGGGAATGGCCACGACGCCGTGACGCGCGGCCATCTGGCGCGCGAGGCGAATGGCGGTGACGGCTTTGAGCAGTGTGTAGAGTGGGCCGCCAAACACGCCGGCCTGCTGGCCGGTCACGATCGCGACCGTGTCGGCGTCGGCCAGTCGCGTCGCTGCCGCGCGCGCGTGAGCAGGCGCACCACGTCGCTCGAGCTGCGCAGCGACGACACGCGCAAGGCCCGCGCGATCACGCGAGACCTGGCGCGTCCGAGCGATGGCATCAGTCCAGGCGGCGGGATCGGCGGGATTCCCGGTGAACAAACCGGCAACACTGGGGAAGTTCGACGAGTACGCCGCGACGAGCGGACGAATCCAGGAAAAACGCTTGATGTCGATGGCCTCACGAACCAGGCCTGGGGCAGCTGTCACGGACGACTCGGGTTGCGCGGACACCGGCCCAATTTACTACAGCGAACGCCGACCGAACGGGTCGACATGTTAAAGTGGAGTGATCGTTTCAGAGGTACTGAACTGCCATACGACGACTCCGCCGGGTACACCGCGCCGCCCGCCTTCGGCTCCTACCGCGTCCTGCACCAGATTGGCAGCGGCGTTCTGGGACCTGTTTTTCGAGCTTTCGAGTCGTCCGAGCAATCCCTCCTGGCAATCAAGGCCTTCCGCCTCTCAATTGTTCCTGAAGATGCGGCCCGTCTCGCCGACGCGCTGCGGCGCCTGGCCGCGGTGAGCGTGCGCTCGCCGCACGTCATCGCGCTGCGAAGCGCCGGCCTCGAGGGCGCAACGCCGTATCTGGCGATGGAGTTTGTGGCGGCCGACACGCTCGACGCCCTCATGCGCCGGGGGACGATGTCCTTCGAGACGACCCGCGCGCTGCTGGCGCAGCTGGCCGATGCCCTGGACGCCGGCGTGGCCAATGGTCTCGTGCACGGCGCGTTACACCCGCGTGACGTGTTTGTGGATGGCGAAGGCATCGTGCGACTGTCAGGTCTTGGCGTCGCCGAGGCCCTCGCGACGACTGGCGCGCGTGTGCCGCCGAGGCGTCCGTACGCCGCGCCGGAACGTATCGCCGGTGGCAGCTGGGATCAGCGCGCGGACGTGTACAGCCTCGGGGTGATCGCGCACGAGCTGCTCACCGGACGACGCCCATCGGGGGGCGGGGAGCAGGATGGCGCGCTGCCGTCGGATACGTCGCCGGAACAACGCGTCGTGATTCGCCGCGCGCTTGCCGCCGCGCTCGCGGAGGACCCCGAGACCCGGTACAGTTCCGCCGGCGCATTCATCGCGGCCCTCGACACCGGTGTCGTCCCGCACGCTCCCGCCAAACCCGTCATCGTCGCGCTCCCGCTCGATGCGCCCGCGCCCGCGCCCGACCCGCCGGCCCCGATGGACCCGATGGACCCGATGGACCTGAAGGACCCGACGGACCTGATGGACCCGACGGACCCGACGGACCTGCAGGACCCGATGGACTTGAAGGACCCGACGGACCCGTTGGACCTGATGGACCCGTTGGACCCGCCGGACCCATTGGACCGGATCTCTCCCTCTGCCGTGTGGGGAGCGCCGGTCGCTCCGGCGATTCCGTCACGCGTGGACTCGCCGCGCAACACGTGGGCGATGCTGGTGGTCGGCGTGATCATCGGGGTGGGGATTGGCCAGTGGTGGCGAGGCCCGGCGTCCGAGAGTGTGACGCCGATGACGACACGTGCTGAAGACATGGGGGCGGCCCAAGACATGCCCGGCACCGACGTGACCGTTGACGACGCGCCGGCGCATGCGCCTGCCGAGCCAACGCCGCCTGTCACGCCTGCGCCGCAGGCGACATCAGCCGAACGCGAGGCCACGCCGGACCGTGGACGACTGCTTGTGCGTTCGGTGCCGTCGGGCGCGCAGGTGCTGGTGGCAGGGCGCCCTCGTGGCACGACGCCGGCCGCCGTGCGCGATCTGCCGTTTGGCACCTACACGGTGACCGTACAGCGCGACGGTTACGCGTCGCGCTCTCAGCGAGTGACCCTGACGCGGGGCGTGCCGGCCCGCGAACTGACGCTTGAGATGGCCGCCGCGTCCTCCGCGAGGCCCGCGATCGCGCGTACAGGCAGCGTGAACATCGAGACGCGTCCGGCAGGCGCGCGTGTGTTTGTGGATGGTCGGGAGATGGGCACGGCGCCGATTCGTGTGCCGGAATTGACGCCCGGCTCGCATACGATCCGACTGGAGTTGGCAGGGTACCGGACGCTCACGACCACCGTCGTCGTGCGCGCCGGACAGGTGAACGTGGTGAAGGTATCGCTGGAGCGGATGTAAGGGAGACGATGGACGCAATACTCGCGCTGGAAAATGGCCGCTGCTTTCGTGGCCGATCGGTAGGAGCTCCGCGGGACACCGCGGGAGAAGTCGTGTTCAACACGAGCCTCACGGGGTATCAGGAAGTGTTGACGGACCCGTCGTATGCAGGCCAGATCGTGACCATGACGTGTCCCGAGATCGGCAACTACGGCGTGAGTGCCGACGACGGAGAGTCACGCACGCCGCAGGTGGCGGGTTTCGTGATTCGCAGCGAGTCGCCGATTGCCAGCAACTGGCGCGCGGAAGGCACGCTGCGCGACTACCTCACCACCCACGGCATCGTGGCCATCGCCGACATCGATACGCGCGCGCTGACCAAGACCTTGCGGTCGGCCGGCGCGATGCGCGGCGTGATCGTGACAGGCAGTGACCTGCCGTCGACTGAAGAACTGGTGGCGCGGGCCAAGGCCATTCCCTCGATGGAAGGCTCCGACCTGGTCAAGGATGTGACCTGCAAGGAGACGTTCGCGTGGACCGGCGGCCACGACGGTACCGGCTTCGAGGAGTTCGTCGGCCCCATCGAACGCCGGGAGCGCCGGTTCAAGGTTGCCGCGTACGACTTCGGCATGAAGTGGAACATCCTGCGCCGGTTGGCCGCCCACGGCTGCGACGTCACGGTGTATCCCGCAACGACGCCGGCGAGTGAGCTGCTCAAGAGCGCGCCGGACGGCGTGTTCCTCTCGAATGGTCCGGGCGATCCGGCCGTGCTCGACTACGCGATCAACAACACGAAGGAACTGGTGAATGCCGGACTGCCGGTGTTCGGCATCTGCCTCGGTCACCAGATTGTCGGCCTTGCGCTGGGCGCGAAGACCTACAAGCTGAAGTTCGGCCACCGCGGCGGGAACCATCCGGTCAAGGATCTGGCCTCAGGCAAGATTGAGATCACCTCGCAGAATCACGGGTTCGCGATCGATCCGGACTCGGTGCCGCACGATGTGCAGGTGACACACCTGAACCTGTATGACGGCACGGTGGAAGGACTCAAACACGTGTCCAAGCCCGTGTTCTGCGTGCAGTATCACCCTGAAGCGGCGCCGGGCCCGCACGATGCGGATTACCTGTTTGCCCAGTTTGTCGATGCCATGGATCAGAAGGCGAAGTAGTCAGTCATGCCCAGGCGTACGGATATCAAGCGTGTTCTCGTCATCGGCTCCGGGCCGATCGTCATCGGTCAGGCCTGCGAGTTCGATTACTCCGGCACACAAGCCATCAAGGCGCTCAAGGCTGAAGGCCTCGAGGTCATTCTCGTCAACAGCAATCCCGCGACGATCATGACCGATCCGGAGCTGGCCGATCGCACCTACGTCGAGCCGCTCACGGTCGCCGCGGTCGAGCAGGTCATCATCAAGGAGAAGCCTGATGCCATCCTGCCGACCGTCGGCGGGCAGACGGCGCTCAACCTCGCGGTGGACCTCGACGAAGCCGGCGTGCTGCAGAAGTACGGCGTGGCCCTGATCGGCGCGTCAGTCCCGGCCATCAAGGTGGCTGAGGACCGCCTCAAGTTCAAGGAGGCGATGCGGTCCATCAACGTCGACGTGCCCGTCAGTTATTACGCGCGCTCGATGGAACAGGCGCTGGAGGCCGCGGAAAAAATCGGTTTCCCGATCATCATTCGTCCCTCGTTCACGCTGGGCGGGGTTGGTGGCGGCATCGCGTACAACGTCGAGGAGTTCAAGGAAATCTGCGGCCGCGGCCTCTCGATGAGCCCGGTGCACGAGATCCTCGTCGAGCAGTCCGTCATTGGCTGGAAGGAATTCGAGCTCGAAGTGATGCGCGACTGCGAAGACAACTTCGTGGTCATCTGCTCGATCGAGAACATCGACCCGATGGGCGTGCACACCGGCGACAGCATCACGGTCGCGCCGGCGTTGACACTGACCGATCGGGAATATCAGCGCATGCGTGACGCCGCGCGTCGCATCATCGGGCGCATCGGGGTCGAGACCGGCGGGTCGAACATCCAGTTCGCCATCAACCCCGAGGATGGCCACATGGTGGCCATCGAGATGAACCCGCGGGTCTCGCGGTCATCGGCGCTGGCGTCCAAGGCGACCGGCTTCCCGATTGCGAAGATCGCGGCGAAGCTGGCGCTGGGGTATCGGCTCGATGAAATCAAGAACGACATCACGCGACTGACGCCGGCGTCCTTCGAGCCGACCATCGACTACGTCGTCGTCAAGGTGCCGCGCTGGGCGTTCGAGAAGTTCCCGACCGCCGATCGCACGCTCACCACGCAGATGAAGTCGGTGGGCGAGGCCATGGCGATCGGCCGAACGTTCAAGGAGGCCTTCCTCAAGGCGTTCCGCTCGCTTGAGCTTGGGCGTTCCGGTCGGTTGTTCGGCCAGACGGCACCAGGCCAGCCGTTTGAACACGAAGACGACGCGGCGCTGCAGCGGGAGCTCGGTATTCCCACCGATCGCCGCATGTGGGCGGTCTTCCGCGCGCTCGAACGTGGATGGAGTCTCGACGAGATTCACCGCCTCACCCGGATGGATCGATGGTTCCTCACGCAGTTCCAGCAGATGATGGACCTCGCCCGCGAGGTCCAGGCGGTCGGCACGCGTGACTTGTCGGCGGATCTGCTGCGCGCGGTCAAACGCGCCGGGTTCTCCGATGCCGACCTCGCGTTGCTGCTGGGCATTGACGAAGACAGCGTGCGCGCCCGTCGGCAGGAACACGAGCTGGTGGCCGCGTACAAACGCATCGACACCTGTGCGGCCGAGTTCGAATCGTTCACCCCGTACATGTACGGCACGTTCGAGGACGAGTGTGAGGCCGAGCCCAGTGCGCGTGCCAAGGTGGTGATTCTCGGATCCGGTCCGAATCGTATCGGGCAGGGCATCGAGTTCGACTACTGCTGCTGTCACGCGGCCTTTGCCTTGCGCGATCAGGGATACGAGACCGTCATGGTCAACTGCAATCCCGAGACCGTGTCGACGGACTACGACTCGGTGGACCGCCTGTACTTCGAGCCGCTGACGTTTGAAGACGTCTCGGCCATCGTGGCGCGTGAGCGGCAGGGCGGCGGCGAGGTGTCGTGTGTCGTGCAGTACGGCGGTCAGACGCCTCTGAAGCTGGCGTTGCGGCTGCAGAAGGCAGGGATTCGGATTCTCGGCACATCGCCCGACTCCATTGACCTGGCCGAAGACCGCGAGCGCTTCTCGAAGCTGCTGTGGGAACTCGGGATTCCGCAGGCCGCCAGCGGCATGGCGCACTCGCCGGAAGAGGCGCGTGAGGTCGCGGCGGGAATCGGGTACCCGGTTGTCGTCCGCCCGTCCTACGTGCTGGGTGGCCGCGCCATGGCCATCGTGTACGACGCCGGATCCCTTGACCGCTACATGCGTCAGGCGGTGCAGCTGTCGCCGGAGCATCCCATCCTCATCGACAAGTTCCTTGAAGACGCCTTCGAGGTGGACGTCGATGCGGTGGCTGACGCGACGGGCGCCGTCATCATCGGCGGCATCATGGAGCATATCGAGCAGGCGGGCATTCACTCGGGCGACAGCTCGTGCGTGGTTCCGCCCTACCTCCTGTCCGACAAACACGTGGCCACGATTCGCGACTACACGCGCCGTGTCGCGCGCGCGCTGAAGGTCGTCGGCCTGATGAATGCGCAGTTCGCGATCAAGGACGATGTCGTGTACGTGCTCGAGGTCAATCCGCGCGCATCGCGTACCGTGCCGTACCTCTCCAAGGCCACCGGTGTGCCACTGGCCAAGGTGGCGGCCAACGTCATGATCGGCCGCTCGCTGGCCGACCAGGGGCTCACCGAAGACCTCACGGTGTCCGGTTACTTCGTCAAGACGCCGGTGTTCCCGTTCGTGCGTTTCCCTGGCGTCGACACGCTGCTTGGCCCCGAGATGAAGTCCACGGGCGAAGTCATGGGTGGCGCCGAGACGTTCGGGTCGGCGTTTGCCAAGGCGCAGATGGGCGCCGGCCAGCATCTGCCGCTGGAAGGCACGGCGTTCATCAGCGTCAACAACAGCGACAAACCCAACGTGGTACCCATTGCCCGCGGTCTGGTTGATCTCGGGTTCCGCATCGTTGCGACCCGCGGTACGGCCGTCTACCTCCGGGCTCACGGCGTTGAAGCCGACATCGTCTACAAGATCAACGAAGGTCGGCCGCACGTCGGCGACGAGATCGTCAACAAGGCCATCAACCTCGTGATCAACACGCCGCTGGGCCGTGAGTCGTTCTTCGACGATCGCGCCGTGCGGCGAGCCGCGATGTTGCAGGGCATTCCGGCCATCACCACGCTGACCGGCGCGGCGGCGGCCGTCAGTGCCATCGGCGCCCTCCGCAAGGAAGGCCTGAGCGTGAAGAGCCTGCAGGAATATCATCAGGAAGATGCGCATCGATGATTTGCCGGTGGTCGAACGATTCGTTCGCGCGTCGGGGCCCGGTGGACAGAACGTCAACAAGGTCGCGACAGCGGTCGAACTGCGGCTTGACGTCGATCGGGCACCGTTGCCCGACGGCGTCAAGCTGCGGCTGAAGGTGCTGGCCGGGCGGCGCCTGACGACCGACGGCGAGCTGGTCATCGACAGTCGCGAGTACCGCACCCAGGCAGAAAATCGCGAAGCGGCCAGGGCGCGGTTGATGGCGCTGATTGCGTCCGCGTCGGTGGTGCCCAAGACCCGGCGCAAGACGCGTCCGACCAAGGCGGCCAAGACGGCGCGCGTCGACCAGAAAGTGCGGCGCAGCCACGTGAAGGCCGGCCGAGGGCGAGTGCGGGACGCCGAATGATTCTCCGCGTCATCGTCGCCGCCATTGTCATTGCCATGTCACAGCAAAGTCGCTCTGTGTCGTACAACGAGGTGCTGGCGTTGCCCGCATCGCCCGCTGATCACCGGATTGCGTATGGCAGCGATCCCCTGCAGTTCGGAGAGCTGCGATTGCCGAAAGGGCAGGGCCCGCACCCAGTCGTCGTGCTGGTGCACGGCGGGTGCTGGCAGTCGGCCTATGACATCGCCCATTCGCGGCCGATGGCGGCGGCGCTCGCTGACGCCGGCTTTGCGGTCTGGTCGCTCGAGTACCGACGAATCGGCAATGACGGTGGGGGATGGCCCGGGACATTTCTCGACGTGGCCGCCGGCACCGATCATCTCCGCGCGATTGCCAAAACGTATTCGCTGGATCTCACGCACGTCGTGGCGATGGGGCACTCTGCCGGTGGTCAGCTCGTGTTGTGGCTGGCAACGCGTGGAAACGCAGCGCCCGACGGTCCGCTTGCATCGGCTTCCGCGTTACCGCTCGCAGGCGTGGTGGCGCTCGCGCCGATTGCCGACATGGCCGCCTACGGCGCCGAGCAGGGCGGCTGCAACAGTGCGGTGACGCCGCTGATGGGCGGAACACCTTCCGAGGTGGCACCGCGTTACGCGTCGGTTGATCCGCTGAAGCGGCTGCCGGTGCGTGTGCCAGTCCGCCTGGTGCACGGCACCTCCGACACCACCGTGCGGATTGAACAGTCCGAGAAGTTCGCCGAAGCCGCCCGTGCCGCCGGCTCACCTGACGTGCAGCTTGTGCGCCTGATGGGGGCCGCACACTTCGACGTCATCGCGCCAACCACTCAATACTGGCCGACCATCGTGGACGTTGCCCGCAGACTCCTGCGGTAGTCCGCGGTGACGGTCCGCGTTACTGCGCCTTCAACAGAAACGCCCGTCGCGCCTCAGCGAACTGCCTCAGCCCCTCAACGGAATTGGCAAACGCCTCGGTCGTCGTGAGCTTCTTCACGTCGGTCTCGACATGCGGGGCGATGAGGTCGCGATAGCGCATCACCACCGGGCCGAGCGTGTTCCAGTCGAGCCAGCGTGTCGCGATGTCGCGCACGTAGCCGAGGTACCGCTCGCGAAGAGCCGGTACCGCCAGCAGCTTCGATAATAGCGGCTTGGATGCATCGTTGGCCGCGACCAGCGGATCCAGGCTTGTCCCGCCCATGCCCGGCCCTCCTCGACCTGGGCCTCCCATGCCTGGCGCACCGCCCCGGCGACCACCAGGACCACCCGGACCGCCCGCCATCATCGCTTCGTTGATGTCGTGCGGGATGATGTGAAAGCGACCGTCCGTCGCGAGGTAGATGCTGTAGTCGCTCGCGCGCGTCCAGTAGCCGTCGGAGTTCACGAGTGCGTTTTCGAGCGCGAGGAACTTCAGCGTTGCATCGATATCGAGTATCGGCCGCAGTGCCGCTTCGAGAGACTCAGCCGGCGTGGTGTTGAGAACCTTCGTGAAGTTGATCAGCGCCTTCCACGATGCGTCAGTGTCCTTGGTCTTGATGTCATAGAGGCGCTTGTAGGCCGCCTCGTCTTCACCGAGATATTCCAGGCCCCCGCGTCCATTGGGGCTGCCAGGCACCTTCCATCGCGCGCCGTCCGCGGTGGAGAAGTGATCGCGCAGGAAGTCCTTGTTGAACTGCGCGACGTTTGTATACACGCCCCAGTACTCGCCGTTGATGATCACACGCACGAAATTGGCGCCCGGCGTCGGCACGTATCGGCTGGCGATGTGCTCGTAGACGACGGCGCGCATGAGGGACGGGTCGCCATTGGCATTGTTCAGGTTGAGCGTGCGGTAGCCGAGCAGCGTCTGCTCGTCATTCGCGAAGTCAATTGCCAGATTGAGCGAGCGCTTGTAGCCGGCCGGCACCGAGAAGTACGACGACGCGCCGCGGAAGTGGACGCCGACGTCGGTGTACGTCTTGCCATCCACGACCAGTGTGGCGGGCACGTCCACGTCCGTGTTGTAGAAGTCCGCCAACTCCTGCTCCCAGTCAGTCGACGCAAAGGAGAGAAACAGTGTGCGGACGGCTCCATCGTCGTAGAGCGACGTCGAGGTGGGGATGGCAGGCACATCGGTCACTGAAATAGTCGGGCCTTTGGGGGCCGGACCAGCAGCACTTCCGGGTCCGCCAGGTCCGCCGGGTCGGCCAAGTCCGCCGGGTCGGCCAGGCCCGAAGCCGCGCCCGCCTCCACGGCCCATGCCACCGCCCCGCTGACTGCCTTCCTGCGGAGCCATCGACTTGATGTACTCGCGAGCCTTGGCGCGCTCCTCCACATCCAGCCTGCCGTTCTTGTTGGTGTCGTACTGGTCCACCAGTTTGCGCTCGGCCTGGTTCGGACCGCCGGGGCCCATGCCTGGCCCCTGCGCGAGCGGCGTGGTGCCGGCCGCGGCGGCGGCGAGGACGACGGCAGTGAGTCGAGTGCGAATCATGACAACTCCTTCAGCGATCAGAGTCCGGCGATGTGTGCCGGCGCAATTCCACCGCGTGGACACCTTCAGTGGCGTACAGGCGTTTGACAAGTTCATCCGGTGAGCAGGCCGGCTGCAGCACGACGTCGTACCGCACCTCCAACGACGTGCCCTGGCGCGTGGTTTCGATGCCGACCAGTTGCCGGCTGTGCAAGTCCTGATCGAGAGCGCTGCCCAGGACCGGCTCCAGGTTGAGGCCCAGCGCCACGCGCATCACGAGATCAAAACGCAGCAGAGGATTGGTTGTCGCCATCGGCGCGCGCATCACGTAGGCTGCCGCGCCGACCACGACCAGGCCGAGCGCGCCCACCCACGGGGCGCCGGCGCCGGCTGCCATCCCGACGACGACTGAGAAGATGACAAACGCGGTGTCCTGGGTGTCGCGCACCACGGTGCGAAAGCGCACGATGGAGAGCGCGCCGACGAGGCTGAACGCGCGCGCGACGTTGTCACCAATCACCTGCGTGACCATGGCGATCAAGACCGCGAGGAGCACGAGCGTGCCAGGGAAGGTGGCCGCGGTGTCGGTGGTGTCACGCGTCCGGCGGTAGATCCACGCGACAAGTGCGCCGAGTAGCAGAGCCGCGACCAGGCGGATACCTACGACCTCCGGCGCGATGGTTGCGGAACCGAGTACCGATGACAACACGTCGGCCGGCATCACGCCACCTCCTGCGATCCGGCCGCGTCGGGCACCAATCCGAGGGCCTCCACCGACAGCCTGTACTTTGAGACCTGCATCGGCGAGAGTCCGAACTCGGCGAGCAACGTCTTGAAGGCCGCCGGCAGCGCGATGATGAACTTCAGTTCGAGGATCTCGGCCGTGCGCAGCACCGGCGAGTACTCGGGCGCCTCAAACTCGAAGCGGTGGGCGGGACGCGCCCGGAGCCCGCTGTCGACGGTCAACCGCGCCAGGCCGTGGGGGGACGGCAGGACGCGAGCCATGCGGTCATAGGCGACCTGACAGACGGGCTCCAGGCGGCGCGCGGCGAGACGGTGAGCAAACCACTCTCCGGTCCACCCATGGAGGGAGGGGATCGGCGCGTGCAGTCGTGCCACATCGCCGAGGGGGATCGGAGCCCGCCGCTTGGACAACACAAGGGACGTGCGCATCTTGCGCTCGAGGAACGCGATGTCGGTGCCCGCGTACCAACGCACGCGGTACTTGCTCCGCCGGAACGACCCCTGACGCCGGTATACATCCCACGCCGCCGTATCGGCATACAACGTCGTCGTCGTGTACTGGTCGGCGTGTGGACCGTTGCCGAACGGGTCGGCCTTGAGGGCCGCGCGCGCCCAGGCCCGGATGGCGTCAGCTCGGTCGGGCGACACCAGGAACTTCTACTCGGTGGCGAGGGGGCGAGAGTCGCGGGTTTCTCGGTCGGTCATGGCCACTGACCACTGAGACCGAGGTACGCAGGAATTTATTCCCGGATGGCGGCCGGACCGGCAATTTCTTCCATCCGTGCCCGGCCTGGCGGGCGGACTGATGGTCGGGCGGTTGCAGGACTGACCGCCGTGACCTTTGCGCGTTGGCTTGGAATGGCGGTGGTGCTTGGCGCCCTTGGGGGCGTATGCATCGACCTGCCGGCACCGCCACTCCTGGCCGCGACCTGGGCCAGTGCCGCCGTCGCAGTGGCGTGGTGGCGACGGTTTCTGATCCCCATGACGCTGGCCGCTCTGAGCTGCTGGCTGGCCGCGGAATCACGAACAGCCAGGCTGGCCCCGTTACCGCCCGGCTGGGTACAGGAAGGCGAGACCACCTGGTTGGAGGGAATCCTGACGTCAGACGCGGCGGTGGCGCCCAACGGAGTCCGCCTTGAGATGCGCGTGGACCAACGACACGTGCGCGTCACGATTGGCGGCACACTTGTCAGCGAGCCCGCCGCCTACGCCGGATGGACGCGTGGCGTCTCGGTGCGTCTGCCCGCCGGCGTGCGTGAGCCAGACGTGGTGCGCAACCCCGGCTCCGCCTCTGTCCGGTGGCAGCGCCTCACGCGGAAGTTCGACGCGATTGCCGCGGTCAAGAGCGCCGCGCTTGTTGAGGCCTCACCACCGCCGGGCCTGGAGCGTGTGGCAGCCGGTGTACGCCGCCACGTCCGCGACGTCGTGCACAAACACCTGCCGGCATCGCCGCCTGACGTGCCCGCAATCGTGATTGCGATCCTCATTGGTGACCGCGCAGGGTTGGACGACAGGTTGTCGCGGCAACTGCAGGCCGCAGGTGTCTTTCATGTCATCGCGATTTCCGGAGGGAACGTCGCGATGCTGGCGGCCGCGTGCCTGCTGTGTTGCCGGCTGCTGTTCCGAGGCGTGAGGCGCGCCCTGCTCCTCACCTCCGTCGTCGTCTTTGCCTACGGGTTCGTCGTCGGGGACGATCCGTCGGTCGCGCGAGCGGTGCTGGCCTCGGGTGTCTACTTCGGGCTGAGCGCACTGGGGATTCCTCCGTCCGCGCTGTCGGTGTTCACCTTTGTCGCGGCGACGAACGTGCTGGTCGATCCCCTGACTGTCGTGGATGTCGGAGCGTGGTTGTCGTTTGGAGCCACGTTCGGTCTCCTGGTGATCCTCCCGCGATTGTGGCGGAGTGTGACGAAGGCCCGCGTGCCCGCATCACGCTGGCTCCGCTGGTTGCGCGCGGCGCTGATTGGTGGTGTCGTGGCCACCGCAGCGGCCGAGGTGGTCATCCTGCCCGTGTCGACGTCGGTGTTCGGCCGCGTGGGTATCGCCGGACTCGTGCTGAATCTGCTGGCCGTGCCCGCGATGGCGGTGGTGCAGTTTGGCGGAATGGCGCTGTGTGTCGCTGACCTGATCGGTGCGGGTACGACCATGCTCGCGACGCTGACCGCCGCCGGCGTTCGTGGACTGCTCGTGACTGCCGACATCGTTGAGGCGGCGCCCTGGCTCTCGTGGCGTGTGCCTGCCTCACCACTCTGGCTGATCGGCGCCTACGGGATCCTGGTTCTCGCCGCGCTCGTCCTCCGGCGCCCGCGTGTGCGGCACTCAGCGGCCGCGTCTGCAGCCGTTGCGGCGGCTGTGATGGTCACTGCGCCGTGGCTCCCGCTGCTGCGTCCAGCCTCCGGCATCCTGCGTGTGTCTTTCCTGGATGTCGGACAGGGAGATGCCACGCTCATCCAGACGCCATCTGGTCATGTGCTGCTCGTTGACGCGGGCGGATCGCCGTCCAGCGCGTTTGATGTTGGCGGACGCGTAGTGACCCCTGCGGTCTGGGCACTTGGCGAACGCGCTCTGGACTGGCTGCTGTTGACACACGGCGACCTCGATCACATCGGTGGCGCCATCAGCGTGGTCGACGACCTTGCTCCTCGCGAACTCTGGGAGGGCATCCGGGTGGACGATGATGAGGCGTTGCGGGAGACGCGCCGAGGGACGCACGACCACCGGCTCGCGTGGAGGCGTGTATTGCGCGGGGAGCAGCTCGAACTCGTGGGCGTGACCATTCACGTGCGCCACCCTCCGCAGCCGGACTGGCAGCGCATCCGGGTGCGCAATGACGACTCGGTCGTACTCGAGATCGTGTACGGTGACGTCGCCATTCTGCTCACCGGCGATGCAGGCGTGGAGTTCGAACAGGCCGTTGTGCGCGGCGAGGTCGCGCTGGCTCCGGCGCGCCTCCGTGTGCTCAAGGTCGGGCATCATGGCAGCCGCACTTCCACCAGCGCCGCGTTCCTCGATCGCTGGCGCCCTCACGTGGCGATCGTCAGTGCCGGCGCGCACAACCTGTTCGGGCATCCAGCGCCGCAGGTCATCGACGCGCTGACCTCACGCGGTGTTCACGTGTTTCGCACCGATCGTCACGGCGCCGTCATCGTCGAGACCGACGGCGCGCAGGTCGACGTGCGCCCGATGACCGGGCCGACGTGGACGGGGAAGTGACGACGGGCGCTTTTCGGCCTTTGACGCGTTGCCACGCGGCTTCGAGTTCATCAGTCGTGGCTGCGTGCACGGACGAGCCGCGCCCTTCGAGGTCGCCTTCGACCGCTTCGAAGCGTTCCGCGAACTTGTCGTTGGCGGCGCGAAGCGCGGATTCGGCGTCGAGCCCGAGTTTGCGCGCGAGGTTGGCGATCGAGAACAACACGTCACCGAATTCCTCGGCGGCGCGAGCGGGGGACTCGTCCACGGCTTCGCGCAGCTCGCGCACTTCCTCGTCAATCTTGTCGAGCACACCGGTCGTGTCAGGCCAGTCAAAACCGATGCTGGCGACGCGGGTGCCGATCTCGTGCGCGCGCAACAAGGCCGGCATCGACTTCGGCACGCCGGCCAGCACACGCTTCTTTTCGCCGCGGCCGGCCTGCTCCTTCGCTTTGAGTTGTTCCCACTGCGTCAGGACCGCGGCCGGCGTCTTCACGGCACTCCTGGCCGTGCGTCGACGGGGGAGCGCCCGTCCTGATGGCGTGAACACGTGGGGATGGCGGCGGATCAGTTTGTCGCAGATCGCTGTGAGCGTGTCGGCCATCTCCCATCGGCCGGCCTCCGCGGCAATCTGAGCGTGAAACACGACCTGGAACAACACGTCGCCCAGTTCGCCGGGCAGCGCGTCGTGGTCCTTCCGGTCCAGGGCATCGAGCGCCTCGTACGTTTCTTCGAGCAGGAAGGGGCGCAGCGTATCGTGTGTCTGCTTGCGGTCCCAGGGACAGCCCCGCGCCGAGCGCAGTGTGGCCATGATTCGCACCAGCCGCGCCATCGCCCGCCCGGCCTTTGGTGCCGTTGACTTCACGCTCCTCGGTCGCTTCATCCGCCTATTCTCCCGCACCTCGCACCTCGCACCACCTCGCACCTCGCACCTCGCACTTCGCACTTCGCACTGAGACACAATACCCAGGTGACCGTTGTGTTTCTCGGAACCGGGACGTCCCACGGTGTCCCGATGATTGGCTGTGAGTGCGAGGTCTGCCGGTCGACCGATCCACGCGACCAGCGGTCACGTCCCTCGATTCTGATCGAGCACGAAGGGACGTCGGTGCTGGTGGATACCTCCACGGACCTCCGGCAGCAGTGCCTGCGTGAGCGGGTCTCGCGCGTCGACGCGGTGGTCTACACCCACGCGCATGCCGACCACATCCTCGGCTTCGACGAATTGCGCAGGTTCAACGTGATGAGCCGGCAGCCCATGCCGATTTACGCGGACGCGGACACGCTGGCGGCCTTGCGCAGGACGTTCAGCTACGCATTTGAGCCGCCGGACCAGCTCGGCGGCGGCGTGCCGCAGGTGGCGGTCCACGAAATCACCGGTACCTTCACGATCGGCAGCCTCACCTTTGAGCCATTGGCCCTCTTCCACGGCCGCCGGCCTGTGCTGGGATTTCGGATCGGCCGCTTCGCGTACTTGACGGACTGCAACGTGATCCCCGAGCCCACACTGCGGCGGCTGGCTGGGCTCGACGTCCTCGTGCTGGACGCCCTTCGGCACCGGCCACATCCCACGCACTTTTCCCTCGAGGAAGCCGTCGCCGCCGCCGGGGCCATCGGCGCGGCCCGCACCTTCTTCACCCACATGTGTCACGATCTGGGTCACGAGGCCACGTGTGCGATGTTGCCCGATGGGATGGCGCTGGCACACGACGGTCTGAGACTCGAATGTTCGTAGCCCGTTTTCCTGCAGACAAACGTCCGCGGTGGCCGCGCCCCGTCGCCGCCCTTGGCAACTTTGATGGCGTGCATCGCGGCCATCAGAAGATCCTCGAGCGTGTGCGCCGTCAGGCGGCAGAGCGCGGCGGCACACCGGTCGTCGTGACGTTTGACCCCCATCCACCACGCGTCGTGCGTCCCGACAAGGCCCCGCAGCTCCTGATGACGCTTGACCAGCGTCTTGAAGCGTTTCAGAAGGCCGGCATGGCGGGTGTGGCGGTGATCGAGTTCACGTCCGAGATGGCGCGCTGGGAACCGGAGACCTTTGTCGACACGGTGCTGGTCGACTGGCTGGGCGTCATGGAAGTGTGGGTGGGCGCCAACTTCCTGTTTGGCCGCGAGCGCACGGGCACGTTCACCCTGCTCAAAGCGGTGGGGCAGGACCGCGGCTTCCGCGCCGAGAAGATCGACCCGGTGCGCTTCAAGGACTTCGTCGTCTCCAGCACGCGCGTGCGACGCCTGGTCGCTGAGGGACGGGTGGACGAAGCCGGCGCCCTGTTGGGGCGTACCTACGCCCTTGATGGTGTCGTGGTGCACGGCGATGCCCGTGGGCGGACGCTCGGTTTTCCAACGGCAAATCTCGAGACCAGCAATGAACTGCTCCCCGCATTTGGCGTGTATGCCACGGTGGCGCAGGTCGACGGCGTCTTCCACCCGGCGGTGACGAGTGTCGGTGACCGTCCGACGATTGGTGGTGGCCGAGTGACCGTCGAGACGTTCCTGCTCGACGCCTCCCTCGACCTGTACGGCAAGCCGATGCGGGTCTCCTTCATCAAGTGGCTGCGCGAAGAGCGGGCCTATCCCACGCTTGAGGCCCTGGTCGAGCAGATGCACGAGGACTGCCGTCAGGCCCGCGAGGTGCATGCCCGGATCAGCCTGTAGCTAGGCGGATCCCCGTCCCGGCGGATACAATCGTGGGCACGATGGTCGACCCTGTCCGCGTGCTCGTGCCCCGGGATGAGCGCTTCAGAGACGTCGGTCCCGAGCTGGCGGCGCGTTATTACATGGCTGCCGGGGGCACCGAATCCGAGGCGCCGGCCGTCCAGCAGGCGGTGGCCGACGCTGTCCGCGATGCGGCCGCCGCGCCCAAAGCCGCCGACGAGATGACGCTCGACCTCTCGGCCACCCCACAGGCGATCGAAGTCACGCTGCGTTGCGGCGACCATTCGTCGGTGGTCACACGCGCGCTGCCTGCCGACCGCACCAGCTGAAGGCGCCAGGGGCGCCCCGGCTCAATTCGAGAGATCCCATGAGGCTGTACAACACGCTGACCCGTACCGAAGAGACATTCGTTCCCGCCGACGGCAAGACGGTGCGGATGTACACGTGCGGTCTGACGGTCTACGCTCGCGGCCACATCGGAAACTTCCGCACGTTTGTCGCGCTCGACGTGCTCCGGCGCGCCCTCCGTCACCAGGAAGGGTACGCGATGCGTCACGTCACCAACTTCACCGACGTCGACGACAAGACCATCAACGCGTCGACCCAGGCGGGTGTCTCGCTGCGCGAATACACGGACCGCTACATCCAGGCATTTCGAGAAGATTGCGCGGCCCTCGGACTCGAACCGGTCGAAGAAAATCCCCGCGCGACCGACGATGACAACCTGAAGGCGATGGCGGACATGATCCTTGCGCTCAAGGAGCGTGGCCATACCTACGAGTCGGAGGGCTCGACGTACTTCCGCATCGCCACGATGGCGGACTACGGCAAACTGGCGCGCCTCGATCACGAGGGCATTCAGGCCGGAGCGCGCGTCGACGCCGATACCTACACCAAACACGACGCACGCGACTTCGTGTTGTGGAAGGCAACCAAACCCGGCGAGCCGACGTGGGACTACGGCTGCGGCCCCGGTCGTCCGGGCTGGCACATCGAGTGCTCGGCGATGGCCCTGCGGCTGCTCGGCGACGGCCCCATCGACATCCACGGCGGCGGCATCGACCTGATCTTCCCGCACCACGAAAACGAGATCGCACAGGCCGAATGCTCGACCGGGCATCAGTTCGCACGCTTCTGGGTGCACGTCGAGTTCCTGAATCTCGAACACGAGAAGATGTCGAAGTCGTTGGGCAACGTCTACACGATCCCCGACATTGTCGAACGCGGCTTCCGCCCGTCAGCGCTGCGGTACCTGCTGATGTCGGTGCATTACCGCAAGCAGCTGACCTTCAGCTTCGACATTCTCGGGCAGGCGGACGCGGCGCTGACACGTATCACCGACTTCCTGACGCGCGTCGAGGCCTTGACCGGCGGCGAGGCGCACCCCGGCGTGCAGGCGCGTGTTGAGGCCGCGCGTGAGGCGTTCCGCGAGCACATCCGGGCGGACCTCAACGTGCCGGGAGCCCTGGGTGTCGTGTTTGAGTTGATTCGGGAGTTAAACGCGGCGATCGATGCGCGTGGCGTCGGGCAGCCCGATGCGGCCGCCATACTCGGGGCATTCGCCGAGTTCGATCAGGTGCTCGGCGTCATCAGCCTGCGCCGGACGGAAGACGCCAGGCCACCCGTTCCGGAGGAAGAGATTCTGGCGCTCATCGAGGAGCGCCGTACGGCGCGTCAACAGCGCCGATTCTCGCGCGCGGACGACATTCGCCGCGACCTCGAAGCGCGCGGCATCCTGCTGGAAGACTCCGCGGCCGGCACGCGGTGGAAGAGAAAGTAGCGGCGGGTTACTCGACGTAGAACGCATCCTTGATGTGGCGCAGGGTGACCTGCTCGCCGCCGACGCCATCAATCGCGACAACATCGAAGCGGCACGGGGCGTCCGGGTTGTTGCACCATGCGAGGTAGTCGAGCGCCATGGCGGCAAGCCGGCGTTGTTTTGAGGGGGTAATACTCTCGGCTGCGCTCCCACACGTACCGGTACGCCGCGCCTTCACTTCCACAAACACGACCGTGTCGCCGTCCTGCGCGACTATGTCAATTTCTCCGTACCTGGTCCTGTAACGCCTGGCAAGAATTGCGTACCCCTGGTGCCACAGTTCTGCAGCCGCCAGGTCTTCACCAAGTTTTCCTGCCTCCTGCCGATCTCCAGCCCGGAAATCCAGTAGACGCATGCCCCGGACATAGCAAGGGGCGTGCCGGGGGTAGTGCGAGGTGCGAGGTGCGAGGTGCGAGGTGCGAGGTGCGAAGGGCCTGCTAGTCGCGGAAGTTGCCGAACTGGAGTTCGACGCCGAAGTCCTCGCCGCGCAGGAGACGGATGGCGCCCTGGAGTTCGTCCTTCGAGCCCGACGCGACGCGGAGCTGATCGCCCTGAATGGTGACCTGCACCTTCTTGAGTTTCTGATCCTTGACGAACTTGATGATGTCGCGCGCGGCGTCCGACGGGATGCCCTGCTGGAGTTCGATCTTGCGCTTCACCATGCCGCCACCGATGTTCTCAAGCTCGCCGGGTTTGAGGTTCTTGATGGGCACCCCCCGGCGGTGCAGGCGTGTCTGCACGATTTCCCAGACGGCCTCCATCTTGAAACTGTCTTCGGCAGTCAGCTCGATGACGTTTTCCTTGGATTTGAGGTCGATGGTGGCCTTGGAGTCCTTGAAGTCGTAGCGCTGGGCCAGTTCTTTTTTGGCCTGGTTGATCGCGTTGTCGACTTCCTGGAGGTCGACCTTGGAGGTGATATCGAAGGAGGGTTGCGACGCCATAGGGAGATCCTATCGCGACCCGCCGTGCTACTTCACCAGGACCTCGGCGGTGACGCGCCTGCCGCTGCCGTCGGTGGCCGTGAACACGTGCCGTCCCCGCACCAGCGGCCACGTCAACGCCTGGTCAGCCAGCGCGTGGCCAAATACCTTGCCGTTGACCTGCCATTCGATGCGGCCCGTCGCACCGACAACTCTCAGCGGCACCGTCTGAAACTCCGCACGCAACGTCGGGTCAATCAGAAACGTCGTCCCGCCCGGCGGCGACGTGATGGAGAACTTCGACACCTCGGTGCGGCGGGCCTGAAGGCCCCGCCCCACGGCTGTCTGATTTCCCCATTTCCCCATTCCCTCATTTCCCCCTTCCCTCATTCCGACATTTCCGAGCCAGTCCCTGTACTCCTCGGGATAGACCGTCACAACGCCGCGATCGGAGGCGTGATGCCAGGTACAGGTGTGAGGAATGAGCGAGGTCGGGAGCCATTCACGAGTGCGGACGGGGCAGGCGTCACCGGCCTTCATGCCGGAGACACCGCAGATCTCCGTGTCGTGGAGAGCCGACGGGCGAACGACGATGGGTGTGGTGTCGAACAGTGGAAGGGACCCGCGCACATGTTCCACCGCTGCGAGCATGACGTCATGAAAGATCGGGCCGGCCCCGGTGACGCCTGATGAATACCGCAGAGGTTCCCGATCGAGATTGCCGACCCACACGCCGACGGCAACATCCGCGGTGAATCCAATGGTCCAGTTGTCGTGGTACGCCTGCGATGTACCGGTTTTTGCGGCCACGGGAAACGGGAAGTCGAGCGCGCTGCCTTCACCGAACACAAAACGCCGCGCTTCCGGATCGGCCAGGATGTCGGCGATCCAGTACGTGGTGAGCGGCGAGAACTGTGGCCGGTGTCCCGCAAAACCCGCGTACGCGCGCACGAGTTCGTCCAGGCGCACTTCCGCGTTGCCGAGGGTGAGTCCAACGCCGTAGTGCGCGGCCGTCTGGTCGAGTGTCGTGATGCCTGCTCTCCGCAACGTGTCGGCGACTGCCGCAACGCCTATCTCGGATGCCAGCGCCACCGCCGGAACGTTCTCCGACCCGGCCAGCGCGAGCCGTGCGCGCAACGGGCCACGGAACTGCCCGTCATAGTTGCGCGGACTGTAAAGGATGCCTGGCTCAGCCGTCGGGAATGAGCTCGGTACATCGGCCAGCACCCGTCCCGGATGCCAGCCGCGCTCGAAGGCCGCCGCGTACGTAAACGGTTTCAGCGCAGAGCCGGGCTGGCGTGGTGTCATCGCGGCATCGATGTCCGAGCCCTGGGTGACCCACGCGAGCCATTCGTCGTTGGCGATGTCGAGGACGACGACCGCCGCCTGTTGCGCGTGGTGCCGCTCGAGGGCCGGCGCCTGCGCCGCGAGGATGCCGAGCACCGTGCGTTGCAGCCCCGCGTCGAGTGTGGTCTTCAACTCGGCGCCTGGCGATTCGCCGGCAGACGCGAGCGCACGCCGTACCCAGTGCGGCGCAATCACGTCGGCCTCCGAGGCAGACACGACGAGTGTTTCAGCGAGGGCAGACTGCAATGCCGAGTCGCTCAGCCACCCTTCCTCGTACATCCGCCGCAGGATCCGGTGCTGTCGTCCGCGCGCGCGTTGTGGATCGCGGCGCGGGTTAAATCGGCCCGGCTGCTGGGGCAGCGCGGCCAGGTACGCGGCTTGTGCCGGCGTCAGGTCTTCCGGCCGAACGCCGAAGTAATACGAACTGGCTCGGACAATGCCCTCGACCTGATTGCCGTAGGGCGCCCAGCTCAGGTACCGCGCGAGTATGTCGTCTTTTGAGAGGCGCCGCTCGAGGCGCAGCGCCAGGATGGCTTCCCAGGCCTTGCCCGCCAGCGTGATCCGCCCCCGGGCCGGTGCCGCATCCGTTCGCCGGGCCTCCGCCAGCGACACAACCTGCTGGGTGATGGTGGAGCCACCTTCTTCCACGCCCAAGGCCCGCACGTTGCGCCAGGTCGCGCGACCGATGGCGATGGGGTCCACACCAGGGTGGGAGCGGAAACGATGATCCTCAGCCGCCAGGGTCGCGGCAACCACCATCGGCGGCAGCCTGTCCGGCGAGATGCTCTCACCACGAGTGCCCAGGTCCGTGCGTGCCTCGTGCAGGCGTTCTCCGTGGCGATCGGTGACGATCACCGACGGCCGGAGTGCTTGTGCGTCGAGCAGCCACTCCGGCACAGGTCCCCAGCGCGCCCACACGGCAACGGCGGCGAGGGTCGCGAGCCCCGCCGCCACCCATCGCCATCGTGCCCGCAACTGACGTCGAAGTGATCTGAGCATTTACCTCACGATGACCGTGGCGGCTGCGGCTCGGCCGTTCACTTCAGGCATGTACATCATCTCGGCATAGGGCCCGGCCGCGGTGAAGGTGCCCGCCGTTGTCGCGCGTACGAGATACGTGAATTCGTGGGTGCCGTCCCCAAGGCGCGTCGCAAACAACTGCACACGGTCGTCGTGTTTCTCCACGTGGTCGAAGCCGCCGCGCTGCCACAGGCGCCACCACTGATCGACGCTGTCGTCGCCCGAGATCGACGCCTCGCGCGCCAGATCAGATGCCGTCGTGCGGAAGAATCCATCAACCGCTTCGAAGCCGGCCGGAAGGGCATCGGTCACCGCGACAAATCGACGCGCTTGCGGTGTGGTCACGCGCAGCACGACACGCACGAGTTCACCGGGAGCAAACTGCGTCAACGTTGGACCGGTACCGTTTTCCACAAAACGTTCGTAGTGGCGTTCCAGGCGGAAGCCCTGATCGCGGGCCTCGGGCGGCGTTGATGGCGTGAATGACAGACGTGCCGAGGCGTAGAGGCGTCCGGTGCCGGTCTTTGATAACGTCAGCGGTGCGGTTGAACCCGCCGCGACGGCTTGAAGCACACGCGGCATGGCTACGGCGATCTGCTGCGAGACCACCGAGCGGCCACGGAAGGTGGCGGTGCCCAGCTGGGTGGTGCCCAGCGTGGCGGTTGCCGTCATGTCCGGGATGTCGCGTTCGAAGCGACGGTAATACGACACCATCCCCTGCAGCGTCGTCGCGTTGCTTTGTGTGTCGCCCCAGTGGCCGTTCCGCTGCGCGGCCAGCAGCCAGCGCACGATGCCGCTGACGACCGATGTCGGGGTATCGGTGGACGTGCCGTCACCGCGCCGCACCAGGCCGTCGAGCACGATTGCCGTGGACCGGGTGTTCGAGTGCCAGATCCACCCCAGCGCGTCCGGGTTCAATTCCTGCACATGCGCCTGGTCGCCTTCAACCCGCAACGCATTGTTGAGGCGTGTCAGGAGCGCCTGATACTGCGGTCCGCGGTTGTTACGCGCGGCCATGGCGTCGAGCAGGTAGGACATGCCGAACACCGGCAGCCGGTCCGGTGTGGCGAGCAGGCGGGTGATTGCCGCGTCAGGCGTGCGGCCCCATTCAGCCAGCACCTTCGCCGCGTACGCCTGTGATGCAGCCCACGCCGGAACGAGTTCGACTGGTCCCGGCGCCTCCGTGTTCAACAACTCGCGCTCCAAGTACGAAAGCGCGCTTTCCACGACCTGCTCGTCGGGCGAGACGCCCAGCTCGCGCCCGGTGCGAATCACATGCAGCACGTACGCCGTGAGATACGGGTTGGCCCAGCATGACGATGTGGAAGGCCAGAGAGCGAAGCCGCCACTCTGACACTGGAAGGATGGCAGTTCCTGCAGGAGCGAGGTCGCGCGTTCGCGATACCGATCCGGCGGCACGCCGCCAATCGAAAACGCATTGCCGAGGTCGGCAGCCAGCAGGAACGCCAGGGCTGCCGAGGCCTTCTGCTCGGCGCAGCCGTACGGATAATTCACCAGGTACTCGACGCCGTTACCCAGTCCGACCATTGCTGTCGAGGCCCAGTCGATCGTCAGGCCGCCAATGGTGGGGAAGATGTTTGAGGGCATCGCCAACGGTTGGGTCCAGGTGTCGGCCGTCTGCGCGAATGCGGCAACAGTCTCCGCGGGAGCCGGCGCAATCACGGGGATGACGGACTCAAACGCGTCGGTGTTGGCGCCCAGCGTGACCGCGATCTGCACCCTGGCCTGACCGGTGCGACGCGCGGAGGCCGCGAATCGAACGTCCGCGCTGCCGCCGCCGGTGACCGTCAGCGTCTGGGACGCAGGCCCGGTCACTTCCAGCAACTCCGGAGTGAGGCTGCGAATCGTGACCGATGCATTGCCGGCGGCAGTCAATGTGTTGGTGACAATCGCACCAAAAGACGCGGCATCGCCGGGACGCAGGAACCGTGGGAACGTTCCGAGCAGCGTCACTGGTTTGCTGACCTTGATTTCGGTCGACGCGTCACCGAAACGCGAGGCTGAGTCGGCCGCGACCGCCATGATGCGGTACGTGGTCAATGACTCGGGGAGCGTGACATTCGAGGTTGCTGTGCCGTCCGCATTGGTGACCACCGACCCGAGCCAGAAGGCGAGCGGGCGGAAGTCCGCGCGCACGCCCTCGGCCGCGCCGCCACCGCCGCCTTCATCGCCGCCCTTGGGCGTCAACACACGGCGCGACACGATGCGCTGACGGCTGTCGGTGTTCATCACCTGCAGCGCCTTTTCGCGGTACACGTCCTTCAGTACGTTCGGCGCCGCGTAATCGGTGAGCGACAACACGCCGTAGTCCACGGCCCAGAGCGTCACCTCACTGCGTGACGGGCGCGAGGCCGCGTCGGCCACCTTGACGGTGACCCGCGCGGTGTTGGCTGGACGATACTCGGCGCGGTCGGCGGCCACACTCACGGACAGCCGCTTCGACGCATCTTCCACCTTCAACTCGGCATACCCCAGCCGGAAGGCGGGCTTGCCCGGATCGCTGCCATCGGCTCCGAAGTCGTTGGATGTGCGGCCTCGAATCAGCAGCACCGACACGTACACATTGGGGATGTCGGCTTCGGTGATCGGGACTTCGACGGTCTGCTGTGTGGACGTCAGCTGGAAACGTCGGTGGCTGCGTACACCTTCGCGCTCCGTCGTCAGCAGCGCGGTCGCCGATTCCCACGGCGATTCGATCATGATGCGCGCGGTGTCGCCGGGCTTCCACGTCTGTTGTTCCGGTGTGAGCGTGATGCGGTTGTGGTCGAACCGCTGCCAAGCGGTGTAACCCTGGCCGAGGCCATAAAACCCGCGTTCGGTTCGCGTTGTCCGGCCCGCATCGTCGCGCGCAGTGGCGCGCATGATGTAGTAGCCGCCATCCGGCACTGAGACCTGCACCGCGACCGGGTCGTTTGTGGTGGTCACCGTCCACGTCCCTGCGGGAGTTTCGGTGCGCGTCGTGTCCCAGCGATAGAAACCGTTGCCCTCGGCAATCCGCACGGAATTCCACTGCACCTTCACCAGTTCCAGCGCCACGGAGACACCGGCGACGGTCCTTCCATCCAGGCCGGCGGCCACGACCCCAAACGGTGAGGGGGTTGTGGTGCTGACGAAGTAGTCGCTGTTGGTCAGGCCGATGTAGAAGGACGCCGGATGCACGACGACCGCGGCGCGATTGGCAATGCGCTGGCGGCTGACGTCTTCGACTTCGGCCTCGAACACGTAGCGCCAGGCGCGGTCAGCGGTCTCGCTCGTGACGCGTGTGCTGAACTGGCCCGCTCCATCGGTTGTTGCCGTCGCAGATGCAAACGGACCGGTTTCCGCCTGCTCGTCGTACATCGCTCCAAACGTGAACCGGTTTTCCGGGAAGCGTTCACGGATCGCCTGGGGGACGCCGGACTCACGCTCGCGCGTGACCGACCACCGCAGTGGCCGTCCCGCTACCGGAGTGCCGAACAGGTACTGCGCCTCGGCCGTCGCCTCGAATGTCTCTCCGGCCACGGCCTGCGGCATCGCGACGCGGGTGTTCACTCTGAAGTCTGGCTTGCGATAGGCCGCAACGAGGAAATCGCCGTAAATCTGACGGAGCCAGTCGCGGTCGGTGTCCTGACCGGGCCACGTCACCGTCATGGTGTACGAGCCGAGCACCGCGTTGGCCGGCGGTGTCCACGTCCACTCGGTGGAACTCCAGTCGTTGACCTTCACCTCCCGGGTGTCCACCTCCTGGTTCCGGCTGTTTCTCACCGCGACCCGCAGGGCAGTGCCCGCCGGGATCATGCGCACGCCGTTTGGCGTGTCGGCGCGGACGATGGCCTTGAAGTGCGCTTCTTCACCAGGCTTGTAGACACCCCGATCGGTGAAGACCGACCCGCGCAGGAGCGACTCCGCTTCATCGATGTCGTACCGCAGGTCGAAATCCCACGACTGGATCCCTTCGTTCCAGTCGGAGCCGACATACGCCACATCGCCGTCCTTTTCGGCCGTGACGATGAACCCGAACTCCCAGTAGTTGTCGTGTTTGCGCAGCGGCAGTGGCGGGGCGACAACAATGCCGTCGGCGTTGGTGACTCCGCGCCACAGCCTGGTGTTGTCCGTGTTGATGATGGACACGGCGGCGTTGGCGACCGGCTGGCCGGAATCCAGCGTCGTGACGAACACCAGGGTGTTCTGCGGGCTGTCCTTGACCGACAGGCCCAGATTGGTCGCCTGGACGACGGTGGCCCGTGGATCTTCCTGCTCGGTGGACGCGCCGGCGATCATCGCGCCTGGTTGCACCGCGGCCCACACGAGCCCGGCGCCGGAGGCCGGCAGCACACTCGACAGATTGAGGCCGTGCGCCTGAATCGCATCTGGCGTCACGTTCAGCTGACGGACAGTACCGGTGCCGCTGGGAGCCAGCCGGAAGTTGTCGGCTTGCAGTAGTCGCAGTGTCGGCATCAGGGTGTCAGGCGTGAGGCGCTGCAACCACTGGGTGACGTTGGTGAAGTTGCGTGAAGAGAACGGCAGCACCGGACCGCCGCTGCGTTCCCACACACCGTGGCCATCACCGAAGCTGACAAAGGCACGTTCGTGTTCGTTGGACACGATGCCGATCCAGGTGTAGCCGAGCCGCTGACCATCGTCAGCGGTGAGCGACGGGTCGAGACGCAGCCGCCAGGTGCGTGCCGGCGGCTGGCGGTCGAAGCCCGCGCTTTCGACGTTGTAGTAGGCGCCGGAGTCGTTGCCGGGTGCGCGAGCGTCAGCCGGCTTGCGGACATCGGTTTCGGCGGAGCCGGGGGTGATATCCCGAATGGCGAGTGCGCGTGTGAACTCGGCCGCCGCGACTTCACGGGTCAGCGACACCGCGTTCCAGCCCGAAGGATTGCAGTTCTCGGTGCACGGCATCTGCCGCGCGAAAAACGCCGGCTCGAGTTGAATCGTCGACTGCTGCGGCTCGGTGGGGCGGGCTGATCCCGCCATGCTCGGCATCGTGGGATTCACCGTGATGTCGAGCCACGACTCCGGCGCCGGCACCGTCGTCGTCTCGACGACCACGAGGGTGTTTTCGGCAGGGAAGCGGTCGGTGTCCCACGACGGGGCGAGCCGGAAGGTGACTGGCGCGGTCTGAGCAGCCACCCGTGTGGTTGCTGCGACCTTGGCATTGAAGGCAGCAAGACCGGCAGGGTCGCCGGCCCGCAGGCGCGCCAGCTCGCGGTCGGTGAATGTCGGCGCTTCGAAGTCGTGTGCGGCGTAACGCACGCGCACGTGCGCGAGGACGTCAGCCGGTCGCACCGGCTGGTTGAAACGCAGCGCGATGTGCACTGGCTGATCGAATCGGTTGTTTCGGCGCACCCACTCTGTGGAAATCAGCTTCACCGTCGGCGTTGTGAACTGAAACCGGAACGGCGTGCCAAGACGTCGGCCGGACGCGCTGGTGGCGTCGCCGCTGACGGTGACGGTGTACGTCGTGGCATCAGGAAGCGGTGTGGCGGGATCCGGCGTGAAGAGCAGGATGGTGGTGCCCGACCATCGGAACTGTCCCTGGATACGCGGCGAAATCGTCACCCACGGGACGTCAGGGGTGGCCGGCGACCGGCCGAGCGCGATCATCGGCTCCGAAAAAATGATTCTGATCTCCGACGCGTCTGACCGCTGGCCCACCTCGCCTCGTGGTGCGGCATCGAGGATGGTCAGCGGCTGATTTTGTGCGGAGCTTGCGAGTGTGAAGGACAGGAGCAGGACGGTGAGTACACCGAGTCGGCGCATGTCTCGATCTTACGGGCAATCAGAAGCGGATCCGGACGCCTTTGCGAGGATCTCCCCAGGCCCGCGCGACATGAATGTCGATGCGCCGATGCCGCCGGGATGTCGAAGGGCCGCCGAGCGGAAGCGTGACGGTCCGCCACTCCGGCCCCTGGGAGAATCGTTCGGCAAGCCGGCCGTCCACGTAGATTGAGACCTGCATCGTGAACTGGTCGTGACCGCCGAGCTCAAATGACGTCTCGTCCGCGTCTGATGGAACATAGAAACTGGCCCGGCCCCCTGTCCATCCATCAGGGTGGATGCCGTGGCGGTACCACTCCAGCCACGCCGGATCCCTCAGCCACCACAACGCGATACTCGCCAGGAGGATGAGCGCAGATGCGCGCATGCGGCGCGTCATGGCCACCCCCACACCGTTGCACGGTAGAGGTCCCACGTCGCATCACGGAAGGGCAACGAGCCGTGCCAGTACATCCACATCTGCGCGCACGAGAGGGAGACGAGCCCCGTGAGCGCGACGGCTGCCACCACGCGTATCGTGGGCCTGGCTTCCGCCAGCCGGGACAACGTCGCAGCGACAAACACCGCAAACAGCGGGAGCAGGTCAGTGAACCCGCGGTGGCCGAAGCTGCCGCCAAACTGCCAGTCGTACCACGCCCCGATCAGCCACGTCTGGAGCGCGACGATGAGGAGTGCCGGCCAGCGCAGCGTCGCGGCATGACCCTGCGCCAGAATCAGGCCGACCGGGACGAGCCACAGCACCGGTGACCAGAACAGCAGGCCTTTCGGCAGCCAGAAGAGGACGCCGGTGACTTCCGGCGCCGCGAAGTTCATAGTGGCCGGCAGCAGTGTGTACGGACTGATGATCCAGTGGCCCGTGACCGCTTTGTAGATGGCCAGCTGCGGCACGGCGACAAGCAGTGAGACAGCCGCAGCGAGAAGCAGCGAACGACGCCACACCCAGAGCCGCCGCGGTGCGGAGACGGCGACCAGCAGCGCCAGGATGAGGTGACTGTGGCGCACGAGGAAGAGCGCGCCGACGACCAGGCCAAGCCACCCGGCATTTCCGCTGTTGGCCTCGTTCCGGAAGCGCTCGACAGCCCACAAGAGGGCGGCTACGAGAAAGACGCCGTACGCGTGGCTGAACGTCGCATCGAAGGTCAGGTAGTGGAACAGGTTGGTGCCAAAGGTGATGAGCGCGAGCGTCGCCAGCGTCACTGCATCGGAATAGTGGCGGTTGAGCACCCGTTGCAGGATGGCCAGTCCGGCGACGCCGTACACGAGCCCTGAGAGACTGGCGGCCATCTGGTAATAGAGCGAGAAGCCGTCAGGCGGCAGGTTGCTCCAGAGCGTCAGTGCGTGCGCCAGCAGGAAAAACGGCAACATGAACACGGCCGCGCCAATCGGGTGTGGGTTGAGCCACCACGACGTGTTTGGCCAGCGGAGGATGCCGGTGTGTTCAGGGAAGGCGCCGCCGTACTGATCGTCGGCGACGGGCCAGAGACGTGGGCTGCCGTGCAACACGAGTGACGGCAGGTACACGTGGTAGCTGATGCCGTCCGAACGAATCGGCGCCTCAGCGAGGGGAACGGAGTAGATGTAGATCTGCGCGAGCAGTCCCAGGCCCGCTACGAAAGGGACGAACAGTCGCAGCAGGCGCGGGATCACTCAGATCGGCGGGGGTTCTTGGTGAAGGGCTTCTTGCCGAAGGCCGGCTTGGCCCCGAATGCCGGCTTCTTGCCGAAGGGCTTTTTGCCAAACGGCTTCTTGTCGCCAAACGGTTTCCGGTCACCGAAAGACCGTTCCTCGCCGAACGACTTCTTCTCACCAAACGACCGCTTCTCGCCGAACGGTTTCCTGTCACCGAACGGCTTTCGATCCCCGTACGACTTTCGCTCGCCGTAGGGTTTGCGCTCGCCGTAGGGCTTGCGATCGCCGTAATCGGCTCGCGGGCTGAACGCGCGACCGGCCTCCCGCAGCAGCTTGACCTTGACGATCTTGCCGCGGACCTTTGCGGTCGACATCGCATCGATGACCTGGTCGACGTACTCACCGGAAATCTCGACGGTGGACGATGCCGGGTTGATGCGGATTTCGCCGATGGCTGATGAGTCGATGCCGGTCTCGCCGGCGATGGCGCCCACGAGATCTCCAGGCCTCACGCCGGCGTTTTCGCCGATGCTGATTCCAATCACGGCGCGGGCGACCTGCGGGCGGCGCTCGCCGCGGTCACTGCGATCGCCTCGGTCACCGCGATCTCCACGGTCAAATCTGGCCGGGCGGTCGTCGCGGTCGTACCGAGCGAGGCGGTCGCCAAATTCCTCCCGGTCGTCGCGTACCGGCCGTTCCACCTTTGGCTTGCGGATGAGGCGCGGTGACCGTTCGTCGCGGGCGTCCGATTCGGGCTGAACATCAGGCCGGGCCGCAGCGCGCGCCTTCGGCGCAGGCGGCGCTTCGGGGGCAGTGGATTCTTCCGGCTCGGGCAGCTCGGTTGGTGTTGGTGCCGATGCGGTCTCTGCTTTTGGCGCACGCTCCGCCTTCGGCTCCCGCTCCGCCTGCGGCGCGCGTTCCGCTTTGGGTGCGCGCTCGACCTTGGGCTCGCGTTTGACCGGCGCGTCGGCGACGGCTGTGCCGCCTGCTGCCGCATCGGACATCGCGACCAGCGCGGCCGCAACGTCAGCCATGTCAAAGTCCGCGGCCAGCGACAGGACAAACGTCTTCGCCTCGTCGAGTCCGCCTGACACGATACGTGTCTGGATGCTGGAGCGCAGTTCTTCAAGTCGCCGCGCCCGCAGGGCCGCCAGCGTGGGCAGTTCCGCGCGTTCAATCGACTGCTTGGTGACCTGCTCGATGAACCCGAGGGTGCGCCGCTCGCGCGGTTCCACGAGCGTGATGGCCACACCTTCGCGCCCGGCGCGGCCGGTGCGGCCGATGCGGTGCACGTAGACTTCCGGCGCGGTCGGGATGTCGTAGTTGATGACGTGGCTGATGTGATCGATGTCCAGGCCACGGGCGGCGACGTCGGTGGCCACGAGCATGTCGGCCTTGTCGTCGCGCACCAGCTGCATCACGCGGTCGCGTTGGCGCTGCTCCATGCCGCCGTGCAGCGCCTGCGCCGCGTAGCCGTGCGACTTGAGCGTGTCGGTCAGCTCATCCACCTCCACACGTGTGCGGCAGAAGATGATCGTTGTCGCGGGTGACTCGAACTCGAGCACACGGTTGAGCGCAAATGCCTTCTGCTGGCGGGAGACGAGGTAGGCCACCTGTCGCACGCGGGGCACGGCGCCGGCCGTGGGTTTCTCCGCCTTGATGGTGACGCGTGCCGGCGACGACAGGTGCGTCTCCGCAATTTTCGCGAGACGCGACGCCATCGTTGCCGCAAACAGCATGGTCTGGCGCGTGGACGGCGTGGCGGTCAGCAGCGCATCCAGGTCTTCGGCAAAGCCCATGTCGAGCATCTCGTCCGCTTCGTCAAGCACGAGGACTTCGAGCGAACCAAGACGCAACGTTTCGCGCTTGAGGTGGTCGAGCGCACGGCCGGGTGTGGCCACGACGAGATCCGCGCCGCGGCGCAGCGCCCGGATCTGCTGATCCATCGGGGCGCCGCCATACACGGGGACCACACGCAGCGACGTGCCTTTGCTGTACTTGTGAATCGCCTCGGCGACCTGCATCGCGAGCTCGCGCGTGGGCACCAGCACCAGCGCGCGGACCGGGCCGGATTCGGCCGGTTCCTGCGTGAGCAGGCGATGGAGCATCGGCAGCGCAAAGGCGGCCGTCTTGCCCGTGCCGGTGCCGGCCTGTCCGATCAGGTCCCGGCCTTCGAGCAGCAGCGGAATCGCTTCCTGCTGGATGGGGGTGGTTTCTTCGTACCCGAGAGCCGTAACGGCGGAAATCAGGGAAGGGTGGAGGGCAAGGTCAGCAAACGCGGGCACACTCCAGTGTACCTCTTGCCGCCCCTCGCCGCCCCTGCCCGCTACCTGCCGCTACCTGTAAATCTGGTTCTTCGTCCCGCTGACCGGCGGCTCGACGATCACGGCGCCAAACGTCGCCTGCTTCATCAGCCGGTACATCGGGATCCGCTGGCCGGGCGAGTTGCCGCCGCGTCCGCCACGAGCGCCGGCCGGCGGCGGGTCGTCGGGGTCGCTCCCCGCGCGGCCCGTGGCGCGATTGGACGTGACCTGGAGGAAGTCGTCGAGATAGCCCCAGGTGATGAGGTTGTCGTCGGTTTCCGGCTCCAGCAGATAGCTGATGAGGTTTGACCTGGCCTGACCGCTCGGGATGAACAGCGTCCCGGCGGGCAGCGTCATGGTTTCGGTCCGTTTGGTGGCCGTCACGTCGCGCAGGTAGTGGCCCTGGAAGTAGGTGTCCGCGGAGATCTCGGTGGCGTAGTAGACCTCGAGGTCGATGGTCACGGGTTCGGTCAGCCGCTGCACGGCAATCTGGTGCTGGTGCAGGATCGGCAGCACGCGACCGGCCGCGCCTGCGGCCACGAAATAACCCCACGGGCGAGTGGTGCTTCGCGTCACCTCGTACTCGAGAAACACCGGCCTGTTGACCTTCTCGAACGTCACGGCCGCCGGGGATGGGGCTCCGGCGCCTGCGCCGCGGCCACCTCGTGCCGGGCCACCCGCGCGCACCCAGAAGTCCTCGTTCCCCTTGTTGACCACCTTGTAGTCGAGGGGGACCTGATCGTTGTCGCTGTCGTTGTGGCCGCGTGTGATGGCGCTGGTCTTGGCCTGCGCGATGACGCGCTTGAGGTCGGCCGCGCGTGTGGCGGCGAAGCGAATCAGTTCACGTTGACCGATGTACTGCCCGCGCACCTGATGGCGGTACGTCTCCTCGCGCGGGATTTCTTCAACGCGGTTGCCGTTGTCCACCACCCGGTGCGAGCCGGACGGTGTCTCGAAGAGGAAGCCGAGGGTGTTGACCATCGCGCCGTAGACGTGTTGCTTGCGCGGCTCGACCGACGTCGCCGTCCATCCGGCCTGCCCCTCCACATTGCCGGGGCCGGAATACCAGAAGCCGTCGTAGTTTTCCGCCCGCAGCGCGCGCCGGATGGCCGCAATGATCTCGTTGTTGCCGAAGTCGACCAGTCCCCGATCGCCGGCCGGATTCATGTTGGTCTGGAAGGTCAGCGTATAGGGGGCCGACCCGCCGTGATGCGTGTCGACCCAGATGTGTGGCTGCCACACGTTGAGCACTTCGGTGACCAGCGCGCCTATCTCCTGCGTTTCCAGCTTGAGGTAGTCGCGATTCATGTCGAAGTTCTGGTCGTTGGTGCGGCGGCGCACCTCGGCGCCGTCCGGATTGATCGTCGGCACATTCAGCACGACCACGTCGTCGAGCAGCGGACGCAGATCGCCCTGGACCAGGTCGCGCATGATTTCCATCGAGGCATCCTTGCCGGCGACCTCGTTGCCGTGCACGTTGTTGACGATCAGCACGATGGGTTTGTCGGTGCGCAACACGTCTTCGGGGCGGAAGATCGGAGGATTCGACAACACCGCGAGGACGACGTCGCGTCCGCCCAGCGTGGTGGTCAGCTTCTTGACGCTCATCAGGTTGGAGGCGGCGTCAAGGTCGTAGACGAACTTCATGAGGGGGTCGTACAACGTGCCGCCCTGGCTGTAGTTGACGGCCTCGGCGGGTGTCTGCAGCCGCTGCGCCTGCGCCTGCGGCGCATCGCTGCTGATCAGGAGCACAAGGGCCGTCAGCCCGGCAGTACACACCGAGAGCGCCCACGAACGGTATTCACGGCTCAGTTGTCGCATGCTGCGAATTCTAACATTCGGCCCGGCTTTGCTACGATCGGACTCAAGGACACTGCATGAATGAGACGGTCACGTTGCTCGAGTCGCTGCGCGTGCAGGCCTGGCGTGTCTGGCTGGTGCTGCCTGACATCGCCATCGCGCTGGCATTGCTGGTGGCCGGCTGGATCATTGCCCGCACCGCGCGCAAGCTGACCATCCGGCTGCTGCGGTGGCTCAAGGTCGATGAACTGGCCGAGCGGGCCGGCGTCGAGGACGCGCTGATCCAGGGAGGCGTGCGCTTCACGACCGTCACCCTGATCGCCGGCACGCTGTACTGGCTCATTCTCGCCGGCGTGTTCATCGGGCTGCTGGATGCGTTGGGCGTGCGCGCGGCCGGAGAACTGTTCACCCGGGCCGTGCGATTTGTGCCGAACGTCCTGCTCGCCACCGGCATTCTCGTCTTCGGCTCGTTGCTCTCGCGTGTGGTCGGCGGACTGGTGACCGGCTACCTGGCCAACATCGGCAGCACGGCGGCGGAGCCCGTCGGTGTGTTGGCTCGCTACGCCATGCTCGTCTTCGTGGTGTTCATGGCGGCCGAGCAGGTGGCCATCGG
>CBINOO010000006.1:0-87210 GCA_966252305.1 uncultured Acidimicrobiia bacterium
AAGGCGTCCGTGGGGCTGAAGGCGTCCAGAAAGCGCACGCTCGGTACGCAGGGACAGAGCCGCTGCCAGAGGCTCTGTGCGAGCTCGGGCGCCCACGCCGTGCGCCGGCAAGACCCCTGTCCGGCGCTGCCGGGCCTGCCGTTCACGCCGACCTCCTGGGCGCCGCCCGCCGCGCGAAAAGCGCGCTCGAGCCGTGCGCAGTCCGCGTTCGACAGCACTCCGCTGACGCGCAGCGCGACGATGGGCGAACTCGCGGCCGGCGCATGGCACGCGCCGACACTGCGGACGCCGCTCGACACGTGGCACCGCGCCGCCGGCGCATCGATGGAACGCATGGGCGGCTGGTGGCGGCCCTGGCACTACGGTGATCCGGACGCCGAGTACACCGCAGTCCGCACCGGCGTGTCCCTCGGCGACGTGTCGACACTGGGCAAACTGACCGTCACCGGACCCGACGCCTTGCGTTTGCTCGAACATCTTTACCCGGCGCGCGTCGCATCACTCAGGAGCGGGCGCCTGCGTTACACGTTCCTGCTCGACGAACGTGGCTACGTCATCGATGACGGATTGGTGTGCCGGGATGGCGACGACTGCTTTTATCTGACCTTCACCAGTGGCGGCGCCACCCATGCCGAAGCATGGGTGCGCGACTGGGCTGAGAGTCTGCGCGCAGACGTCCGTATCCTGAATGAGACCATGTCGCTGGGCGCGATCAATGTGACCGGACCGATGGCGTCGCAGGTGCTTCGCGCGGCGGGCGCGTCTGACCTTCCGTCATTTGGGCACCACACACCGGCTCAGGTCGCAGGGGTGACCTGCCGTGTGCTGCGGCTGAGCTTCACGGGCGAGGTGTCATACGAGCTGCATCATCCCTTCGCGCAGACCGAGCATCTGTGGCGCGCCTTGCTCGATGCCGGCGCGCCCTGCGCCATCCGCCCACACGGCCTGAAGGCATTGCTGACACTCCGCCTGGAAAAAGGTCACGTGATCGTGGGCCAGGACACCGACTTCGACTCGACGCTGCGCCGCATTGACGCCGAATGGGCGGTCTCGGCCAACAAGCCGGCGTTTGTCGGACGAGACGCCATGCATCGCACCAACCGGTTGCCGCGCGATCGCCGGTTGTGCGGGTTTGAGATGGGATCGCCGCCTCCGCTGGAAGGGGCGGTCATCCGTGATGGCGCTGGCGGCGTCGCCGGCGTGGTGACATCAAGCGCGTGGTCGCCGGTGTTGCAGCGTAGCGTCCTGCTGGGTTGGCTGGCGTACGAGGGAGACCGTCTTCCGGACACTGCACAGATCGACGGTCGGGAAGCGCGACGGGTGGCATTGCCGTTTTACGACCCGGAGGGCTCGCGTGCGCGCGCCTGAGCCCCTGCACGTGGTCCGCATCGTTGCAACGCCGGAGTCGCTTGATCGCATCGAGTGGCCTGCCGGCGCGGCGGTGTGCCGCATCGCATCCGACGAGGTGCTCCTGCTCGATCACGATGAGATTCCGGCATCATTCCGCATCGACGACCCTCACGCCATCGTTCGTGTCGACACGGGGTGGGTGGGTGTGACGCTGAGCGTGGAGGGTGCGCGGGCGTGGATGTCGCGAACCGCCGACTGGCCGCCGCCCGAGAGTTATCCCGCGTGTGTGCAGGGGGTGGCTGCGGGGCTTCCCGTGAAGATGTGGTGGACGCAGAGGTCCGTACGGGTGTTTGTGCCGGCGCCCTTCGCGGCCGAGTTCCTGGAGCGACTGTCATGAACGAGATGGTCGAGCGGCAGATTCATCTGCGCTGGCCGACGACTCGTCGAGCCTCCTATGATGTGGTCATCATCGGCGCCGGCGGTCACGGACTTGCGACGGCGTACTACCTCGCCACCCGTCATGGCATCACCAACGTCGCCGTGTTCGAGCGCGGGTACATCGGCTCAGGGAACTCCGGCAGGAACACCACCATCATCCGCGCCAACTACGGCGTGGCCGAGGCGGTTCGGTTCTATCAGCGGTCGGTCGACCTTTACGCGGCGCTCGAACAGGAGACCGGTCGCGACCTGATGAATCGCACCAAAGGACTGTTGTGGATCGCGCACAGCGAGGCCGGGGTGCGGCAGGAACGGGCGCGCGCCGCCATCAATACGGCCTGTGGCGCGCGCACGGAGTACGTCGAGCCGGACGACGTGAAGCGGCTGTGCCCGCAAATCGATCTGTCAGGCGGCGGCGTGTGGCCCGTGTATGGCGCGTCGTATCACCCGGAAGGCGCCACCGCCCGGCATGACCGCGTCGTCTGGGCCTACGCCGAGGGCGCGATGCGTCTTGGTGTGGATGTGTTCGCCCACACGCCGGTGATCGGGCTGGTTCGGGAAGGCGGCCGGGTCGTTGGCGTGCGCACGGCGACAGGTGATGTCGCAGCCGGCACCGTGGTGTCCGCCGCGGGTGGCCACGTGAGCACGGTCGCGGGGTGGGCAGGCGTCAGGCTGCCGATCCGCACCCATCCGCTGCAGGCCTTTGTGACGCACCGGTACGGCGATGCCTTCGGGCCCATCGTCGCTTCGTCGGGTCTGAGTTGTTACGCATCGCAGACGCTCAAGGGCGAGATGCTCATCGGCGCGGAGATCGATCGCGCCCCGAGCTACGCGATGGATTCCACGTTCGGATTCCTCCAGCAGTGTGCGCTGCGGATCACCACGTTGTTGCCGTTCCTGCGGGACCTGCAGGTGCTGCGGCAGTGGACCGGTGTCTGTGACATGAGCACCGACTATTCGCCGGTGATGGGTGAGACCGGTGTTGACGGATTTCTCGTGACCACTGGATGGGGCACGTGGGGATTCAAGGCCATTCCCGCGGGAGGCGAGCAGATGGCCGAACTGATTGCGACCGGGCGCATGCCCGCACTCATCGCGCCTTTTGGTCTTGATCGCTTTCGCCGTGATCGGACGTTGGCCGATCGCGGATCGGCGGGGACACATTGATGGCGGTCACACATCGCATCCGGTGCCCGCACTGCGGCGAACGCGCCGTCGAAGAATTCCTCTACGGGGAGTTGCCGTCGACTCCTGACGCCCTTACCGAGCCGGACGCCCGTGACGTCGACCGCGCATTCATGCATGGCAATGCCGAGGGCGTCGTGATGGAGCGGTGGTTTCACGCCGGCGGGTGCCGGCGATGGTGCACCGTGACCCGCGACACACGCACGAACGTGGTCGTCCAATAACCACGGTCAGCGCGCAAACGCGGCGCTGTTGTTCCGGTTGTGTGACGCCGCTCTGAGCAGGCCCGTCAGGGGATCCCGGCTGATGGCCACCCAGAGTCCTTCGCCGCCAAACCGCACGTCGGATGGATCCACTTCGGCGTACTGGTAGCCGACGGCGTCCAGCACGTGTTTCGGGAAGCGCCCGGCCGGCACGCGGAAGGTCAACTGGCCGGTGGTGAGATCAGTGGCAGGCATCAGGAAGTCGGCGGCATTCACGGCTTCTTCGACGCTCATGCCGAAGTGCAGCATGTTGGTCAGCGCCTGGAAGGTCCGCTGGTGCAGGCCTGAACCCATCGAGGCAAAGGCCAGCCACGGCTGTCCGTCCCGAAACACGATGCCCGTCTCGGTTGGCGCCGGCAGCCGGCTTCCCGGCGGCACTCGCGCGATCTGTGACTGCTGGAATGAGGCAGGGTCGCCAATCGAGATGCCGTCAATGTTGATCGCGGTGCGGCCCCAGTCGACGCAGTTGATGCTGTGAGTGATGGCCGCCATGTTGCCTTGCGCATCCACCGCCACGACATCGTCGGAGTGGTGGCCGGCTGGTGGCTTCCATCGGAAGGGCGAAGCGGCGGAGAGCGCTTTCCACATCGCGGCGCCGTGTGCCGGCGTGACGCGCGTTGCCGGTGAGTAGTCGACGCCGGGCAGCACCTGTTGCCGTGTGGCGTCCGGCAGGTACCCCAGCGAGTACGCCTGCGTGATGTCGAGCGCCGTGCGCAGGGCCGCGCCTGACTCAGTCCAGTGCGGTCCTCGCGCAAGCCCGGACGCGACCGCCATTTGCTGCGCCTCGATGAGATTCAGGCCACCGGCGTTGGGCGGGGGATTGGTGTAGATGCGATACGGGCCGATGTCGCCGTGGACGGGCGCGCTCCACTGGACGTCGTAGTTCGCGAGATCCTCGAGTGTCATGAGGCCGCCATCACGCTGCACGGCGTCGACAAGTTTCTTCGCCCACGCTCCCTTGTAGATGTAGTCGGTGCCATCCGCCGCCACTCGGCGAAGTGTGGTGGCGAGTGCGGGTTGTCGAAACGTCTCCCCGGCACGATAGGTCGAGCCGTCCGGTTTGAGGAAGATCGCGCGTGTGGCGGCCAGGCGCGCGAGGTCCTCGCGCCGGAACTCGAACTTGCCGGCGAGGGCGTCCGTTACGGGCATGCCCTCGTCCGCCAGGTGGATCGCGGTATCGAAGATTCGCGCGAAGGGCAGCCGGCCGAAGCGCGCATGAGCGGCGCCCACACCTTTCATGAATCCGCCGACCAGGGCGGTTCGTCCGCTGACGGCGGTGCCGCGCAGGCCTTCGGGAGACGCCATGTTGATGCTGCCGGGAATGGTCGTCGGGCTCGTCTCGCCGCGTATGGTGTTCCACTCGGCGTTCATCGTGTAGACCTGTCTGGTCGACGCGTCGTAGTAGACCAGCGACATGAGGCCGAAGTAGCTGATGGGCGCCCCGGCCGTCGCGGCCACCTGCGTCACCGCTGCCGTCAACGCGGCGTCAATCGCCGAGCCGCCTTTGGCCAGCGCTTCGAGTCCCGCGCGTGCGGCGATGCCGTTGTAGGCGACAGTCACCGCTCCGCCATACCCGGTGGCCGCGCCGGCTGATGTGCGCATCACGTTCTGCGCGGCAAGCAGCCGGGCGTATTCACCGGATGGCCACTGGCGTGGAGACAGGTCGTCGGCCTGCTGGCCTCGGCCGTCCATGGCACACACCACGATCAACGCAGCAGTCAGCACGAGCAGTCGGCGCATGGCCGGGATGATACCCGAGAGCGTAGAATGCGCGGCATGCCATTGCGTCCCTCCTTCCGTCTGGCGACGGGTGTCGCTCTCGCCGCAGCCGTGATCGCCGGTTCGCTCCTGCGCGCAGCCCAGCCCTCGGAGGGGGAGCGGCTGCAGGCCCTTATCAACGCGTATGCGCCTGAGCGGCGGGCGCTGGCCGGAATGCCCGAACGAGCGCCCGGCACACTCGCAGTGGACCTCGGTCCCGCCGGAACACCGGCGTTGGCGGACCGGCTGGCGGCGCACGCCCAGGGCTATCTGGCGAAGCTCCGCCAGATCGATCAGTCAAAACTCACGCATGACGACTGGCTCGACTTCGGCGTCGCGGAAGCACAGGCGCAACAGGATTCCGAGGCCACCGGCCAATTCTTCTGGCTCCCCAGCATCGTCACGCCCTATTTTTCGCCGCTGCGCGCATTGACGACGCCATTTGCGGCGGCGCCGCTGGCGACCGCCGAGCAGCGCGCGGCGTATGTCGCGGCCCTGCGCCAGCTGCCCGCCACGATGCGCGCCTACGAGGTGCGGCTCGAACAACAGGCCGAGCAGCGCGTGGTGCTGCCGACCGAGGAACTGCGTCTGGTGTTGCCGTTCATCCGGTCGTTTGCCGCGATGCCGCCGGCCAGCCCGTTTTCTGTCGCGCCCGCGCGCTTGACCTCGACGCCGGCCGACGCGCGGGCCGCGTTCGTCGCCGAAGTGGACGATATTGTCCGCACCGAGGTGAATCCGGCCATCGAGCGGCTGGCGGCATACATCGACGGGCCGTACCGCCGGCGAACGGGCGACCGCGTGGGACTCTCCCAGTATCCAAACGGCGACGAGTTCTATCGCGTGCTCATCCGGCGCAACACCGGGCTCGACCTCACGCCGCAACAGATACACGATCGCGGTCTTGCCGAGGTCACCCGGATCCTCCGGGCGCTGGACCAACTGCGCGTGGAGGCCGGTTTTGCCGGCACGTTGCAGGAGTTCAAGACGTTCCTGCGCACCGACCGGCGTTTCTTCGCGCAACGCAGCGAGGAAATCGGCGAACGGATGATGGCGGCCATTCGGCTCATCGAGCCGAAGATGCCCGAGTTCTTCTCCATGATGCCGAAAGCGCCGTACGACGTGCGCCGCCTGGCGCCGGATCTCGAGCCATCGATGACCTACGGGTTCTACAGCCTGCCGACGACGACCGATCCGAAGGGCTATTACAACTACAACGGACTCAATCCGGAGACCCGCTCAATCACGATGGTCACCGCGATCGTGTTTCACGAGCTGCTGCCGGGGCATCACTACCAGCTCACGCGGGTGGCGGAGCATCCGGGGATCCCGCGTTTGCGCAAGACCACGCGCTCCGTGCCGTTTGTCGAAGGGTGGGGAGAGTACGCCTCCGACGTGGCCTGGGAAATGGGTGTGTATCCTGACGTCTACGCCAAGGCCGGGCGGTTGGGGATGGACCTGTTTACGTCCACCCGGCTGGTCGTCGACACCGGCATGAACGCGCTCGGCTGGTCACGCGAGCGCGCGATGCAGTTCATGCGCGAGAACACCTTCGAGTCCGAGGCACAGATTGACACGGAGACCTTGCGCTACTCGGTCGACATGCCGGGCCAGGCGTTGGCGTACAAACTGGGCGCCCTCGCGATTCGTGATGCGCGCGAGCGCACGCAGCGGCTGATGGGCGACCGCTTCGACATCCGTCGCTTTCACGATCATCTCCTCGATGCGGGGACGGTGCCGTTGGCCTTGTTCGACGCGCACTTTGATTGCCTGATCAGCGGGGAGCGGCACACCAGGCCGATGCTCGTGAAGTAGGCCGAGCGTCAGAGCACGCCCAGGCTGGTGAGCAGGACGAGCGCAACAGCGACGGGAATCACCACGAGCACAAACGGCCGGAGCAGACCGGTGACGCGCAGCGTTCCGGCGCCCTCGTTGACGTCACGCATGAAGCCGTCAAACGTCCAGACAACGGCCGTGTACAGCGCCAGCAGCAGACCGCCCACCGGCAGCAACACGTTGGTCGACACCGAATCCAGCAGTCCGAACAGCGTCAAGCCAAACGGCTGAATCCACGCCCACGGGCCTTCGCCCAGGATGACCACTGTGGAGAGTACGGCCCAGAGCGCGCCGGTCGCCAGCGCCGCGCGTGGACGACTCAGGCCGAGCGAGTCGACACACGACGCGGTGACGACTTCAAACAGGGCGACCGCTGACGTCACGCCCGCGAGAAACAGCAGGACAAAGAAGGCGGCGCCGAAGGCCATCCCGCCGGGCATGTGCGAGAACACCTGCGGAATGGTCACAAACAACAGGCCGGGACCAGAATCTGGCGCGAGGCCGAACGCAAAAAGTGCGGGGAAGATGATCAACCCCGCGCCAACGGCCACGGCGGTGTCGGCGACGACCACAAGCGCGACGCTGCCGGGGACGTCGCTTCGCCGCGGATCCATGTAGCCGCCGAACGCGAAGCCGGCGGCCATCCCGACACCGATCGAGAAAAACGCCTGCCCGAGCGCCGCGAGCCACGTCCCGGCGGTGACGACCGAGAAGTCTGGTGTGAGATACCAGGCCAGACCCGCCCCGGCGCCGGGGAGGGTGAGTGACCGGACGGCGAGGGCCACCAGCAGCAGAAACAGCGCGGGCATGGCGATGCGCGACAACCGCTCGACGCCGCCGCCAAGCCCACGCCGGACGACCAGGGTCAACGCGGCGGTGGTGAGCAGGGTGTACGCCACCAACGGCCCCGGCGTGGTCGTGACCGCCGCAAAGTGTGCCGACAACTGTTCGGCTGACAGGCCGTGAAGCGACCCGCGGAAGGCCTCGATCGTGTAGCCGACGATCCAGCCGATGATCATCAGGTAGTACGCGTTGATCATCACGGCAGCGGTCATGCCGAGCCAGCCGATGAGTCCCCAGGGGCTCCGCGGTCCGTGCAGCCGGGCGAAACCCGCGATGGGACTCAACTGCGCCTTGCGCCCAAGTCCGATCTCGATCATCAGCAAGGGCAGGCCGATCGCGGCGACGACCACGAGGTAGACCAGCAGGAAGGCGCCCCCGCCGTTCATGCCGGTCATGTACGGAAAACGCCAGATGTTGCCAAGGCCGATGGCGAATCCGGCCGTGGCCATGATGAAGCCGAAGCGGCTGCCCCAGGTTTCGCGTGTCATGAGCGGGCCATCATAATACCGGCATGATTGATCTCACCGTCGCCATCGACATCGCGGCGTCTCCCGTCGCCATTGCCGCCATCATGTTTGACCCGCAGCGGTATCCGGAGTGGCTCAAGGCCGTGCAACGGGTCGAGGTGCACTCCGCCGCGCTGCAGCCGGGCGCGCGGGTGACCCACCACGGCGTGTTCATGGGGCAGAACATCAGCTGGACGACCGAGGTCGTGGCGGTGGGATTCCCGCACGTGCTCGATCTGCAGGTCGTCGACGGGCCGTTCGTCGGGCGCGTGCGGTATTCGATTCAACGCGCCGGCGACGGTTCACGTGTCGCCATCCATGACAAGGGAGAACTGACGGGTATCGCGAAGTTCGCGCCGCTCGACATGGTCACCGGCGCCATGCGGAGCGCGATCGAGGCTGATCTCGGCCGCCTCAAGGCGCTGGTGGAGCAGCAATAACGCGCTCGATGAACGCCGCGATCCTGGCGGCCGCTTGCTCGTGGGGGCCGCCGTCCCGCGCCGAATCAAGTCCGGCGGCGCGTTCCGCGACCATGCCCAGGTGCCGGACCGCGGCCAGCACCTCAAACCACTCGAGGTACTGCACCGGTCCCGTCAGTGCGGCGTACGCGTCGACAAACGCGTCGCGACGCCCCTCGGCGCCGTAGCCGCGGATGAGCAGCATCGACCGCGACAGGTCAATGCGGGGATCACCCACGCCGCTGGCCGACCAGTCGATGAGTACGATGGACCGGTCGTCACATACGAGTGTGTTGGCAAGGTGCGGGTCGCCATGCAGAACGGCGCGCTGTTCCTCGATGTGATGTCGGTGCCGTTCCAGCCAGGCCATCGCGTCCGGCAGGGACGGCACGTCGCGGCACACGGCGCGTCCCGCTGTGAGCAGGGCATCGACGGGGAGAAACTGCGCGGTGTGGTCGTCAGCAAACGGCCGCCAGTCGAGGCGGTGCAGTCGGGCGAGCAGCGCGCAGTACCCCTGCCTGAGTTGCTCCCGTTCTTCCGGTGGCACCGACGGCATCAACTCAAGCAGCAGCCGGCCAGCGATGTGCTCAACAAGCAGGAAAGGTGACCCGAGCGCATCGGCGGAGGTTTCAGCGGCGAACAGGCGAGGCGCGCGGATGCCGGCCCTGTGCAGTTGCGTCAGCGTGTGCGCTTCGCGCGCGACCGCCGGCCCGGCGTCCGGACGTGGGTTGAGGCGCAGCACAAAGTGCTGGAGACCCCGGCGTCCGGCCGGTCCCGTTTCCAGGCCGAGCTCGTAGACGTCATGCTCCCACCCACCAGACAGCGGCTGCCATTCCACGACACGCGGTTCAGCGTCTGAAGCAAGTATCGAGCGGCAGTAGGATTCCACCTGCGCCCGGAGGGATCCAGGGGAGGGCACGCCACAGTGTACCTGTTGACGATAAGATGTTCGGCACGATGAGTACGTCCCAGGCATCGACGTCCACGCCGGACGGTCAGCCGACCAGGCTCGAGCGCGCCGAAGCCGACGCGCGCGCTGCCGGGGAACGTGCTTACGAAGATGTCCGAAACAGCGTCACGCTGTTCTTCCAGACGATCAGGTTCATCGCGTTCCTGTTCTGCGTCCTGATTGGCACCGTGTATGTCTGGGCCTGGCTGCTCGGACTCGTGCTCGCAGTCCTGCGTGTCCTCCTCGGCCTCTGACTCACCCCGCTCCTGTGGATCACGGACGGCCCGCCGCACCATGTCGATGGTCGCGCGTTCACGATGAAGGAGACCTTCGGTGGCCGCCTGCAGCTCTGGTGGGATCGCCGCGACGAATGGTATCGGGACATCGCGCGCCCGATGGGCCGCTACCTGGCTGACCTGCAGCTCGGGGGGCTGCGGTTCTGGCACTTCACCATTCCGAAAAAACTGGTCGTCGTTCTGGCGGGCTTCTTCCTGTTCGTGCTGCCGCTGGCCTACGTCATCCCGCGACCGCACTACATCCAGCTGCTCGATGACAACGTGATCGACTACGGCTCGGGTTCAACGCCGGAGCAGCAGTTGCGGTATCTCGTGCATGCGGCTGACCTGTTTGATCCTCAGCAGACCCACGAATATCTCAACGAGGACGCGTGGTGGCTCGGCAAGATCAACTCGCAGGGCATGAAGGCCCGCCTGCAGCCGGGACGGTATTACAAAGTCTGGGTGGTGGGGATTCGCTGGTGGTACTTCCCGACGCTGTATCCCAACCTCATCTCGGTGACGGAGGTGGATCGCTCGGGGAATCCGCTGGAGGAACCGTCGCACCTGATTCCGCCGACGACGACGGTGCGGTAGCTTTCTGGGCGCGGGCCGCGCGTTCCGCACCCGCTTCCGCCACCGCGTCTTCCATGTCCTCACGGACGCGCGCCGCGGCGCGTCGTGCTTCATCCGCCGTCAGAATGCTGACCTTCACCAGTTCGACGAAGACCGGCCGGAACAGCGGGCGGACGACAGGGGCCAGGAACACCCCGAGGAGAAATGAAACGATGGCAGTGAGCATGCGGAATTCGGAGCGCTGTCGAATGATGCCGTGTCTGGTGAGCACGCGTCAACTCGCCGGCTCGGGGTTGACCCTTCGATACACTGCAGGTTACCCTCTGACGGGAGATTTAAACGCATGGTGAGTCTGCTTCCGAAGTCAGCGTTGGGCAACATCGTGGTGGGTGCTGTGGCGGCCGTGGCAGGGCCGGCGGTGCTGCGCCCCGTGCTCGTGGGTGTCGTCCGTGCTGGTTATGAGGTGAAGGACTTCGCCTCCTCGGCGTGGTCCACTGCGCGGTCCGAGGCCTCGAAGATCCGTGACGAGGCGGCCAATGTCCGCACGGTCTCGACACTCGAGGCCGAGATCGAGGCGCTGCGCGCCGAGGTCAACGCCCTCAAGGCGTCCAAGAAAGCCTGACACCAGTCGTCACGGCTGCATCAACCGGCGGCACTCGGACACGTCCGGGTGCCGCCATTCTTTTGTCTCGAACATCGTTTTCGTGAAGTGAGGTCCTCGTGCGCGTCCCTGTCCTGTGTTGTCTCCTGAGCCTGTCGTCCAGCGTGGCTGCCGCCCAGACGCGTCCAGCCGCGCCGCCGAAAAACCACGTCCAGGTCGATTTCAGCCTTGAGGACCTGAGCCGTGCGGAAATAACGCAGACTCAGACCACGATCACCCTGACGCGCGGTGTCTCGATGCGCAGCCAGCTCTTCGTGGTTGTGGATTCACACAACCGCTTCGACGATCCCGACACTCAGGTCAACGCCGGCATCAACCATGTCTTCGGCGCGCGTCGCGTCATGTTGTCGGCCTCGGCGGGTTTTGGTCTCGACGTCCAGACGATTGCCACGCGCGAACTCGACGTCAAGGCGCAGGTGCGTGTGTCCGAGCACCTCAATCCGATCGCCGAGGTGTCCTATTCCACGTATCGCCACGATACGGACGTGGCGGTGCTGACCCTCGGAGGCGTGCTCACCTGGAAGGCGCTTGATGCGCAGGCGGGTGTGCAGTTCACGCGCGCGTCGGTGGGCTCCATCAAGGAAGAGGGGCTGGGGCTTGGTGTGAAGAGCTCGCTGCGGCTCACCCCGAAGGTGTCGCTGGTGGCCGGCGGCAACGTCGGCTCGGAACACGCCATCGCGAAGACCATCCGCGAAGCGCAGCGCGCCATCGACGCCTGGAGCCTGACGGGCGGGCTGCAGTTCACGCCCCACCCGAACCGGTCGCTCACGCTCAGCTACATGTATCAGGATCGCGAGAACGTCTATACCGTCAAGGCGCTGCTGCTCTCGGGCGCCATCGGCTTCTGAACCTCGAGCACGCGCAGCGGCAGTGACCGTGGCCCGCGGATCTGGCCGACGCTCCATCGGACGGCGTCCGGATCCGCGAGGCTGAAGGCGGGGAAGCGCGCGAGGAATTCCTCCAGTGCGACGCGAATCTCCAGGCGCGCGAGGTTCGATCCCAGACAGCGGTGAATGCCGAGTCCAAACGCGGCGTGCGGATTCACCGCGCGGTCCAGCAGCACCTCGTCGGGCCGCTCAAAGACCTTCGGATCCCGATTTGCCGCGTTGTACGGCAGCAGCACCCACTCGTCCTGCTTGAAGGCATGCCCGTGGAAGTCATGGTCGCGGGCGACAAGGCGCGCCATCGTGGCCGGTCCATACGCGCGGAGGAATTCCTCGATCGCGGTGGACATCAGCGCCGGCTCGCTCCGCAAGCGCGTCAGGTCGTCGGGATGGGTGGCCAGATGGAGCAGCGCGGACCCGAGCATGCTCCACGTCGTGTCGATCCCGGCCAGCAGCAAGAGGGCAATCGTGCCCCTGATGTGCTGTGGCTCGAGCGGCTGACCGAAGATGGTCGCGTTGCACAGAAACGTCGTCAGGTCGTCCTGCGGCTCGGCGCGATGTTGCGCGATCTGCACGTCGAGGTACGCATCAAAGCGATCCCGACGGGCGGCCATCTCCTCAGCCGGCAGGTTCACGCCTTCCAGCAGATCGTGCACGAATCCGCGGAACAGGTCGAAATCGGACTCCGGGAGTCCGAGCATCCGCGCCATGACGGCGCCGGGGACCTGCTGCGCGAAGTCCTGCGCGGCGTCAATGACATCACCGGGAGCGGCGGCGCCGAGACGATCCAGCTGGGCGCGGCACAATGCGCGAATATCGTCTTCCAGGCGCGCAATCCGCTTCGGAGCAAACGCCGGCAGCAGCAGGCGCCGGGCCTCGCCGTGAAACGGCGGATCGGACGTGATGGGGGGCGCCGCGCCGGCCGGGCCAGGCACGACCGGGCGCAGGTTGCCGACCACCACGCCGCGGCTGGTGTAGCGCTCGGTGTCGTACGCGATCTCACGGATGTGCTCGTGTTGCACGGGCAGCCACGCGCCGCCGTACCGCTCGGTGTGCGCCACCGGGCAACGTCCGCGCAGTTCGGTCCAGATCTGTTCCGCGCGCCGGTTGTACTCGGGTTCGGCGAGGTCGAAGTCCGTGGCCCAGTCTGCGACGCGGCCGTAGGTGGATGACTCCGGAGGCTTACTCATCGTCGCTGACCGTGATGGCGCATTCGGGGCAGTTGGCGGCCGCAAGGCGGACACGGGCCTGCAGCGGCTCAGGGACCGTGCCTTCCAGCACGACGTGTGCCTGGCCGAGTTCGTCAACGTCGAACACTTCGGGCACCAGCGCGTAACACCGGTTCTGCCCCTGACATCGCTGGCCGTCAACCCTGACCTTCATGGCGTCCTAGTCTACCCGCGCCGCCGGGCTGTGATGAACATCGCCTGCTGCGGGCCGCTGAGATCGCGCAACTCAAGCGCGGCGGCCGTCAGCCACGCTTCGATGTCCGCCGGGCTGAATACCGAACGCGGCACGGCGGGGAAGCGGTGCTGAAAGTAGCGATAGGGCTGCGGGGCGGCTCGGAACGTAAAGGCCGTAAACGTGGCGCCCGGCGCCAGGCAACGGCCGACTTCCGCAATCGCCCGGGACGGATCGGGCAGCGCCTGCAGGGCGTCCGAGCAATTGGCGCCGCCCAGCCGGCCGGTCTTGATCGGCAGCGCGGACGCGCTTGCGCGAACCGTCAGCACGCCCGGCAGCGCTCGGCGGCAGGCGTCCAGCATTGCGGGTGAGTAGTCCAGCGCGATGACACGGTCGCGTCCGACGTGGTTCGCCACATGTCTGGTCCAGCCGCCGGCGCCACACGCCAGGTCGAGCACCGGGCCATCAGTGGTGTGCAGATGCGCTGCGATGTACGCGCGCTCTCGCTCGTCGGGCACCTGCGCGTGCCAGTCGTTGGCCATGACCTGCACGAATCTCGGCCGTGACTGCGTCTCGTACAGCTCGACCAGCTCGGCAGAGTAGTCGTCGGTTTCGGCCCAGCCGGGTGGCACGAGGTTGGGCGATTCCCCGGACCACCCGTATGTCCGGCGACACGCCGCGCACGTAATCTCGTCGTCCGCAAACGCGAGGTCGCCGTGGCATGTGGGACACGCCAGGGTTGCTTCGGCGATCGCCAACTGGTTGACTCCGGCCGCCGCGCACGCTTCCGCTCCGAGATACTGGCGAATGAAATGGCTGCGTTCAGGGCGCATTGACGCCAGGTGGAAGACCGCCTGCAGCGCACCGGTTCCCGGCGCATCGGCACCCAGCGCGGCTTCAACTCTGGGCAGAGTCGTGGCTGCCATGTCAGGAAACTGCGACAGCAGATACAACACGGCTCCGCCCAGGGCCGTGCCGGTGACGTCAGGGCGTGCGGTGTGATCGTCGAGCGCGTCAAGCGCCACCGGCAGGCTGTCGTGAATACGCGCGCGGACCTGCTCGAGGAGCGCCCCCTGCGTGGCATCCGCCAGCAGGGCAAGCAGGAACGCCGGCCGATGACGGTCCGGCGCGGCTGTGTCGGCCAGCCACGCAATCAGGTCTGAAATGGTGTCCAGCGCCGGAGGCAACACGCGGCCGACGCCGGGCGCGGGTTCATCCCAGACGTGCGACAGCAACAGATGGAAAGCGCCGGACCGAAGCAGGGTCCGCGCCGGCAGCGCGATCATCGAGCGCCGGCGGCACGCGCTGGCCGCGTCTCACCGGTCTGCACCAGCCACATGCCGGCGTAGAGTCCCCTGGCCTTCACCAGGTCATCGTGCGTGCCCGCCTCCCGCACGGCGCCATCGTCGAGCACGTAGATGACGTCGGCGTGGCGGATGGTGGACAGCCGATGCGCGACGATGACGGTGGTGCGGCCCGCCGTGACCGTGGCGAGAGACCGCTGCAGGGCGGCTTCGGTCGCGTGATCAAGCGCGGACGTCGCCTCGTCGAACAGCAGGATCGGCCGGTCGGCGAGGACGGCTCGGGCGATGGCGATGCGTTGGCGCTGACCGCCCGACAGCGTCAGGCCGCCAAAGCCGATGCGAGACGTGTACCCGCCCGGCAGGTCGCAGATGAAATCGTGTGCCTCGGCCACACGCGCCGCCGCCCTGATCTCGTCGTCTGTCGCGTCGTGACGTCCGTAGGCGATGTTGTCGCGCACGGTGCCCGCAAACAACGTGATCTGCTGCGACACCATGGCGATGCTCTCGCGGATGTCCTGCACGATCAGGCTGCGGGCGTCCTGGCCGTCGATGCTGACCACACCCTCCTGCGGGTCGTAGAACCTGAGCAGCAGCTTGAGCAACGTGCTCTTGCCCGCACCGGTCGCGCCGACGATGCCGATGGTCTGCCCGGCGCCACATTCCAGGGTGAGGTCGCGCAGGACCGGGCGGGCCGGGTCGTAGCCGAAGGTGACGTTTCGGAACGCGAGGTCGCCTTTGACGCGCCGTGGCGGCAGGGCGACCGTGCCCGTCGTGATGGCCGGGCGCGTGTCGAGTGTCGAGTAGATGCGGTCGAGCGCGTTGGCGGTCTTCTGGTACTGATCGAGGCCCACACCCATACGCGCAAGCGCCGACAGCAGGCGGAGTTGCGTGAGCGCCATCGCATCAAGCGCGCCGACCGACAATGTGCCGCCGGCCACACGGGAACCTCCCCATACCAACGTGGTGACAAAGCCGCCACCGGCGATCGCGCGCAGCGACGGCACGTACACGGCTTCGACCCGCTCCGCGATGCGCGCAGTGTCGCGGTGTTTCGTGCTGGCCTCGAGCACGCGGTCGGCTTCGATCGTTTCGGTACCGAAGCTGGCAATGGTCGCCATGCCCTGGACGTTGCCCGTGAGGATCGCGTTGAGGCGTTCCGCATCGTCGCGTGCGGCCATGTGGCGCTGACGGATGGGCTTGAGGAGCGCCATGGACGCCAGCACGAGCGGCGGCACCATCAGCAGCTGGGTGAGGGCCAGGGCGGGCGAGACAGCCAGGAACGTCGCGCCCACAATCACCAGATTGCTGCCCATGTTGAAGAACGGGTCCACGCCCTGGCGGATGAAGTTGTGGATCTGGTTGACGTCCTGATCGAGGATCGCCATCCATTCGCTGACGTCGCGCGATTCGATCGTCGAGACGTCGAGCGTCTGCATGTGCTGGTACACCTGATTGCGCAGGTCGTGGCGCACGGCGTTGGCCAGATCGGCCGTCGCGCGCTCCTTCATGAATTCGATGATGGAGGCGGCGGCCCAGAAGGCCACACTGAGGCCGCCGAGGGCGAACAGCCTGGAGCCGACCGTGCGGAGTCCGATGCTGCCCAGCAGCGACGCTGAGCCGCGTGTCACCGTGTCAGCGGCCAGGCCCACCAGCATGGGCGGGACCGCTTCTTCTGCGCCATTGGCGACCGAGAACGCGAAGGCGCGCCGCCGCAGCGCGCGGTGTCGGTCTGTGCTCGCGATGAACCGTTGCAGCGGCGTCTGCGCGCCGGCCTGAGCCGAGGGCCTGGGCACGGCGATCGGCAGCGGTGAACCCGTGGCCACCATGGCGTCCAGTTGTCGCAGGAGCGCGTCGCGCACCCACTCCGAGGCACGCGCGACATCAATCGTGGGCGTGAACGTCAGCAGCAGACTGCCGGTCATCGCGTTGGTGGTTGCGGACGTCACCTCGGGATGCGCCGACAGGTCGGCGGCCAACGCTTCCGCCAGCTGCGGGCGACCGAGCAATTGATCGACGTCCCAGCGCACTCGGCCGGCCAGACAGGAACGTACTTTGAAAGCCACTGGTTTCAGGTCTCGATGGCCGCTAATTATCGCACGGTATACTACGCGCGCATGTCCATCGCCGAGCCGGCGCGACGCACTGTTGCGACCGTTGTTACCCCTGCAGACATCCGACCGGACGAGCGTGCTCGCATGTTCGCCATCATGAATGAACACTTCGTCGGCGTCGAGCGCGATGTGTTCGAACAGGACCTGTCAGAGAAGGACTGGGTCGTGCGGGTGGACGATCATCTCGGTGATCTGCAGGGGTTCACCACGCTCAAGTTGTTGTCGCACGTGGACGGCGATACCACCACCTACGGTTTTTTTTCCGGCGACACGGTGTTGTCGCCGGACTTCATGAGTGATTCCTCATGGATTGGGGTGTGGGCCCGGCACGTGTTTGCCGTCGCCGCGCAGAAGCCCGAGAGCCGCTTCTTCTGGATTCTGCTCACGGCCACGCACCGGACCTACCGCATCCTCCCGGCCTGTTACCTGCGCTTCGCGCCCGATCCCGATCATCCGGACGATGCCGATCTGCGGCACTGGATCAACACCTTCGTGCCAAAGAAGTTTCCGACCGAGTTCGACCCGGCGCGGGGAGTGGTCCAGCTGGCCCATCCCATTCCATATCGCCACACCGACGATGTGGCGGCCAACAGCGCCGAGCACACTCGCCACAGCCGATATTTCCGCGAAGTGAATCCCGGCTACCTGCGCGGCGACTTTCTCTGCTGCGCCACCGAGATCCGACCCGACAACGTGACGGCGCTCGGCCGCCGGGTGCTCAAAGGCTGACGGCTGCCGATCGGCAGTATCGGCCGAGACCGGCCAGCGCGGTATCAAGCGACGCAGCGTCACTGACCGCCGCCAGCACGACGCGGTCGGGCCGCACGAGCACGGCCGCGGCGCCGGCTGCGGCGAACCACTCACGCAGCGACTCAGGCACACCCGGGACCCGCCGCGCTCCGAGTGCCTGCAGGATGGCTTCTGCCCGGGCCGATGGCGTCACGTCTCCCACCAGCGCGAACCCATCTCCCAGCGTGGCGTCCATGCGTGAACCGTCGGCAGCCATCGGTTGCGGGAACGGCAGGCGGTCGACAGAACCATTGCCGCACAGGTCGCCTCCCAGTGGCGGGAACGTCGGAGTCAGCGCAGTGGCCGCGCCGCCCGACAGCGCCATCGCATCGCGCTGGCGCGCAATCTCCGGATCGGTCGTCTGAATGATGCCGCCCAGGTAGATGTCCGTCTCGATGAGCGCGCGCACGTGTGGTTCGCGCTCCGCCTGGTAGGTGTCGAGCAGCGCCGCATCTGCCGCCCCACGCAGTACACGGTCGAGTTTCCACGCGAGATTGACGGCGTCCCGCACGCCTGAGCACATGCCTTGTCCGAGAAACGGCGGCATCTGGTGCGCGGCGTCACCCGCGATGGCGATGGGCCCGACCCGCCAGCGATCGGCGACCAGACAGTGGAACGTATACACGGCGGCGCGTTCCAGCGTGTAGGTGCCCGGCTGCACCCAGCGTGTGAGCAGCCGTTCGACGTGTTCGGGCTTCGTCAGGGTCTCGACGACGTCGCCCGGCATCACCATGATCTCGAAGCGCCGCCGCAGTCCGGGCATCGGCACGTAGGTCGACGGCCGCGCCGGATCGCAGTACTGCACGGTCACGGCAGGCAGGCCGGGATCGCGGTGGAGCAGGATATCGAGCACCAGCCAGGGCTGGTGGGCGCCGTAGTCGAAGAGGGTGGCGCCGATGGCGGCGCGGGTGATTGACCGCGCGCCACAGCACCCGATGGCAAAACGCGCGCGCCACTCTTCGGGGCCCTCAGGACCGGTCGTCGCCACCGTGACGTGCTCGTCGCTGGTGGCCGCAACGCGCGTGACGTCGCAGCCGAGGTGCGCGCGCACCTGTGGATACCGCGCCGCGCCGGCACGCAGCGCGCGCTCGACGTCCGGCTGATAAAACATGTACCCCTTCGGCCAGCCCAGCGGACCAACGCCGGCAGGCGCCACGTACTGGAAGATCAGTTGGCCGTCGGCGTTGAACATGTCCATGCCACGCACTTCGGTGATGGCCGGCGCCAACGCCTCGACCATGTCGAGTTGCTGCCACACGCGCATGATCTCGTCATCAAAATGCACGGCGCGAGGCTGCGCATACACATCGTGCGCGCGATCGAAGGCGTCGACGCGCCATCCGCGAGCGCCGAGCAGGTTGGCGAGTGTCGCGCCGGTGGGGCCATAGCCGATCAGGGCGATATCGGTCTCGTGTCGCACCCGCGAAGTATACTCACCGCGCATGAGTGACGGCCTGGCGTTGTTGTTCCCGACGTTCCCGATGCGTACGCCGGAGTTCGATCCGGCGCGGGTGTCCGGGCTGCGCGCGATCGTCGATCGATGGACCGCCCGCGCGGCTCGCGTCGTCCCGGTGTCCGAGCGTACGTTTGCCGTCCCGCATCCCACCGTGTTGCAGGCATCGTTGGGCGAAACACTGCAGGCGCACTACGCGACCGTCATTGAAGGCGTGGCGGTGGGTGAGTGGATCGAAGCGCAGTTGGGGCCGGCAAGGAGCGCCGCCGGGTACTCCATGGGACTGTATTCCGCGCTCGCCCATACGGGGGCGCTGCCGTTTGAGGACGTCCTGCGTCTCGTCACGCACGTCTGTGAGTCTGCACACGACACGACGCCACCCGGGGCGTGGGCCGTGGGGGCGGTCGTGGGACTTCCGCCTGACGCCGTTCGGGCACTGGCTGCAGCGCATCACCTCGAGGTGACCGATCGTTACGGCGCAACGACCTGGTTGCTCACCGGCCAGCGCGATGTCGTGGTGGCGGCACTTGACGCCGCACTCGCCCAGGGGGCGCCGGCCACGAGGCTTCTTCCGCTGACCGCGCCCTTTCACGCGTCGGTGTTGTCACCTCTTGAGTCATCGTTGCAGTCACTGGTGCAGTCCGTCTCCTGGGCGGTTCCTCGAATGCCGATCGTCTCCGCCACCACCCTGGAGCCCTTGCGCACGGAGGACGATCTGGCCCTGGAAGTCGTGCGCAACGCGGCGCACCCGATGAACTGGTACGGTACAATCGAGCGGCTGATTTCGCTGGGTGGCCGCACGTTTGTCGAGTGCGGAGCCAGCACCAGCCTGGCCGACATCATTCGTGAAGACTTCGCGACGCAGGGTCTCGGCCGAGACTTCCGAACCTTCGAGTCCGAGTCCTGATGTCCTCTTCGTCCTCACCATCGCCGCGGCTGCTCGCCGTCGGCACCGCCACTCCACCAGGTCGATATACGCAGGACGACGTGTTGGAGTGGTCGGGCGAGACCGATCCGAAGATTCAGCGACTTTTTCGTAACAGTCACATACGGTCGCGTCACCTGTATCTTCCTGAGAAGATCGACGGCCGCGTGCCGGACGAATCGCCGCAGGCCCTGATCGATCGGCACAAAACCGGCGCGCTCACCATCGGCCCGCAGGCCATCACCATCGCGCTTAAGCGCGAAGGCCTGACGGTCGCGGACATCGGCTTTCTGGTGTGCACGACCAGCACCGGGTTCCTGTGTCCCAGCCTGACGGCCCACCTGATTCAGCGGATGGGATTTCCGGATTCGATTCAGCGGCTGGATCTCGTGGGCATGGGCTGTAACGCCGCCGTCAACGCGTTGCAGGCTGCCACCGCCATGGCCCGTGCCCGGCCTGGCGTGCCGGGGCTGCTCGTGTGCATCGAGGTCTGTTCCGCGGCGTACGTCATCAATCAGACGATGTCGACCGCGGTGGTGAATTCGCTGTTTGGGGATGGCGCCGCCGCCGTGGTCATCCGCCACGACGCCGCCGACACCTGGCGCAACGGCCCCGGCGTGCTCGACTTCGAGCCCTTCATCCTGACCGACGCGATTCAGGCCATGCGGTACGATCTGGAAGGGCCGAAGCTGTCGTTTTTTCTCGATCGCGACATTCCGTTCGTGATCGGTCGGCACGCGCATGTGCCCGTGGATCGCCTGCTGAGTCGCCACGGACTCCACCGCACGGACATCCGCCACTGGCTCGTGCATTCGGGCGGCAAGAAGGTGATTGATGCGATCGTGCGCGACCTCGGGCTCGATGAATACGCCGTGCGTCACACCCGGTCGGTGCTCGAACAGTACGGCAATGTCTCGTCGGGCAGCGTGCTGTTCTCGTTTGAGGCGTTGCGCGCCGAAGGCGTGGCGCGCGAGGGCGACCTCGGCGTGCTGATGGCCATGGGCCCGGGCACGTCCATCGAAACCGCGCTCCTGCGCTGGTAGCTCACTCGAACCGTTCGGCCACCTGGCCGACGCGTTCCAGCGCTTCGGCCAGCGCCGCCAGGACCTTGAACGCGCCAAACACAATCATCCCGTGATGGACGCCAAGGGCGTGGTCGCCCGCTTCAAGCGCATCCATCAGGTCGTCCATGCCCGACGCCGCCAGGACGAACCCGATCGTCAAGCCGGTCACCGGGTGCTCAAGAAATCGCTTTATCGAGGTCCCAATCGTCTTCGCCGTCGCCATGCGGCGATTCTACAATCACGACCCGGCCGCCCACCGGGGACCTTTTTACGTTGCATGCGCCCCGGTGGTCCAATCCGCCACGATGCCAATGCGCCAGGTCCTCTCCCTCGGTTTACTCACCCTGTCGGTGGGTTGGTTGGCGATCCAGGCTCCCGGCGCCATCCTGCGAGAACTGTGGTTCGTGGCGGTGATGCTCGGGCTGACGCTGGCGACACGCACCGTGACGTACCGGGAAAGTCTGCTGGGGGTGTCACTGGGCATCGGCCTCGCCGCGCCGCTGATGCTGCTGATGGGCTGGGGCCTGGCGGCCTCGGGCCTGGATGTCTCGGCATCAGAACTTGGCAGTTGGGCCGTCGTGCCCGTCCTTGAAGAGGCCATCAAGCTGGTCCCCGTGTGGCTGGTGGCCGTGTTGTACCGGCGGCGGACGCGACGCACGCTCAATCCTTCTGACTGGCTGCTGATTGGATGCGCGGTTGGTGCGGGCTTCGCGATGGTGGAGAACGCCCAACTGGTACGCCACGATCCCGGAGTGCTCCGTGACATGGCGCGGCAGTACGGACCGACGCTGCTGGTGCCGGGCGCGTGGGGCTTCACCGGCTTTGTGGGGCACGCGGCGGCCACGGGTATGGCCGCCGCCGGCATCGGACTCTGGATGGCGCTCGGCCGGATGGCACGCGCAACGGCCACGCCATCGTCTTTGGCGTGGATTGCCTTGATTGCCCCCCTTGCGTGGGTCACGGTCGAACATGCGCTCGCGAACCTGCGGGTGAACACGGGATCCGACCTCGCGCTCTGGCTGGGCAATGGGCGCCTGACGCCGTGGCTCTTTCTGGCCCTGGCCGCACTCGTGATCGGCCTTGACGGTCAGCGGGCGGCCCGCGCGGTCGCACGGTCTCGCACATTCCGCGTCAGGTTGGCGATGCTGCGGGCGGCGTTCACCACTGGTCGGCCCGCTCGAACCGTACCGTGGCAGCAGCGCGTTGGCGCGGCGCTGCGGGAGGTCCGGCTCGTCAACGCCGCCGCGTGGGCGATGCTCGAACCGTTGCTGACCGGAACAACCAGCCGACAGGAGGCCGCGTGATGATGGAACTCTTCGACCACCTCAGAAACCTCTACAGCGCAAGTGGCGGGGCCGTGCATCCGTCCGCCGTGTCAGCCGCGATCTTTGGCCTGATGTGGAATCAGGCGTGGAAAGATGCGCTGGCTGCCGGGCAATCGGCGTACAACGCCGGGGGGACGGACGCGCAGGTCGACCAGGCGTTTCGCGACGCGTTTGCCGAATCACTCGGGTGGAGCGATGCGCAGGCCCGGGAGTTCTGGGAGAACTCCGCGCGGGACTTCACGCCCGAAGACGCGCTGCGCTTCGACGAGGCTTGGGATACCTTCGACGCGTTTGTTGAACAGATGCGGCGCGGCGGCCGATAGTCAGACCCGCGTTGCCCATCATCGGTCGCCGGTGACATAGCTCCTCGCCAGGGCCCTGTTTCGCACGGACCATCGGCTGGCACGGTCAGTGCAGGACATCCACGGAGATATCGACCCGTGGAGTACCAGATGCATAGCCATGCCCTTCGAACCTCCTTTGCGCTGACGCTGGCCACCGTACTGGTGTCCTCCTCGGCGCTGGCCCAGACCACGACCCCGCCGACACAGACGCAGGTGCAATCGCCACCGGCGAGTGACATGACTCCGGTGGAGACTCGACCCGCAGTCGCGTCGGTGTCGGGCGACACTGGCTTGTGGTTCCTGCCAACAGGTGAGGTGTTGCCGCACAAGCGGTGGTCGGTGAGTTTTTATCGCACGGAAACCGACTTCGGGCAGGGATTCACTGACGTCGCGCATTTCCCTGTCTCCTTCGCATTTGGTGTGGCCAATCGCCTTGAACTGTTTGGCTCCTGGAACACCGTCACCCGCATCGACCGCGACACGCGACCCATCTACTTCCAGAACGATCCCCAGGCGCCGGCCGGCGCCGGCGGTGGCGTTGTCAACGAGTACCCCTTCATCCGGCAGTATTGGAGCGGTAACAGCCGCGGTGATCTGCGCGTGGGCGCCAAGGTCAACCTGCTGTCGGAAGCCGACCAGCGGCCGCTCGCCCTGGCCCTGCGCGGCATCGTCAAGCTGCCCACGGGCGACGAGGACACCGGCGCCTCGACCGGCGAATCTGATCTCAGCGTGGACCTTGTGGCAAGCCGGCACTGGACCGCCATTGAGCTGACCGCTTACGGCGGCGTCATGCGCCGAGGGGATCCAGACGGGTACGACCTGTCCAACGGCATCCGCTGGGGTGTGGGGGCCGCGCTGCTGCCACGGTTTCCGATTCGTGTGACGGCGGAGATCTATGGCGAGCGGCTCAGCGACAACACGATCATCGCGCCCGCAGGCTTTCTGGCGGCGGACGGGTCGATGGCACCGACACAGACGGAAGTGGAGAGTCCCACGTACGCCGCGCTGGGTCTGACGTATCAACACTCGCGGGGCTTCTTTGTTGGCGCCGGACTCAACTGGTCAAGCATGGTGGATGCACGACGCGACGCCATCTGCGCCAGCGGTGCGTGTCCGGCCTTCACGAACAACTTTGGCGACTCGATCGGCATGCAGTTCCGAATCGGCTACCACCCCGGGACGCGCCGGTACGTGGCGCCGCTGCCGCCTCCGCAGCCCGAGCCAACGCCGACCCCCGTGCCCGAACGGCCGGCGAACCGTCCACCAACGGTGACCGCGCGCTGCGAGCCCTGCACGGTGGAGATCGGCAAGGTGGCAGAGGTGGTCGCCGACGCGACCGATCCGGATGGTGACGCGCTGACGTACAGGTGGACCGCTCCCACCGGCACACTGACCAGCCCGACCTTCGCACGCACGCCGTGGACGGCGCCCAACACGCCCGGGCCCGTGCAGTTCACCGTGACCGCGACGGACCCGTCAGGCCTGGCAGCGAGCGCGAACGTGACCATCACCGTCGTGGCCCCGGCCGTGAAGGAGTTCGTGTTCGAGGATGTGCACTTCGACTTCGACCGCAACACCCTGCGACCCGACGCGCTGCGCGTGCTTGACGAAGCGGTGGCCGCGCTGCAGGCCGACGCGGAGCTGACGCTGCGAATCGAAGGGCACACCTGCAACATCGGCACGGCGGAATACAACCTGGCGCTTGGCGAACGTCGCGCGTCGGCCGTGCGTGATTACCTCGGTCAGCGCGGCATCGCCGCCGGCCGGCTGACCATCGTCAGTTACGGTGAAGAGCGGCCCAAACATGACAACTCGCGCGAAGAGACGCGGCGCCTGAATCGGCGCGCGGCGCTCACCGTCGCGATCGTGCGCTAACGAGGACTGGGGGCACATGATGACTGGAATCCTGCTTACGGCCATGCTCGTGGCGGTGCCTGCGCCACAGGCGGCGTCATCGGCCACGTCACAGGCGCAACAGCAGCGGGCGCAGCGCGACATGGAGACGCCGGTGCTCGGAACGGTCACGATCCGCCAGGGGGTGATGGCGGACGGCAAGATGCTGGCCGCCGGCACCTACCAGGTGCGGGTGTCCAGCGAGATGCCTGAGCCGGTGGTCGGGCAGTCCCCTGACGGCGCGCGCTGGGTGGAGTTCGTGCGCAACGGCACCGTTGCTGGCCGCGAACTGGCCACCGTCGTCACTGCGGACGAGCTTCCTGCGATCATGGATGCGGGCACAGCCAGGCGACCGGCGGTGCGTGTGCAGGAACTCAAGAGCGGCGAATACGTGCGCGTCTGGTTGACACACGCAGGGAAGCACTATCTGGTGCACCTGCCCATCAGTCGTTAGTCCGGGAACCTCGGTCGCACGGCCGGCACGAACACGCCGTCGATGCCCGGCTGGGGGAGGTGGCTCGAAAAGGGCGGGCCTTGCGAGAGCGGCACGCCCGTCACGTTGCGGCGGATCTCGACGTCGCCGAAGCGCGCGATGGTCTCGAATCCTGGCGTGTCGGTGTGGGTCCAGTCCACGACGTGGCTGGCGTAGACGCGTGGGGCGATCCTCCCGGGCGAATCGCTTCCGTCGCCGAAGTACACCGGCACATTGCGGTGCAGGTGGTAATACCCTCCGACCAGCGCCCACTCCGGATCGGGCACATACAGTGCGACGAGGGTGGGTTCAGTTGACAACCGGTGCATCGCCGTCAGGATGTCGTCGGTCGCCAGTGGTCCCTCGTACACTCGCCACTCGTACGGCAGGCGCGCGGTTGCGCCTGCCCATGACACCGCTGCCATGACCGCGACGACGCCCGCGCGCGCGACTGCGCGCCGTCGGCCCGGCCACCCCGCGGTGGCCGTCGTGGTGCAGATCGCCGCCAGTATCAACAGAAAGGGCACGGCCGGAAGGATGAAGCGATACTCCTTGTGCCCGACCAGCGACAGCGACCCGACGATCGTCGTGACGATCAGCAGTGGGAGGGCAGTGCTGCGCAGCCGCCGAAGGGCCGCAAGAGGCACCAGCCACCACAGACCCGCAGAGGTGACCGCGAGTCCAACCACCAGAAAGAGCGGGTGTTCGACGCCGAAGAGCGCAGCCACGCCTCGAACGAAGTTCATCACCACGTTGTTGTAGACGGACGCGAACCAGTCGCCCCACATCCACGCGTCGAGCCCGCCAAGCGACGCTGTTGTCACGAGCCACGCCGCTGCTCCGATGAGCCGTTGCCGGCGAGACCACCGGCGGCTCGCCACAACGACTGCGATTGCCGTGAGCGGGAGCAGGTGGACGCGCAAGACCAGGAGCAACGCCGCGCTGATGCCTCCCGCAGCCGCGGCGGCTGACCGTCGGCTGAACGCGGCGACGAACATCGCAGGCACGACGATCGCGGCCACCGAGTCCGGCAGCGGTCGGACGGAGAAATGCAGCAGCTCGTACCACCCGGCGAGCAGCAGCGCGGCCAGCCGTGCCGCATCTTCGGAGGCCAGGCGCCGGGTCAGGTAGTACCCGATGGGCACCAGACTCGTCGCACACACCGCCAGCAGCGACTGGACGGCCGGCACGTAGATCGCCGGCGTGTCCCATCCGAGTCCTCTGAGCGCAGCGAGTGGAGCGCTGAGCAGCAGCGGCAGCAGCCACGAGCGCGTACCAAACCTGAATTCCCACGGAACGAATCCGTAGCCGAATACCCACCGGTGCGCCTGCTCGAGGTACTGATAGACCTCGTCCGGGTGATAGATGTTGAGCGTGTGCAGGGCCCACCAGAGCCGGAGCGCAAGCGCGGCGAGTGTCACCGCCGGAAGCCAGCGCCACGTGAACGTGTGCGGCGCGGCGGCGACCGATCTCATGGGCGGCTCACTGTAGCGCGCTTCGTGCGGCTCGACTAGACTGCACCCATGTATGGCCTCGAGGCAGCCGACCGGCCGTGATGCGCGCCCTGCTGATCGTCGCGGCCGTGGTTGGCGTGTACGCGCCCAGCCTCTCGTTTGATCTCTACGAAGACGATCTCTACGACCTGCGTCCCTGGCCTCCCGAACTGCTGACCAGCGTCTGGGCGGGCCCGTGGACCCCCAATGGCCAGCACGACTACTTCCGCCCGCTCGCGGTGTGGTCGTTCCACCTGATGTTCACACTCTTCGGCTGGAACACCGGTGCGCTTCACGTGCTGACGCTGGTGACCCTTGCCGTTGTGGCCTGGTTGGTCGGACATCTGGTGTGGCGCGAGTCGCAGTCGCAATGGCTCGGCGCTGTGGCGTCCTTGTTGTACGTCGTACATCCGGGAACGGCCGTGGCCGGCGGGCCCTGGATCGTCAACCAGTACCAGTCCGTCATTCCCGCGATGACCATTGCCGCCCTCCTGGTGTGGCAGCGATGGCGCGATCGCGCTGGGGCGGGGTGGATGCTGGTGGCCGCGCCGATCGTCATCGCGGCCCTGACCAAGGAAAACGGATTGATGCTGCCGGTGATGCTGATTGGCATCGCCTGGTCTCGGCGGGCATGGCTTGGTGAGGTCACACGCGAGCCTGTTCGTCGGGGACTGGCGCTCGTCGGGTTGTTCGTGGCCCTCAACGTGTGGCGGCTGGCTGCCCTGGGGTGGACGTGGCCGATGCGCAATTCGGAATACAGCGCGTGGGAGGGGCTGCTTGGCGGAGCGGCGGTGTTCTTCTGGCATCCGCTGGTGGGAACCCCCTCGGCATGGTCGATGACGTTTGCCATCGCCTCGACCATCGTCGCCGCCGCCGGCCTGCATGCGCTTGTGCGTCGCGCGCCGGGCACGGCCGCCGCGCTGGTCCTGACCGGCGTCGTGATTCTTGTCTGCGCATCGCTGCCATCTGCGCTGGTGTTTTCGCGCGAGCGATTGATTCCCCACGGGCTTGGCGTCGTGTTGATCTGGGCGGGCGGGTTGATGGCACTGCGGGAATGGCTGCGGCCTCGATGGAAGACCGCGGCGGTTGTCGCTGCTGTGCCGGCGGTCTTCGCGATGGTGGTCATGACGCGGACCGCAATCCAGCAGTTCGGCCCCTGTCACGTGTATCCAATGCCCGATCCGCAGGTGGACGCGCGGTGGGTGCTCGCAGAGGTCCCCCTGGTGCCCCCTGAGGTCGTGCCGTGGCTGCAGTCGCAGCCCCGGCCGTGTGACCCCGCGCACCTGGCACCGCTCTATCACACGGCTGAGACGCTGACGTGGAACGTCGTTGAACGCCGTGATGATGGGGCAGGCATCGTGCAGGAGTGGCGCTACTCCGAAGTGGTGGCCCTCGTGACTCCAGCCGCGCGTTCCGTCCGGCTGCAGCTCCGGCATCCGGATGTGTCCGCCGACCAGCCGCTCATCGTCAACGTCTCAGGCTCGGGAGGGGCCGAGGTGTCACTCACGCTGGATTCACCTGAGTGGAAAGACCTGCAGGTACCGCTATCAGCGGACATGGGTGCGTGGATGCGGCAGATGTATCGCATTGACATCGAGGTGCCGGAGTTCCGGAGTGCCGAAGTGCCGAGGTTCCGAGGTGCCGAAGGGCCGAGGTTCCGCGGGATGGAGATGCGGCCGGTGCAGGTGGTGCGATGAGGCGAGCGATTGGCGCGCTGGTGCTTGTGGCGGCGATGTGTGCCGTGGCGGGCGCGCAGCAACCCGCTCACACGACAGTGTCGGGCCGCGTGATGGCAGCCGACACGAACCAGCCGTTGCGGCTCGCGCTGGTGGTCATTCATGGCTCACGTACACGGACCACACGCGCCGCCATGAGTGATCTCGACGGGCGATTCACCGTCGAGGGACTGCCCCCGGATGACTACCGCGTCGGTGCAGCCAAGGCCCCGTACATCGCCGACGCGGTCACCGTTGATGGTGCTGATCCCGTCGTCACGCTCCAGCGGGGCGGGGTCATTACCGGACGCGTCGTGGACCCGTCCGGCCAGCCTCGTCGCTTCACGCAACTGCGCGTTTCAGGGAACATGCTGCCGTCACCGAAGGACGTGTCCACCGATCGGAACGGCGACTACCTGATTCACTCCCTGGTCTCAGGCGCGTACGCGGTGGAAGTCACCAGCGGCGGCCCGGCACGGGTCGAGGTGGAGGCTCACACCGGGCAGACAGTCGTCGCGCCGACGATGTCGTCCGCACCACCGGCACCTGGTACTGGGCCGGTGATTAACGGGCAACCCTTCCGCACGGAATTGCCGGCCGGGACGGCGTCGATCATCGGGCAGGTTGTCGACGAGCGGACGCGCGCACCAATTGCCGACATTGGTGTGACCGTCCAGCGGACCAACACCAATTTGCGCACCGACGTATCCGGGTACTTCCGGCTCCAGAACGTTGCCGCCGGCGAATACGCGATTCGTGTGAGTGATCCCAACTACACTGCGACGTCTGCGGCGCTTGTGCCGGTGGCTGACGGTGAACTGGTCTCCGGCATCGTGGTGACCGCGGCCACGCTGGGCACGTTGTCCGGGGTCGTTCGTGATGCTGCCGGCGATCCCGTCGTCGGTATGCGCGTGCAGGCGTTCCGGCCCGAGATGATGGCGACGATCGAACTGTTGTTTCCGCGGCGGGCTGACGCGACTGATGATCTCGGCGCGTACACGATTGGGGCGCTGCCGCCGGGTGACTACCTCGTGTGCGCCTGTGCCGGAGACGTGCCCGCGATGGATCCGCGTCTGCTCGCGGCTCTGGGCCCGACAGTGCCGAGTGACGACGCTCTCGCGCGCCTCGTGGTGGAAACCGTCTCGGTGATGCCGCCCACCTGGTACCCCTCATCGTCCTCGGGTGCTCAGAGTCCGGTGATTACGGTCGGCTACGCCGACGTCAACGCGGGACTTGATGTGACGATGGCCGCGTCGCGACCACACAGTGTCACTGGGCGAGTGCTTCACGATGGCAACCGTCCCGGCGGAGAGTTGACCGTGCGGCTCGTGCGTGAGGGGGACCTGCCCGGTGCGGCCGCCATCAGCGAGATCGAACCCGTCTCGGTGGCGCCCAATGGGGAATTCCACTTCATCGGGGTGCCCGACGGCACCTACAGTGTGGTGGCAGTGCAGGGCACGCAGCAGATGCCCAATCCCGGTTCGCTCCACGGCGTCGCTGCCGTGGTCGTGGCCGGCCAGGACGTGACGGGATTGGCGGTGAATCTCGGACAGCGGTATCCCGTACGTGGCGTGCTGCGGTTTGATGGTCCGTCACCGCCGACGCCGTCGCAGATCGCGCAGGCGCGTGTCAGCCTGGCGCCGCTACGGATGACGTCGGCGCAACTGTCGGCCCTCGGCGTTGGGGGCACGATGGGCACAGCAGTCGTGGTAACCGCCGATGGGCGGTGGACCGCCGCCGTGATCGAGCCAGGTGAATATCTGGTGACCGCTACCATTCCCGACACGCCGTGGCGGGCCGTTACTCAGGTGACCAGCGGCGATGGAAGTGCGCCGACCCAACGTCGACTCACCGTGGGGCCCAACGGCGCCGACGACGTCTCGATCACGGTCGCGCCATTGGAACTCGCGTCACTCTCCGGCACCGTGGAATTCGATAGATACGATCTGCCGTCCTTCTTCCGAGTCGTGGTGTTTCCGGCAGACACGAGGCGCTGGGCGGAGCCGGAAACGTTCGCCGCCGAGGTTGTCTCTCCGTTTGTCAGCAACACCCGCACGTTTCGGGCACCGGATCTGCCGCCGGGCGACTACCTGATCGCTTTGGTGCCGCAGTCGGAGTTCACCCTCAACGCGGCCTCACTGGCGCGCTGGGCGCCGACGGCAACCTCAGTGACGCTGCGCGCCGGGCAGCCGGCGGTCGTGACGCTGCGAAAGACACGGTGAAGCGAGCTCCCGTGTCGTTGCCGCGATTTCCTCATTTCCCCATTTCCTCACTTCCTCATTTGAATGTGTGGCTGCGCTGTCTCAGCCTGTTCCTGCTCGTGACGATGGCGACGTCGCTTGGTGCCGGCATCCTGGGGCTGTACGAGTGGCGGCTGCCGATCGTGATCTCGGGGTGGGCAGCGATGGGCACGTGGCTTTTCGTCTGGCGACGACGGACGGTCGGGGAACTGATGGCCGGGTGGCGATGGGGTGTCGCCCTGGTGATCGTGCCGCTGGTGTTGTGTGCCGCGTTGTGGCCCAGGATCACGGGGGACGGCCTCAACGGCGACGGCACCGAAGCCTTTGAACTCGCGCGCAGTCTTCGCGAACATCCGCTGCCGCGCTGGGAGATTGAAGCGCCGGCGCACGAGGCGCAGTTCGGCGTATCGCTCGTCGTGCCGTACATCACCGGTGCGGCCCTCGCGCAGATACCGATGACTCTTGTCGGGGAATCGCCCATCGCCGTGCGGATGCTGATGCCGATCTGCCTGGGGCTGCTGTTGGTGCTCCTGCGCGGACGGGTGGCGGTGATGGACGTCACCGCTTGGATCTATCTCGTGCTGGGCGTCGCTGCCTACGTGGTGTGGAGCATCACCTGGGTGTCGTACGACCCGCCGTTCGACATTGCCGAGCCCGCGGGCACGAACCTGCTGACCACGCTGCTGTTTGTGCTCGGGACGCTGGAGTGCGTCCGCGGGTCGGTGCCGCTGGGGGTTGTGTTGTGGACGTGTGCGTCACTCACGACGTTTGGCGGTCCGGTACTCACCCTGGGGGCGCTGGTCGGCATCACGTGGCAGATGCCGGACCGTGCGCGGCGGGTGTGGCAGTGGACGCTGGCCGTGAGTGCCCTGGTGGTCACCGCCTTCGTCGTGTGGGGAAGTGTGACCGGGGATCTGCACGGATGGATCGCGCAGATACGGAACGAGTACTGGCGCGATCTGATCGGTCCGGAGCGCCGCGTCCCGGCGTGGCCCGTGCTCCTGCGCTGGGGGCTGCTGCTTGGCCTGCTGCCGCTGGTGATCCTGCGCCGCTGGACTCAGGTATCTCCGCCCGAACGGGTGCTGGCCGTCGCCGCCGCCGTGTACTGCGGTGTCGTGGTCGCCGGCGCTGACAAGTCGCTGCACTATCTGATGCCGGTGCCGTTCCTGGTATGGCCGGCAGCGCTGGCCGCCAGCACCTCGACCGAACGCGTCGGCGCGGCACTTGTGACCGCGGCCGCGCTCGTCGCCAGCTGGCCCGCCACCATGGGGCCAAACCCTGTGCCGCGCATGCTGGGAGCCGACTCGTGCATCGTGGATTTGGATTTCGAGCGCGCATCGCTGGCGTCCCGGCCCGTGGAAGATGCGTTGGCTCACCCGCGTCACCCTGATCGACTGGGCATCAGCCGGCACGCCTGGGTGCGCCACACGCTTGAGGAGCAGCGAGGGCGCTGTGTCGTCGGCCTGTCGCCGGAGGCGCCCGACGCGGCGACGCTGCTCGTGCAGGGTCGCCGTGCGTCCGTGTGGACGCGCGATCTCGATGCGTTCGTCGAGTGGCGCCTGCACCGCGCAGGGTGGATGCGAGCGCCGTTGTTTGATCAGTGGGTGCCGGTCGTTCCGTCGGCGCGCGCGGCGGATTGGGGCGACGACATCGATCTGCGTGATCGGCGGCACGCCGGCCTGGTACTCGTGTCATCCGAACGCGGTCACCGCCGCCTGCTGGTGCCGGCCGTCACCACGTCCTCCTGGCGGATCGAGCTGGTGTCGCTGTCCGGCGATGAGAAGGTCGAAACAACCGTCGTCGTCCAGCCAGACTCGTCGTGGGGCATCGTGCCGATCGCCGATGGCTACGAGCCTGTACGGCTGCGGCGAATCCTGCCCGGCGGCTGATAATGGACGTCATGATTCGTGGGGCCTGTGGACACGACTGTCCCGATACGTGCGGCTGGGTTGTTGACGTGCAGGACGGCCGCGCCGTCGGTTTACACGGCGACCCGGCGCATCCCTTCACCCGCGGCACGCTCTGCGCCAAGGTCAACCACTATCTCGAGCGCGTCTACCATCCCGATCGGGTGCTGTATCCGCTCCGCCGTGTCGGCGCGAAGGGCGAGGCGCGTTTTGAGCGTGTGGGCTGGGACGAGGCGCTGGCGGACATTGCCTCGCGGTGGACGAACATCATTGCGGAATCGGGGGCCGAGGCCATCGTGCCGCACAGCTCGGCGGGCGTGCAGGGACTGATTCAGATGGAGTCGCTCGACGCCCGGCTGTTCGGCGTGCTCGGCGCCTCTGCCCTGGACCGCGCCATCTGTGGCCACGTCGCGTCCGCAGGGCTGAAGGCGACCATTGGCGTCGGTTCCGGCATCGATCCCGAAGACATCGTCCACAGCCGATTCATCGTGTTGTGGGGCACCAACACGATCGTCACGAATCTGCATTTCTGGCCGTACGTGCGCGAGGCGAAACGCCGGGGCGCCACGGTGGTGGTGATCGATCCCATCCGGACACGTACGGCTGAGGATGCGGACTGGCACCTGTGCCTCCGTCCAGGGACCGATGCCGCGTTGGCGTTGGGCGTCATGCACATCATGGTGCGCGACGGTCTGGTGGACCTCGACTACGTCGGTCAACACGCGATCGGGTACGAGGCGCTCGTCGAACGGCTGCGTGCCTATCCGCCCGACGTCGTCGCGCGGACGACCGGTCTGGCGGTGGAGGACATCGAACGGTTTGCGCGGGCGTACGCGACCACTCAACCGTCGTTGCTGCGTCCGTTGATTGGGCTTGAACATCACCGCAACGGCGCAATGCAGTTCCGGACGATTGCCTGTCTGCCGGTGCTGTCGGGCGCGTGGCGCCACCGCGGCGGAGGGCTTGCACGCTCGACCCACGCATTGCACTTCGCAGCCCTCGACATGGCAGCGGTGCTGAGGCCCGAGACGCACATGGCCGGCGTCCGCAGGCTCAACATGCGCGACATCGGCCGGGATCTGTGTGACCCGACGCTCTCGCCGCCGATCCGCGCGCTGCTCGTGTACGGCGCTAACCCAGCCGTGTCGATGCCGAACCAATCCGAAGTGCTGCGAGGGCTCGCCCGTGAGGACCTTTTCACCGTCGTGCACGACCTGTTCGTGACTGACACGGCGCGCTACGCGGACTATGTGCTGCCGGCGACCAGTCAGATTGAGCATCTCGATCTGTCGCCCGCCTGGGGACATCTCTATCTCGCGCTCAACAGGCCGGCGATCGCACCGGTCGGTGAATCGGTCTCGAATACCGAGCTCTTCCGTCGACTTGCCCGTGCGCTGGGCCGTGAGGAACCGTGGCTGTTCGAGAGCGACGAGTCCATGCTGCGTGCTGCGCTGGCCAGTGGGCATCCCTGGCTGGACGGCATCACGTATGAACGGCTGTGGGAGGAGGGACACGTCCGCCTGAATCGGCCCGACGACTGGCGTCCGTTTGCTGACGGTGGATTTCCGACGGCGTCCGGAAAGGCCGAGCTGTATTCGGATGCGCTCGCGGCGGCCGGGCACGACCCGCTCCCGAGCCATGACCCGCTTCCGAGCGACACAGGCCTCCAGTTGATTACCGGCAAGACGCTGCACTTCCTGAATTCCGGCTACTCACACATCGATCGTCATCAGCGACGGACGGGCACCCTCACGATTGATGTGCATCCCGACGATGCGCGAGCCCGAGGCGTGGTGGACGGGGCGCTGGTGGTGGTGCGCAGCGCGCAGGGCGAACTGCGGGCCGTATGTCGCGTGAGTGACCGTGTCCGTCCAGGCGTGGCGTGGATGCCGTACGGGGGACTCCGTGACGCCGGCGGCGATCGTCACTCCGTGAACGTGCTCACAGCGGAGGCCCCGACCGATTGGGGCGGCGGCTCCGGGCTGTACAGCACGTTCGTCGAGATCGAGCCGTAGCGCTGTTTGCCGGCGGGGTCGCCTCCCGTCCGGACTACGTTCCCAGCGGTAACTCGTTCAGCTCTGCCCGGGCTTCGCTCCACGCTGGATAGTGCCGACTCAGGAGCGCAATGAAACGCTCGCTGTGCGTCGGCTCGATCAGATGAATCATCTCGTGCACAACCACGTATTCCAGAAGGTCCTTCGGCTTCTTGGCCAGTTCGGTATTCAACCGGATGTTCCCGGAGCGTGGATTGGCGCTGCCCCACTTGGTCTTCATGCGCTGCAGGAAGTACCCACGTACCTGCACACCCAGCCGAGGTTCCCACTTGGCGATCAGCCGTGGAACGGCCTCGTGCAGCAGTGACCTGTGCCACAACTGTATGACTCTCGATCGGTCAATGGCATCGCTGCCAGGCCTGACGGTCAGCACAATGCGCCGATGGTCGGTGCTGACGACCGGCTTGACGTCGCGTTCTTTCACGACAAGCAGATATCGGCGTCCCCACACGTACTGCGTCTCCCGTGGGACGAAACGTCGCGCGGATTCCCTCGCCTGGCCGGCAAAGCCTGCTTGCTGCTTCCGAATCCAGGGTAGCTTCGAAACGGCATAGGCCCGCGCCACTTCACTCCGGGTTCGAAATGGCGCGACGAGCGTCACTCGGCCATCGGGCGGGTGCACCGACAGGTGCACGTGTTTGACCGCCTTGCGGACGACATCAATCGAGATGTCCCCGAGACTGAAAGTCTCCCGCATCAGTAGCCGGCCTGGTTCTTGATGAGCTCAAACAACGCCAGCGTGGCGGCCTTGTTGCGGTTGAGCAGGGGAAATAGCGCGTTCTTGACCTGTTTCTCGCGTGTGTCGTCACCTTTCCAGCCCGCCGGCGCCTGCTCGCGCATGACTCGGTCGATGCTGAGAGCCAGCGCGGCGAGGTCATCCACCGAGGCAGTTGGCTGCTCAGCCACGGCGACCGAAGGAGCGTCCGGCATCATCAGGATCGCCGGCAGGTTGCGGAAGACCACGACGGCTTCACGTTTGCCCTGCAACGCCATCGGCACTCCGGCCTCGGGCTCCCGTGATGCAAGCCGCCGAACCAGCGCTTCGGCTTTCCGAAGAAACTCCTCATAGGCAGCCGCATCGGCACGGCTCTGCGCGATCAGGTCATTGAGCAGCGTCGACATCTCCGCATAGAACCGAGGGTCAGTCAACTGCTCCCGGACGATGATCTTGCGGACGTTGTTGATGATGGCTTCAGCGACTGCGTTGCGGGACAGGCGGCCCTTGTCGTTGAGCGCCCGGGCAATTGCGTCGTGGATGCCCGTGTGCACGATCAACTCGGTCAGCGTCATGTCGCTCATGTTGCCAAGCCGCTCAGCCGGATCGGCCTGCACGTAGGTGTTGAGCAGGTGGCGCATATCCGCCTCGAATGGCTTGATGTCCAGCTCTTCACCCGAGTGACGCTTGATCGCCAAGCGCAGGTCCGAATAGAGCGCGACCTCGTTCTGAATCGTCACAGACTCCACATCGGAATAGCCGGCGGTGTCCAGCTCCGCCGACAGTTCCGAGTATGCCCTGACGAGAGCGGCGACTGCCTTGTAGAAGGCGATTCGGAGCGGCTCTGTCTCGGTCAGCGCAGCCGGGTGGTGGGCGTCCCCACAGAAGTAGAGCAGGTATTGCTCGACCTCACGAGGTGGGGACACCGGCTCACACAGGTGCCGCAGCACCTCGCGCGCCTGGTCAAGGCGCTTCCGCCCTTCCGTGATCCAGTCCTTCAGCTCAACGTTGTTGCTCGAACCGTCGCCATCCACGTCAAGCTCATCCGAGCTGTAGACGGCGATGGCTTCCTGCACGTCTCTGAACAGTTCCTTGAAGTCGACGATGTGCCCGTAGTCCTTGTCCTCGCCGTCCAGGCGGTTCGTGCGGCAAATGGCCTGGAACAGGTTGTGGTCACGCAACTCGTTGTCGAGATAGATGTAGGTGCAGCTCGGCGCATCAAAACCCGTCAGCAGCTTGCTGACGACAATCAGGAGTTTCGTGTTGGCCGGCTCCTCGATGAACCGACGCTTGATCTCCGCTTCGTACTGCTCCGTCGTCTGGTACGGCTCGAGTACGTGATTCCGGTACGTGTCGTACTTGTACCGTTCGTCGCTGTTGGCGGCCTCGCGAGAAATCGCGTTGTGGTTGGGCTCGTAGGACGTGACGATGCCGACGTGCTGGCCGAACGCCGTGTTCTGGAAGAGCCGGTAGTAGTGGCAAGCGTCGTAGATACTGGCGGCCACGAGAATCGCCGTGCCGCGGTCGTTGTTGAGACGCGGCTTGAGGCTGAAGTCCTCGATGATGCTCGCGATGATGCGCTGCTTGCGTTCCTGCGCGCTCATCAGTTCTTCAAGCGTCGCCCAGCGTCGTCGAACCACGGCCTTCTGGAAGTTGTTCAATCCTCGAGTCTTGCGCTCGAACCAGGCATCGATCGCTTCACGGGAGCCCAGACGCTGCGGAACGTCGCGGGCCTCGTACTTGAGGTCGAGCACCACCTTGTCGGCCACGGCCTCGTGGAACTTGTAGGTGTGGATGTTCGTGCCGAAGACGTCCCGTGTGGTTTCCTTGTCCTTCCGCAGCAGAGGCGTGCCCGTAAACCCGATGAACACGGCGTTCTTGAGCCACCGCTTCATCTGCTGGTTCATGTCCCCGCCCTGGGTGCGATGACATTCGTCGACGAAGACATGGAACTGGCCGTGGACGGTCGGCGGATCACCATCAAGGTCCGCCGGGTCGAACTTGTGCACAAGCGCGCACAGGAGCCGAGGCATGGGCGACCCGAGCTTCGAGACGAACTCGGCCCGTGAGGTGATCCGAGGGGCCGGAGAACTGTCGCCGACGACCCCGGCGTTTTTCATCACACCCTCGATCTGCCGGTCCAGTTCATCGCGGTCGGTCACGATCAGCACCCGGTTCGCGGCGTCCTGTTCCAGGATCCACTTCGCCAGCATCACCATGAGGATGCTCTTGCCGCTGCCCTGGGTGTGCCAGATGACCCCGCCTTCCCGGCGGCGCACTCGCTCCTGGGCTGCCTTGAGCCCGGCGTACTGGTGCTGGCGGGGCACCTTCTTCTGGCCCGCGTCGAAGATGATGCAGTTCCGGATGAGGTCCAACAGGCACGTCTTGTCGCACATCTGCGACAGCGGACCATCGAGCAGGCTCCCAGGCTCGAGTGCCGTGCCTGGCCCCGCCTTCCACTCCACGAAGAACTTCTCCGACGTTCCGGTCGTGCCGTACCGCAGCCCCTGTGAGTCGCTGCCTGCGAACACCAGCTGCACCGTCGTGAAGAACGCCTGATTGAAGATCGCTTCCTGGTTGGTGATGAGCTGGCGTACGCCGTCGCCCACGTCCACGGAGCTGCGTTTTAACTCGATGACCGCAACCGCGATGCCATTGAGATACAGGACCAGGTCCGGGCGCCGCTCGTGGCCACCACGCAGCGTGACTTCCTCGGCGAGGGCAAAGTCGTTTGCCTCCGGGTGTTCCCAATCCACCAAATGGACCGTCCTGTGCGGCTCTCCGACGGCGGTCTGCACGGGCACGCCATACCGGAGCAGCTGATAGGTGCGCAGGTTCGCCTGATACGGCGATAGCCCGGTTGGGTCAGCTGCTGTCTCAAGCTTCTGCACAGCCGCGGAAATCTGTGCAGGCGTATATCCACGGGCCGCGAGATTCTCACCCAGCAGGGCAGTCTTGAGGTTGAGGTTGTCTGAGCGGTCGCTCCAATCACCGAGGTAGCGGTAACCGAGGCAGCCGGGCCTATTCCGATCCGTGAACAGGCGAACCACCCGATTCTGGGTGCGCCGCTCGGATCGGGGGCCTTCCGGACTCACCGGTCCTTCCTTTCGTTCAGCACCCTCACAGCGGCCTTCCCAGTGGCCGTCAGGCGGTACTTCTGACTGCGGCTTCTGGGTTTGTCGGGCACCGTCATCTCGACCAGTCCTGCGGTCATCGCGGGCTGCAGGTAGGCGAGCCGGAAGTGTTCATCGTGTTTGAGGCCAAGGGCCTTCTGGAGTTCCACTCGTGTCATCTCCCCGTGCAGCGCCACCAGCAGCCGAGCGACTTCCGCGGTGACATCCCCGGCGACTTCCCCGGTGACTTCCCCGGTCGCCTTCCGCCGGAGGGTCGTGACCCACGTGCCGGCGTCCACACGGAACTCCGGCTCCCGCAGCCCTGCCTCCCGGCAACGGTCGATCATGTCGCGGATGCCCGTACCCATTCGTTCGATGTACCTGGCGAGGTACATCGGCTCGGCAAGCAGGGGATTGGCAGGCACTGATGGATGAGCATACTTGAGCCTCTCCATGGTCAGTGTGGGCGGCAGCGCTCCCGGATTCCAGACCTCCAGACGGTCGCTGAACAACATCACCTGCACGCTGGCGCTGCTGGTGTAGTCGCGATGGCACACTGCATTCACGATGGCCTCGACGACAACCTCCTGGGGGATTTCGTAGGCCGTGGGCACCTGTGAGCCTTCGGCGCGAGTACCGACCCAGAGGGCGATCTTCGACAGGACGAAGTCTTTCGCCTGGTCGACCAGTTCGAACACCGTCCCCTTGTAGACCTGCAGGGACGGAATCGGCTTGGCGACGTCGGTGCCGTGGAAATGGGCGCAGCGGACCTCCGACATCGGCAGGTGGCGTTGAGGTTGCCGGCCAAAGAGGAGGACAGCCGCATGTGTCGGCCGACCGCGATCGAGGAGGTTCAGGTGTTCGAGTACTTCGTTCGGCGGTGTTGCCTCCTGCAGTGGAAAGCTGCGACCGCGCCGGGCCAGCACCAGGAACCGCGAGATGCGTTCCTCATCAAGGTCAGCGAACGTTGCGTCGCGGCAGAACGTGGCGTCGAAGGGAGTGAAACGGATGAACTCACGCTCCTCCAGCACACGCACCAGCGAGGCGTAGACTGCGGCGATCAGTTCCGGGGTCGTCGAGAACCGTCGTCGGATCAGTTCACTGCCCACACGGCTGACAAGCGACCGCATCTTCGGATGCCTCGCGCCATCGTCGGCCCCCTTGACGAAGATCAGGCGCACCTTGCCGGCCGTGCCGGCCGCTTCAAACTCGTGCTCGGTGGGGGAGACGCCTTGCTCGCCCTCGTAACCGTACTCGTGACCGAAGAGGCCGATGTAGAGATCGCAACGCGCGGCCTCGTCCAGGTACAGTGCGTCGGCCCGTTGGTCGGCGGCCGGCGTGTCTTCAAACAGGAACACCTCGAAGAACCGGCGCATCAGTGCATCATTTCGCAGGTAGTCGCGCAGCGCCGCGCGCTCGGCGGCGAACTCCTTCTGCACGCTGCTGACGAAAATGCGCAGGGGCGTCATACCAACCGCGTTCTCCCGGTCAGCAGTTCCTGCATCATGGCCTGCTTAATATCGCGCGTCTTCGCCCGACGAGCTTCGAGGGCCTCGATCTCCGCGTCCATGTCGGAGAGGACGGAGGCGATGGCGGTTTGTTCGTCGACGGTGGGTGGGCAGGGAATCTCAAGCCGTCGAACATCGCGACCATTGATAGCCGGATAGTTGGAACCCGCAAGGATCCTCTCAATTTGCTCGTTCACAGGACGAGCGAAGAAGTGCGAATACAGAAAGCCGGGAGCCGCCGCTCCTCGCCGTGCGCGTAATACTGAGAAGCCCGTTGAGCACACTGCATTGTTGATCGGAGACCGAAAGAGCAGATGAGCCATCAAGTTGGGTCTCACCGTAGAAATCAACACGTCATCGTGTCGAAGGACTCGCCGAGCACGCGATGGCGATGTTCCGAACAGCTGCGGCGACGTACCCAGAAGCCGTCCACAATCAACCTGTTCCAACGCGATGTAGTTGAAGGCGTATGACGGATCCGTTGCACCAGACAGATTCTCGGAGTCCACGGCCGCAAGTTCCTCGACTGTCGCCAACCGCCACTCTCCACCGAAGCCCGGCAGTCGGGTGCGGCCGGTGAGGAGCTGCTGCATGGCGGCCTGCTTGAGGTCCCGCTTCTTGGCGATGAGCCGGTCCAGCGCGCCCAGCAGCGCGTCCACGTCGCTCAGGGTCGAGGCGACTGCCCGTTGTTCAGACAGCTTGGGATGGGCGAGCGGAAAACGGCGCACGTCTCTCCCAGTAATGTTCGGGTCTCGACGACTACTGCTTGCAACGCCCTTCCAGTATCCAACCCGATAGTTGAGGCTTGCCTGTAGGTACTTCGGATCAATCGCTGTGTCGTCGACCCGGATCGCGGTAATTGCCTGATTGACCGCGGCAGTTACCCGTAGGAGGCCGGTTCGACCGATTTGCTGGAAGCCGCCGTACATCGCAACCAGCACGGTCCCCTCTGGAAAGCAGCGCAGGCATGTTTCTTTAAGGGCGGCGTCTGTAACGTGTTCCGACGTGTCAGTAACGTCGGAATCGTTGAGGTCCATCGTCTTGACCCAGACATTGGTCCCTGCTCTGTAATATCGATCCCACTGCGACCGTGGCGGAGTCGTGCCCGAGGATGTTTCACTCAACTGTCCTAAAGGAAGAACATCCCACTCCTCAGGGACCACGCCGACTTCCGTCCGCTTATACCCAGGCCTCAGTTCCACGAAGCCCCCATCTTGCGGAGGTGCTCGGCAACTCTGGCGGAGAGAGCATCCACGTCCTCGATGAGCTGAGGCAAGGGGCTGGCGTATCTGTCAGCAAGCTGCCGAATGCGCCCGGTGAGCGCCTGCGAGACACGGTCCAGTTCCCCGTGCAGGGAAGTCGCCAGCGCGGCCAGCCACTTGTCGTCCACGACCAGCGCCTTGATTTCGGCCTCTGTGAGCGCCGCGTACTTCGCGTGGAGCTTGCCGTCCAGCTCCACCTGGGCGGCCTTGAGCCGCGCCTTTGTGTCCAACTGTGCCTCGAGCAGACCGGAGTAATCCGTCAGCGCCTTGACCTCGTCCGCGTAGTCCGGATCGTCGCCAATCTCCCTGAGGCGCGCCCGGATCGCCTTCGCGGTGATCTTCCGCTTGTCACCCTCTCCCTCGATGACATCCGCAAGCGGGCCTTCGTCGCCACCCTGTTCTTCTCGCATTTCTTCCAACTGCTGCTCAATAGCCAGAAGATCCGACTCGAGCGCCTCGATGGCCTTCCGCTCGGCGTCAAAATAGCGATCGACCAGCAGGCCGGCCGGGACCATGTCCGACTTGAACCGTCGCCTGCCCACCTCGTAGTCGTGCGCCTCCGGCCACGTCAGCTTGTTGTTCTTGTCCTTGACCTTGACGATCTCCCTCGGCTGCGCGCCTGCCTTCCACCCATCAGCTGCCACCACATACACATCGTCCTGCATCGTTTCGGCCCAGTAATCCATGAGCCGCTGATAGACGTCGTAGCCGTCCAGCAACGGCGCCGCGCGGAAGGTCGAGAGCAGGTCCTCGGCGATGAGCTCGATGAGGTGTTTGGGGTGCCCATCTCGATCGAAACCGGTGAGATGCGGCAGGTTCGCGGTCTTCCACCGCTCGAAGAGTTGGGTGACGGCGGCGACGAATGCTCGGAACTCGGGGTGGTCGAAGATGGCACTCCGAATGTCCGCGCTCGACACCCTCAGTCGCGAATACCCGGGCCGCCCGGCCGACTCAAACAGGGCCGCGCGAACCCCCGGCAGGACCTGCCAGTACTCACCGAGCGCGTCAAGGTCGCGCTCTGGAATGCCGCCACGAAGGTGTCCGTCGATGTCCTGCAGGTCCTCGGGCTCAGTCGCGTCGATGTACCGAGGAAGATTGAGGTTCCACTCGTTCTTCGCGTCACCAATCTCCTCGAACGACACCATGCGGGCATACTGCGGCACATCCACCTGCTTCCGGAACGTGTCAACAATCCGATGGATGTCCTGCTCCCGCAGCCGGTTCTTGTTGCCATCCTTGATGAATCCTCGGCTGGCATCGATCAGGAAGATACCCTTCCGGCCTACCGCATTCTCTTTGTCGAGCACCAGAATGCAGGCTGGAATGCCGGTTCCATAGAAGAGGTTGGCCGGCAGACCGATGATGCCCTTGAGGATGCCGCTGTCGATGAGCTTCCGACGAATGACGCCTTCGGCACCACCACGGAACAACACGCCGTGCGGAAGGATGCACGCGGCCTTGCCCGTCCCCTTCATGCTGCGGATGATGTGGAGCAGATACGCGTAGTCGCCCTGCTTCTTCGGCGGCACGCCCCACGCAAAACGCTGGTACACGTCCTGGTCGGGAATCAGGCCGGTGCTCCAGGCCTTGTCCGAAAACGGCGGATTGGCCACGACGTAGTCGTAGGTGCGAAGCCGCTCCTCGTCTTTGAACTTCGGCGTGACCAGCGTGTCGCCGGACAGGATGGTGGCCGTCGGAAAGTCGTGCAGGATCATGTTCATGCGGGCCAGGCCCGCCGTCGTCACGTCCTTCTCCTGGCCCTCAAGCGTAATGTGCCTGCCGGCCTCGGCGGCCACCCGGAGCAGCAGCGATCCTGAGCCACACGTCGGGTCGTACGCCGTGGTAGCCGCTACGGTGTTGTGTGGCCCGATGCCGATGACCTTGGCGATGACGCGACTGACCTCAGCGGGGGTATAGAACTGCCCCTTGCTTTTGCCACTTTCGGTGGCGAAGTGCCGCATCAGGTATTCGTACGCATCGCCGAGAATGTCGTCGTGATCGGCGCGGTTCTTTGAAAAGTCGAGCGCCTCGAAGATGCCGATGAGATTCGTCAGCCGATCAACGAGTGCCTGGCCCTCGCCGAGTTTCTCCGGATCGTTGAAGTTGGGGAAGTCGTTTCGGCCCAGGCGCTCGTTTGCTTCAACCAGCGGCGCAATGATGTCGGTATTGATCCTGTCGCCAATGTCCGGCTTGCCCTTGAGGGCCACCATATCGCTGAAACTGGCGCCCTCCGGGATGACGACCGCCGGCTCGAGGTCGTCGGAGTCTCCGTACTTGTCGGAGACGTACTTGATGAACAACATGAACAGGACGTAGTCCTTGTACTGACTGGCGTCCATGCCTCCGCGCAGTTGATCGCAGGAGGCCCAGAGGGAGGAATAGAGGTCGGATTTCTTGAGTGCCATGAGACGGGTGCGTGCCGAGCCATTCTACCCGCCTGCCGTCCGTCACACCCGTTCCAGCGCCTGCCGCAGATCCGCGATCACATCGTCGGGATGTTCGATCCCGACCGAGATGCGGATGAGGGCCGGCGTGATGCCCATCTGCAGCTGTTCGGCTGGGGGGATGTCCGAGTGCGTCATCGTGGCCGGATGTTCCAGCAGCGTTTCGGTGCCGCCGAGGCTGACAGCGAGTTTGCCGAGTTGCAGCGCGTTGAGCAGCCGAAACGCCTCTGCTTCGCCGCCGTGAATCTCGAAGCCGAACGTCGAGCCCGGCGCGCGACACTGCCGGCGATAGACCTGGCCATCGGGATCGTCGTGCGGCAGGAATTCCAGATAGTTCACCGATCGCACCTTCGGGTGGTCGCGCAGGAACTCCGCGACGTACCGGGCGTTTTTCATCGCGCTCGTCATGCGAAGCTTCAGTGTTTCGAGGCTGCGCATCAGCAGCCAGCTCGTGTGTGGGCTCGGCATCGTGCCGAGGATGGTGCGCATGGCACGGACGGCGTCGACGTGGGTGTGACGTCCCAGCACGCCACCGGCGATCACGTCACTGTGGCCGCCGACGTATTTGGTGAGGGAATAGAGCTCCAGGTCGGCGCCGTGTCCGAGCGCGTTCTGCCAGAGCGGTCCGAGGAACGTGTTGTCCACCACGACGAGCGGACGAACGCCGCGTGCGACGCCGAGGCGGTCGGCATCCGCCGCGGTGGCGGCAATGTCAACCAGCGCGTTGGTCGGGTTGGCCGGAGTCTCGACGAAGATGAGCGGCACACGCCGGCCGACGTCGACCTTTTCACGCACAAGCGCCGCGAGGTCCGGCTGTGCCCCTGCGGCAGGGAACGCGACATGTTCGATGCCGAACTGCGGCAGGATGCGCGTGATCAGAAACTCCGTCCCGCCATAGACGGGCGCACTCGTCAGGATCGTGTCGCCCGGTCGAAGGAAAGTGAAGAGTGTTGTGGCCACGGCGGCCATGCCGCTGGCAAACACAAGCGCAGACTCGGCATCGTTCCACAACGTCAGCCGATCCTCGAGCACCTCCAGATCCGGATTGTTGATGCGCGAGTAGATCAGGCCCGGTTCTTCGCCTGGTGCCTTCTGCCGGAGTCCGTAGGCGAGTTCAAAAAATGCCTTGCCCTCTTCCGCCGTGTTGAACACAAACGTGGAGGTCTGGAAGATGGGCACCTTGACGGCCCCTTCCGAGAGCTTCGGCTCGTAGCCGTAACTCATCATCAGACTCTCGGGGCGAAGGCGGTGGTTACCGATGGTGCGACCTGGCATTGGGAGCTCCTGCTTGAGTGATGGTGACGGTGCGACTGCGTACGGTGATCGTCCCGGTGCGGGCAGTCGACGCCGCGTTTGGCGCAACGGCGAAGAGCACCGGATCATCGCCGGTGCGCGGCATGGTGTTCGTGATCGTGATCCACTCGGCGTTGGCGACGGCTGACCACACGCACGCGTTCTGCAGCGGGCCGCCACATTCATAGGGATCGGACTGTTGCAGCACGTCGAAGCGTCCGGCGCCGCCACTCGATGTGAACGCCATCGCGGTCGCGGACACGCCGTAGGTGCAGCCGGCCTGATCAACGACCACATTCTGTCCGGCTGTCACGGTCGGCCAGCGCACCTGCAGGATGGCCGAGCGCCGCGCGTCGTAGTTGGCGTCTCCTCGCAGACGAATCGTGCCAGGGCCGCTGCCTGATTCGCCCTCGACCACGGTCATCCAGCCGGCCGTGGACGCGGCCGTCCAAGGGCAGCCTGCCTGGGTTGATATCTGGCTGACCAGGTCCTGCGACCACGACATGCAGGTGAACAGGGTGACCGGCTCGACCCGGTACTCACACGCGGCGGTATCGCCATCCTGGTCGATCGCCACTGTGTGTCCCGCGACCGTCATTGCGCCGGTGCGGCCGACGGTCTCGGGGTTGGGGGCGACCGTGAACGTCACCTGGCCGCTACCCGTGCCGGTCGTGCCGCCCGTGAAAGAAATCCACGCGGCCTGCGACACAGCCTGCCAGGCGCACGAAGCGGTGGTGGCGACCTGAACAGTGCCTTGTCCGCCTGCCGCGCTGAAGTCGTCCGTGCTGACGGTCACCATGTATGCGCATGGAGCCGGTGTACCGGCCTGACGGATGGTGACGGTCGTGCCGCCGATGGTGAGTGTGCCTGTACGTGGCGTCTCGCCGGTGTTCTCCTGAACGGTGACGGCCACCGTGCCGTTCCCCGTGCCCGTCTGTCCCGCCGTGACCGCCATCCAGGACACACCGCTGGAGGCGGTCCAGGCGCACGCGGCGGAGGTGCTGACCTGAATCGCCACCGAACCCCCTGGGGCGTTGATGTCGGCTTCGGTCGGCGTGACGGCATACGCGCACTGCACCGGCGGCTGCGGGCCCGAGGGCGACGACTCCGTGCAACCGGCCAGTGTGAACAGAAGGACGAGGGGCCACGAGACGGCAGCAGAGCGAGCCAGTCGATGCCTCCGCCTCACAACAAGCAAGAAGTCTGCCCTCAGCCTGCCCCCGGCCCACCGCGTGGACACGGCGGCGCCTCGGGTTTTCCCCCGGACAGCCGTGGCATTTGCCCCCGGGACGCCGAATCCCCCACTATGCTGGAACCCGACGGACCCGATGGACCCGATGGACCTGTTGGACCTGACCAATCTGTTCGTTCTGACCGGCGCCGGGTGCAGCACCGCGTCCGGCATTCCTGACTATCGCGACGAAGAGGGGCAGTGGAAGCGGCGGCCCCCCGTGATGATCCTGCCGTTCCGCAACAAACCTGACGTGTATCAGCGCTACTGGGCTCGCGCCTATGCCGGATGGCCGCGATTTACTGCAGCAGCGCCTGGTGCGGCGCATCAGGCGCTGGCGGCGCTTGAAACGGCCGGCGTGGTCTCGCAGATCGTGACGCAGAACGTTGACGGGCTGCACCAGCGCGCCGGCAGCCGCAACGTCATCGATCTGCACGGGCGGCTTGATGTCGTCGTGTGTCTTGGATGTGGGGCGCGGACGACACGCGCGGACGTGCAGCGCGACATCGCGACGGCCAATCCTGACTGGTCGCCGACGTTCTCGCCGGCGCCGGATGGCGATGCGGACATTGACCCGGTTGCCGTGTCGGCGTTTGTGCCGCCGATGTGTGCCGGGTGTGGCGGCCTCCTCAAGCCGGACGTCGTGTTCTTTGGCGAGAACGTGCCGGCCTCGACCTACGCGGCGGCGCGCGACGCCTTGACCGAGTCCGACGCGTTGCTGGTCGCAGGCTCATCACTGATGGTGTTCTCAGGTTTCCGCTTTGTCGTGCAGGCACGCGACCTCGGGCTCCCCATCGTCATCGTCAACCGGGGACGCACCCGCGCGGACGAGTTCGCGAACGTGAGGATTGACGGGGACGTCGGGGAGGTATTGAGTGGGTTGGCGCGGCAACGTGGAGCACCGTCGCTGAATTGATTTGCTACGAACGCTGACGCCTGTCAACCAATACGCTCCGGCGTTTGTATACCCTTCAACAGCCGCAGATGCGGCCGATTTGGAGGGAGCATGACGCTGGGAACCGGTGAATTGTTTGTATTGGCGCCGATACTGCTGATGGCGATCGTGCCGTTGGTCCTGACGGTGGTCGCCGCGGTATTCGTGTTTCGCAGCCTGAGCAGACGCCGTCGGGAATTTGGCTACGGCACGCTCCAGCAGTACCTGCGGGCAGCTCCGGCGACGGATGCCGAGAAACGAGATGCGGCGGACCTGATGCTCAAGGGCGTGGTGATTTGCCTGCTTGGCATTCTGTTTCCGCCTGCTGTGTTGCTTGGGGTGCTGCCTCTGTTCTACGGCACCCGCAAGGTCTGCTACGCCTCGATGGGACTGGGCCTGATTGACGATGCCGGCGACCCCCACGCCCGATGACGATGGCACTGCCGCGTCGATACGAGCCGTACGACGTGGTGATGCCGACGCATTCGGCGAGGTGGTTGAACGCTTCGAGCGACGACTCTTCGGGCTCCGGCTGATGGTGACCAGGGATCCCGCCGCAGCCGAGGAGATCGCCCAGGACGCGTTTGTGCGGGCCTACATGAAGCTCGATGCGTTCGACATCTCGCGGCCGTTTTATCCGTGGCTGTCGACGATTGCCGTCCGGCTGGCGCAGAACTGGCTCGTGGGGCGCTCGCGCCGCTCCAGCACGCAGACAGGGATCGATGACGACCATCCGGTCGAGGACCAGGGGACAGCCGATGGGCTTGAGCGCCTGCTGACGGATGAGCGCGATCAAGCCCTGTGGCGCGCGGTTGCGCGGTTGTCGTCGGGACAACGCACAGCCGCGCTGCTGTTTTATCGGCAAGGGCTGTCGACAGATGAAGTGGCCGCCGCGCTTGGTGTGTCGGGCGGCACGGTCAAGACGCTCCTGTTTCGCGCGCGTCAGCGCCTGCGCGTGTTGCTGACGGCAGAGGAGGGCAGTTCAGATGACGAACGATGATGTGGCCCGGCGGCTGGCCGGGCTGGCTGAGCCGGAGGTGCCGACGGCACTCCGTGCCGCGGTCATGGCGCGAGTCGCTCAGCAGGCTGAACGGCGGCACGTGACGCCGTCGACCCCGGCCGCGGAATCACCCGCGGTGTGGCTGAGTCCAGCCGGTGCGCTTGGACTGGCCGCTGGAGCATTCATCGCCTGGGCGCGTGTGACGCCTGCGGCAATGTCGGTGCTGCCGCACCAGGTGTGGGTGATACCGGAAGGCGCTGTGCCCGCGTTGATGGTCGTGTCCGCGGTGTTATACCTCTCCGGCCTGTTTGCGCCGCTGCGCACTCACGCCTTCGGTGGAGCAGACTCGGCGCCTGGCGGCTCGCGGAACGGATCCATGGGGATAGGCGCGTAGTCGATATCGAGTACCTCGAGGTGTTCGGTCTTGTTGGGCGCACGGAGCATGACGCGATCGCCCACTGCGGCTTTCATCAGCGCGCGCGCCAGGGGCGACATCCAGCTGATGTATCGCCGATTGAGATCGACCTCATCGACGCCGACGATGCTCACGCAGTGTTCCTGGCCGCCATCGTCGCGATACGTGACCGTAGCGCCGAAGAAGACCCGTGCTGCGGCTGCGGCAGGGCGTTTCGCGGCTGGGTCGACGACCTCGGCCGCGTCGATGCGTTTGGTCAAGAACCGGATGCGCGAGTCGATCTGACGCAGGCGCCGCTTGCCGTAGAGGTAGTCGGCGTTTTCGCTGCGGTCGCCGTTGCTCGCGGCCCAGGCCACGACGGCCGTCATGGCGGGGCGTTCGCGACTGAGCAGGAACCGATGCTCGTCGCGCAGCCGCTGCAGGCCCGCCGGCGTGATGTAGTTCTTGACCTTCGGACCGCCGCTGTCGCGTTTTGGTTCGCGCAGAGGCCTCTTCGTTCGCATCATCCGAGGTCGATGATCGCACACAGAAGCCGAGACTCCGGCACTTCGGGACCTCGGCACCTCGGAACTCCGGCACTTCGGGACTTCGGCACTTCGGGACTCCGGCACCTCGGGACTCCGGCACTTCGGAACTGACTCACAATGGGGACATGGAGGCTCGTGTGTCTGAGCGACGACTGCCGGTTCGGCCCGATCTCGAACAACTCAAGCTCCAGGCGAAGGAACTGCTTCGCGGCATCCACGAAAAGCAACCCGACGCGCTCGAAGAACTGCGCGCCTTTCATCCCGACCCACCGCCGCCCGGCGAAGCGCGCCTTCATGATGCGCAACTCGTGCTGGCACGCGCGTATCAGGCCGCCAGTTGGCCGCGTCTCGTGCAGGCCGTACAGGTGGCGGACGCCATCTGGCGGGATGACCTGCAGGCACTGTGTGCGGTGATTGCCGCCAATCCCAGGCTACGTGATGAACACGTATTGATTCGTCGCGACAGCAACTGGGGACCGCCCATGACCTACGCGGCCAATCTGGGGCGCGATCGGCTGATCCAGGCCCTGCACGACCTCGGCGCCACAGACCACGACGCCGCGGCCGGCCGCGCCGTGCTCCAGAGCCAGATTGAAACCGCGAAGCTCATCCGTCGTCTTGCCGGTGAGCCGCCCGTGCCCGAGGACGCACTTGGCGGTCCGGCCTACACACTCAGTGTCGACGGCACCCGGCTGATCTTCGAACTGGGTGGTCGGGCAGTGGATGACGATGGCCGTCGACTCGCGCCTGTTGATGTCGTGCTTCAAACCGACGGCCGGAACCCGGACGCCAAGCACGCGATTCTCGAGATGTATGCGCAGCACGGACTCGTGTTTCCCGACACGCCGACGATGGCGTTGCATCGGGGACGGACTGACCTGCTCGAGGTCCACTTGGAACGCGATCCCGAGTTGTTGTCACGGACCTTTACGCATCGGGAGATCTATCCCTACGAAATGGGATGCCGGGAGGAGATCGACGCAACGGTGGGAACGCCGCTGGGAGGCACGACACTGCTGCACATGTGCGTCGACTACGACGAGTTGTCGATTGCGCGGTGGCTGCTGGATAGAGGTGCCGACCCCAACGTGCGAGCGCGCGTGGGAGCGACAGGCTTTGGCGGCTATACGCCACTGTTCAACACTGTTGTCTCCCAACCGAACTTCTGGATGAACTACCGCAATCGTGGGCCCTTCGTTGCGTCCTTTGCGGAGCTGTTGCTCGAGCGTGGCGCCGACCCGAACGTGCGGGCGTCACTCTGGAAGTGCCTGCATCCCGGCCATGGCGACCCGACCCGGCACGATTACCGCGATGTGACGCCGCTGTCGTGGGGGCGGCGTTTTCACGCGCCGATTTTCGTGAGTCAGCCGGCGCTTGAGCTGATCTCGGGCACCGGCGGACATGAATGAACCCTCCATGGCCTCCGCGCCTCCATGGTGAGGCCGGCAGTTCACCATCGGTGCATGGAGTTAATTCAGGACTACGATGACAGCCATGTGGACGCTGAGAACCTTCACGGTCATCGCCCTGGTGGCTGTCAGTACCAGCGAAGCACGCGAGTGACACGCGGCGCCGACCGCACATGGCGGGGCGGAAGCCCCGCCCCACGACTGCAGCGCCCCGGACTCCTGCACCTCGGCACCTCGGAACCTCGGCACCCCGGCACCTCGGCACTTCGGCACTTCGGCACCTCGGCACCTCGGCACCTCGGCACCTCGGCACTTCGGCACTTCGGCACCCCGGCACTCCGGCACTCCGGAACGTCGGCACAGGCGTATGATCCGGCTCATCATGAGTCGTCTCGCCCTCATTCTTCTTGTTCTCATCGCGGTGGCGCTGCCCACCGGCTCCGCTACGACACAAGCGCAGAGCGCCGCTGCGGCGGTCGCACAGCTGCACAACGCCCCGCGCGCGATTCGCCGGGACGTGCCGCTGACCAGCTCGATTCGGCGCGCGTTTGACGCCGGCACGCGCGACCTGTCGGGCAGGCCGGGGCCGAACTACTGGCAACTGGAAACGGACTTCACGATCGAAGCGCGTCTCGATCCGGCGACACACACCATCACCGGCACCGAAACCATCATCGTCCACAACAACAGCACGACGCCGCTGGCGGAACTGGTGCTGCGGCTTGACCACAACATTTTCAGAGGCCTGGTGCCGCGCGGCACGTCCGTGCCCGCAGAAAACACCGACGGGATGGTGGTGACGCGCCTCGCCGTGAATGGAGAGAGCGCGAATCTCACCGCTCCGGCGGCCGGCGGCGGACGACGCGGTGGGGCGGCAGCAGCGGGACCTCGGCCGCTGACAGTCTCCGGGCTGGACCAGACCGTCGCGCGCGTGAACCTCTCGTCGCCCATTGCGCCGAAGTCGACCGCGCGCCTCGAGATCGACTGGCATACGAAGTTGCCCGGCGGCACGGGAGGCCGTGGCCATCGGATGACGCAGCGCTTCGACGACCAGTTGTATCAGCCGACGCAGTGGTTCCCGCGCCTCGCGAAGTATGACGACCTGCGCGGCTGGGAGACGAGCCTGTATCTGGGGCCCGCGGAGTTCTTCAATAACTTCGGGAAGTTCGACGTGAAGATCACGGTGCCGGGCGGGTGGATCGTCAGCGGCACGGGCGTGCTCCAGAATCCGGAGCAGGTGTTGACGGCTGCGGCACGCCAGCGGCTGTCAACGGTCCTGAACTCAGATGATGAAGTCACCATCGTCGGGCCGGAGGAAATCGGCCCCGGCCAGGCGACGGCCGCGGGAGATCAGCTCACGTGGCACTTCGTCGCCGACAAGGTGAACGACTTTGCGTGGGCGACAGCGCGCAAGTTCGTCTGGAAGGCGACCCGCGCCACCATTCCCGGCAAGGGGCCGGTGCCGATCCACATGGTCTTCCTCCCCGAACGCGCGAACCTGTTCACGCGTGCGGGCCAGATCACGCGGCATGCGCTGGAGTTCTATTCGAAGCTCTGGGCGCCGTACCCCTTCCCGCAGCTTACGTTGCAGGACGGTCCGAGCGCTGGCATGGAATACCCGATGGTGATCAACTCCAACCAGGGCGCTGCCGACCACGAGGCGGGGCATCAGTGGTGGCCGATGATGGTCGGTACGAACGAGACGCGCTACGGCTGGATGGATGAGGGGTTCAACCAGTACATGAACATCCTGTCAGCGGCCGACGCCGCGGGCCGCGAGCCGAACCTCAATGGACAGGGGCAGTCGTACGGCCGCACCAGCGGCAACGAGGACGAAGCCCCGATGATGTGGTCGGCCAACGATGCCGGCAGCATGTACAGCTTCCAGACGTATTCGAAGACGCCGCTGATGCTCTCGATGCTTGGCGGCATCGTCGGCGACGAAGCGGTGCAGAAGGCGATGAGTGAATACGCGAAGGTGTGGGCGTTCAAACATCCGTCGCCCTGGGACTACATCTTCTTCATGAACAACCAGCTCAAGCAGGATCTCGGCTGGTTCTGGTACTCCTGGCTCTGGACGACCGAGTCGGTGGAGGGACGTATCGCCAGTGTGGCGTCCACGGCGCAACGGACGACGGTGAAGGTGGAGCAGGCGGGGCAGATGCCGTCGCCGGTGGTGTTGAAGGTGACGCTGGCGGGTACCGGCGCCGCGCCGAAGCCATCAGGCAACGGCACCGTGCGGATGGTGGACCCGAACACGGCCGTCATCACGTGGCCGGTCGACGTGTGGTTTGGCGGCAGCCGCTCGTTTGATGCCATGTTCGAGACGGGCGGGCGCGCAGTCGAGTCGGTGATTCTCGATCCGTCGTGCCGCTTCCCGGATCGTGATCCCAACGACAACGTGTGGCCGGCGCCGGCGACCCCGCCGGCCGGCAATGCCCGCGCCTATGTGTGCGGGTGAGAATGTCCGCGCCAGATGATGCGGATCATCTTGAGGTTGATGGCGACAAAGCGCACGAGCTGCCACGGCACGAATGTGCGCAGAAACCGTGTGGTGCGCGTCGGCAAGGTGGCAGCGGCAAACTGCGGGTCGACGTCAATGCGGGAGTGAGGGGGCTGGGGCATCAGAGTTACTCCGGAATGAGGCTCCAGCCGGGACGCAGCTTGGCCTTGTAGAGGAACGCGTGGTGCAGCAGCACCTTGATCCAATGCCCCGCCAGCCCGATCTCGCCGAAGGTGCTGTCGAGATCGCGGCCGTAGTCGGGATAGCGTTCGAAGTCCGGCACGATCGGATACACGGTCATCGATACGGCCGTGCCGGTGAAGAGATTCGCGCCGGCCGAAGCCACACACGCCGCGCCCATGTGGGCCATCGACGCCGTATGTGTCGGGGAAGTGGCACCGCGACGCATGTCTGCAATCGAACGCGCCACGGCTTTGCCGATCGTGGCTGACGGCATGCCCGTGCGTGGCGGCGCGGGGGCAATCGGGGCGCCGGTCTTTGTCTTGCGTGGTTGCGAGATGGCATGTGGAGGGGCGAACGCGATGCCGGCGGCAAAGACGTTCCTGTAGGACGGCGACTGATACGTGCGTGGCCAGTCACGCGCCGACCACTCCTCGTACGGCTTGGCCGTGTAGTCTCCGTCCACCCGCATGAATCCGTTGGGTTGGAAGAGCTGCGAGGTGATGTCCTCATCCGCCTTGTTGAATGCCTTCAAGCCGACTCCGCTGAACGGCGGCAACAACATCGCGAAGTCCGTGGCCATGTCGGCATTGCCGCCATCCATGGTTTCGTAGTGCACGCGGCCAGGCGCCACTCCTGTCACGTGGGCACGGGTGATCCAGTGGATGCCGCGTTCCGCGAACAACGACTCGGTGAAGATCTTGCTCGGCGTGACGAATCCGCCTTGGCGCAAATACAGACCACCCATGCCGAAATCGCCGAGCTCGTATTCGTTCGAGATCCACCAGAGGTCCGCCTTGTCGCGCACGCCGCGTGCACGCAACTCGAACTCCAGGTTGACGATGTATTCGAAGGCGGCGCCTTGACAGGTGCACGTGCCATGGCCGGTGCCGACCATGAAGGTCTGGCGTTCGCCGGCCTTCATCTTCGCGACAGTGTGGTCCAGATGTGCTGCGGCGTCGGCGGCGTGGGATTCCGTGCACACCGACACGCTGTGGCCGTCCGGCCCCAGGCCCTCGGTCGCGGCGAAGTTGAGTCTGGGCCCGGTCGCATTCACCAGGTAGTCGTAGGTGACGTCCTCGCGAACGGGCGGACCGGCCGTGTCGGTGCGTTCGACGACGACGTAGGGATGCTGCTGCTCGCCGCGCCCCTCGGGGTGTAACTCCACGGCTCGGCCCTGAATGAACGTGATGCCGTGCCGGCGGTACACGGGCTCAAGCGCGAAGGTGACGTCCGTCGGTTTCATGAGGCCGACGCCGACCCAGATGTTCGAGGGGATCCAGTTGTAGGTGGGTTTGGGCGAGATGACCACCACCTCGTCGCCCGATTCGAGGTATTTCCTCAGGAAACTGGCCGCCGTATGACCTGCCACCCCTGCTCCCAGCACGACAACTCGGCTCATGGCCCGCGCCTCCTGGGAGCAGAGATGCAAGGCGGAGGGAAAGGTGACAGGGGGGAGTGCGAGGTGCGAGGTGCGAAGGGACCGACCAGCCTTCGCCAAGGCTACGGCGGTCCGCCGAAGCTTCAGCGCAGGCGGAAGCCGCGCCCCACGATGACTCAGCTCGGCAGGCAGGCGCGCCGATGCCGGGTCGGGACGACTGCGGTGCCGTGTCGACTCGGAGGGCCGCGACGCGCGACAGAGCGAAGCCGGAGCGGAGGGAGTGAGCGCTGCGAGCCTCGCTCCCATGTTGGGAGCGAGGCGATGGGCGAGAGTATGCAGCGCGAGCGCACGGAGCGACGGATTCGAGCGGCCGCTCCGCGGAGACACGGCGACGCAGTCGTCCCGCCCCGAAGAGCAATCGGCGCGGTCAGAGGCGGACGCGAGGTGCGGTTACTCGATCACGACGTAACGCCAGAGCCGAGCGACTTCCTTGGCGTTGACGTACTTGCCGATTTCCTTCTCGAACTGCGCCTGTGTCTTCCACGGGCGGTATTCCTTGAACTCCCGCACCATGCGGCGCCCCGCGCCGGGGATGCTCAGGATGTCCTCATCGGTTGCCGTGTTCAGGTTGACCGGGATGAAGACGTACTGCTTGAGGCGTGCGACTTCCTGCGCGTTGACGTACTTGCCAATCTCTTTGTCGAACTGGCCGAACGTCTTCCACGGACGGTACTCCCCGAATTCACGCACCATCCGGTTGCCCGCGCCGGGGATGAGCAGGATCTCCTCGCGGGTGCCGGTGTTGAGGTTCACGTGAATGAACGCCTTGCCGTACACCGCAGTGCGCTGCTCAACCGTCAGCTTCTGGCCGTCGAGGAACTTGTCGAGTTCGACAACGGAGCCAAACGGACGCGCGGCAACCAGTGCGGTCACGATGGCGGGCGTCATGCCCGGCAGGGCTGTGAGCTCGGCTTCGGTGGCGGTGTTGGCGTCGAGAATGCCCTGACCCACCTGGCCACGCAGGGCCATCGGGGCAGTGACGAACAACGCAGTGATGAGTAACAGCAGCGGCAGGCGGATACGTGTCATGAAGACTCCTCTCAGGAAACGGACGAAGCGGTATGTGAGGCGCGCCAGCCGGCCAGCAGGCCAAGCATGGCGAGCAGTGCCATGTTGCCCGGCGCCAGCGCGGGTGGCGCCTTGGCATGCAGGACTTCCGCCATCAGCGCCAGGCCGCTGAGCGACGGGTCCATCTCAAGCTGAAACTCCATGTTCGCGCGGTAGTGCATCACCGCGCCGATCACGCCGGTCACCAGCAGCACGGTCATGAGGATGCGATGGGTCGCCAGTGATGCCGATGACCACCCCGCGAGCACCCAGACGGTCGCGATCGCGGCGACCGACATGACGAGTAGCGGCATCCACTGCCACGCGTCCTCGTGATGACCCATCAACCAGAGCTCGGACGTAGTGCCGACCAATCCGAAGAGCAGCAGCGAGAGCAGCAGGCGTCGAATTGTCCAGAGTGTGACGGCGTCTTGCATCAGGGGCACAAGAATACACCCGGTAAATCAGGACTCGAACGGTCCTAAAAGATCCGAGGTCGCATGACGTATCGTGCCAGCGTGATAACGCGACACTCCCTTTCATGTGGGATCGCTGCGATCGTCTTTGTGTGCACTCTGCTGACCGTTCAGGCAGTGCCCCAGGCTCAGGTGGTGCAGAAGGGCACGGTCGACACCACCGGCAAGACTGGAGCGCAGCTGTTTGCCGAGAACTGTTCGGCCTGCCACGGACTCGACGGCAAGGGCAAAGACGCCAGCGTGCTCGGCTTTGATGTGCCCACGCCGGACTTTACTGACTGCCAGTTTGCGCCACGAGAAGCCAACGCTGATTGGGTGACCGTCGCGCACGAAGGCGGACCGGCGCGCGGGTTTTCGCAGCGTATGCCGGCGTTTGGTGGCGCGCTCAGCGAATCCGACCTCTACGCCATCGTCGGCCACATCAAGACGTTGTGTGGGGACCCGTCCTGGCCGGAAGGTGAGTTGAACCTGCCGAGAGGGCTGTTCACCGAGAAGGCCTTTCCGGAAGACGAGTGGGTGATGAGCACCTCGTTTGGCCGGAAGCCGAGCGACGTCGAGACGGAGTTCGTTTACGAGAAGCGGTTCGGCCCGCGCAATCAGCTCGAAGTGAAGCTGCCCTTTGCCGCGACACGAGTCGGCAACTCCTGGGCGGGCGGCACGGGCGACCTCGTGCTCGGATTCAAGCGCGCGTTTGCCCACAACCTCGACAAGGGGTTCATCACTGCGCTCGCCGGCGAGATCATCCTGCCGACCGGCGACAGCGGCGACGGGTTGTCGAAGGGCACACCCGTGTTCGAGTCATTTTTCTCCTACGGCCAACTGCTGCCCTCCGACAGCTTCTTCCAGTTCCAGGGTGGCGTGGAGCTGCCGTTTGATACCGGGAAGGCCGGCAGGGAAGCGTTCTGGCGGTTTAACGTGGGTCGCACGTTCACGCAGCACGGCCCCTTCGGGCGCGCCTGGTCACCCATGGTCGAAGTGCTTGCCGCGCGTGAGCTCGAGTCCGGCGCGCACATCGACTGGGACATCGTTCCGCAGGTGCAGGTCACGCTCAACACGCGTCAGCACATCCGTTTCAATCTTGGGTGGCGCACCCCGCTCAGCAACCGTGGCGAGCGGCACTCGCGACTGGTGATGTATTTCCTGTGGGATTGGTTTGACGGAGGTCTTCGTGATGGTTGGTAAGGTAGCGTCCGGCCTCGCCGCCATCGTCTGGGCCTCGTCCCTGCTGGTTGCCGCCGAGCGGGCGCCCGAGGCGCCGCAGGCGCAGGCCACATCGCCACATGCAGGCATTACCCCGGCGGCTTTGTTCGAGCCGGGTGACACCTGCATGGTGTGTCACAACAATCTCGTGACGCGCACGGGCGAAGACGTGTCGATTGGCGTCGACTGGCGCGCGTCGATGATGGCCAACTCCGCGCGCGATCCCTACTGGCAGGCTGCCGTGCGTCGCGAGACGATGGACCATCCGGCAGCACGGGAGACGATCGAAGACGAATGCTCGATCTGTCACATGCCCATGACGACGTATCCCGCGCGCGCGGCCGGCGGCAAGGGGCGGATTTTTGATCACCTGCCGCTGGGGCGACCTGACGATGCCGACGCCGCGCTGGCGTCCGACGGCGTGTCGTGTTCGGTCTGCCATCAGATTCGTCCGGAGAAGTTCGGCGAGCCATCCAGCTTCACCGGCGGGTACGTGATTGACGTCACGGCGGCTCCGGGCAGCCGGGCGGTGTTTGGTCCGTTTGCGGTTGATGCCGGTCGCACCCGTGTCATGCAGTCGTCGTCGGGCTTTGCGCCCAATCAATCCGCGCATGTGCAGCAGTCGGAGCTGTGTGCCACGTGTCACACGCTGACGACCCACTCGCTGGCCACGGGCGCCAACGGCGCGACATTGCCGGAGCAGATGCCGTATCAGGAGTGGCGCCACAGCGAATACCGCGAGACGCGCAGCTGTCAGTCGTGCCACATGCCGGTCATCGAGGAAGAGATTCCGCTGGCGCAGATTCTCGGCCAGCCGCGTGCCGGCGTGTCACGCCATACCTTCCTGGGCGGCAACTTCTTCATGATGCGGGTGCTCAATCGCTACCGGGCGGAGCTGGGTGTGCGCGCGACGCCGACCGAGATGTCCAGTGCCATCACCCGCACCGAGCGGCATCTCAGGGAAGACACCGCCAGGGTGTCGATTGCGAGCGCGCAGCGGTCAGGTCAGCAGCTGCAGATCGACGTGGACGTCGAGAACCTGGCCGGTCACAAATTCCCGACCGCATATCCGTCACGACGCGCGTGGATTCAACTGACCGTAAAGGACGCCCAGGGGCGCGCGGTGTTCGAGTCCGGCGCCTGGACGAAGGACGGCCGTATCACCGGCAACGCGAACGATGCCGATCCGTCGCAGTTCGAACCGCACTACGCACAGATCTCCAGCGCCGACGAGGTGCAGATCTATGAGTCGGTCATGGGTGATCCGGCCGGCCGCCTCACGACGGGCCTGCTGACGGCCTCGCAGTACCTGAAGGACAACCGCCTGCTGCCGCGCGGCTTCGATAAACGCACGGCCTCGGCTGACGTGGCCATCCACGGCAGCGCCTCAGGTGACGCGAACTTCGAAGGCGGGCGCGACCGCGTGCGGTATGTCGTGAATGCGGGAGCGGCCTCGGGCGAACTCACCGTGACGGCGACGCTCTGGTTCCAGCCAATCGGATTCCGCTGGGCCGACAACCTGCGCGGCTACGACGCGGCTGAGACACGGCGCTTCGTGCGGTACTACGAGTCGATGTCCGGCGAATCGGCGCTTGCCGTGTCGACGACGTCGACGAGTATCCGGTAAACCTATTCTTCCGTCTTCCAGCGCACCGCCCCGAACCTGACCGGTTCGGTGGCGGTGCCGGTGATGTGCGCCACGATTTGGCGGGCGTGGAAGCGGCCGTTTTCTATGAACCATCGGCCGGTGTGCAGTCCGCCGCACACCGTGCCGGCCAGGTACACGCCCGCGCGCTGGCTCTCGAACGTCGCCTCGTCGAAAAGCGGCGTTTTTGCCGGGTCATCACCAATGGCAATCCCCAGGGTCGACAGCAGCGCGTAGTCCGGCTGATATCCCGTCAACGCGAGCACCCAGTCGTTCGGGATGTCCACACGTCCTTCTGGGGTGTGTGCGACGACGGCGTCGGGTGTGATCTCCGCCACGGTTGAGCTGAAGTACGCGCGGATGCTGCCTTCCTTGATGCGGTTGTCCAGGTCGGGCTTGATCCAGTACTTCACCTTCTCCGAGATGCCCGGTGTGCGGACGATCATCGTGACGGCGGCGCCGTGCCGATGGCAGTCGAGCGCGGCTTTGGCGGCCGAGTTTCGAGCACCCACGATCACGACCTTCTGGCCCACGAACGGATAGGGCTCACGGTAGTAGTGCGACACCTTCTGAAGGTCCTCGCCAGGCACCCCGAGCAGGTTGGGAATGTCATAGAACCCGATGGCCACAACGATGCGGCGCGCGGCGTGGCGGCCCTTGCTGGTCACCACCGTGAACTGATCGCGTGAGCCCTCGAGCCCGACGACGGTCTCATACAGCCGAACGTCCAACCGCTCCCGGGCGGCCACCGACCGGTAGTACTCAAGCCCTTCTTCGCGTGTGGGCTTGTACCCCTGGACCGGGAACGGATGGTTGCCAATCTCGATGAGGTCGGGCGTCGAGAAGAACTCCATGCGTGCCGGGTACCCCACGATCGAATTCGCGAGGGCGCCCTTTTCGATGATCACGGCCGACAGGCCCGCGCGGTGCGCTTCGATGGCCGTGGCGAGCCCGACGGGCCCGGCGCCAATCACAAGAACGTCATGCACAGCGTCACTGTGCCACGCGCAGGCGGCCGGTGCAAAGGCTGGGGTAGCATGAGGACGTCTTGCCGCCATCGCCTTCACCTCAGCGCGCCTACGATTCGTGGCATCGCCGGATGCACGGCCACGAAGATCCGTCGGCGCTCTCGCTGCAGGATTGGCATCACAACGCCCTGGCGCTGGCACGTCCATCCGCGAGTGACGATGTCGTGGAAGTCGGGTGCGGGGTGGGCGACTTTGCGATCACCCTGGCCGGGATGGCGGGTTCCACGACCGCGTGCGACTTTTCGCCCGAGGCGATTGCCCAGGCGGCGACCAAAGCGCGTGTGCAGGGATCGGCGGCGCGTTTCCTCGTCGGCAGTGCCGAGGCCCTGCCGCTGCCGGATGCCTCGTGTGATCTGGTCTACTCCTGCGAGTGCCTTGAACACGTGCCGCAGCCGCGCGCGGCGTTGCGCGAGATGCACCGGGTGCTGCGGCCGGGTGGCCGCCTCGTGCTGACGACCGAGAACTACAGCAACTTCATTGCCGTGTACTGGGCCTGGTGCGCGCTGCGCGGCGTCCCGTACAACAGCGGGGAAGCGGTGCAGCCGATCGAGCACTTCTTTGTGTTCTGGCAGATCCGGCGCTGGATGCGCGAGGCCGGGTTTGCGCGTGTGCAACTGCTGGGCAGTCATCACGTATTCCTGCTGCTGCCTCGACTCCATCCGCACACCTTTGTCGTCGAGCGTTTTGCTCAACCCGCGCTGGCGCGGCTCTGCCGGCCGCTGGCCAGGCACATGGCATTTCTGGCGCACAAATCCGCATGACGACGCGTCCCCTGCACCTCGTGAACATCGGCGAGTCGGCCCTCAGCCGGGCGTCGGGCATGGGACGCGTGGTGTGGCACTGGCGCGAGGAGGCCATTCGCCGCGGGCACACGTTCACGCACCTGGGATCCAATGACGTACCGGAAGGGACACCGCCCCGGCTGTTTCCGCGTGCCGTGCGGCGACGATTCGCGCAGGTGCCCGGACCAGTGGACTGCGTGCTCGTGCATGAGCCGGCTGCGGGCGCGTTCCTCGACGCGCACGTTCCGCTGATCGTCGTCAGCCACGGGATCGAGCGCCGGCTGTGGGAACTGCAACTGGCGGGGGCTGCCGGGCCTCGTCCGCCACTTCGGACGAGGATCTTGTTCCCCTGGTGGAGGCTGCATCAGGCCGACCGCGGCCTGTCCCGCGGTGGGCGCGTGTATGTGCTCAATCGCGAGGACTACGCGTACGTCCAGCGGCGGTATCGTCGCTCGCCTGAGGACCTCTTCCTCTTCAGGAATGGTACCGACCTGTCCATTCCAGCCGCGCCTTCGCTTGCGCCGCACGTCTTGTTCATCGGTCAATGGCGGCCGCGCAAGGGCACGGATGCCCTCGTGCGCGCGGTCACGACACTGACGCCGTCGGTGCCCGGCGTTCGGTGGACACTCGCGGGCACGCACGTCGGCGTGGAAACCGTTCGTCTGCACTTTCCGGCGTCCATGCGCGATCGGGTTGACGTCCTGCCGCAGTTCTCTGGCGATGAAGAATGGGCGCTGATGGCCGACGCACCGGTGTTTGTGTTGCCAAGCCTGTTTGAAGGGCAGCCACTGGCCCTGCTGCAGGCGATGGCCGCCGGGTGCTGTTGTGTGACGACTGACTGCTGCGGACAACGCGATGTGATCGTTGATGGTGTCAACGGACTCCTGGTGCCGCCGGGTGACGGCGACGCGCTGACGGCGGCGCTGGGGCGAGTCTTGACTGATGGTCCGTTGCGCGCCCGCCTGGGCGCTGCCGCGCGAGCCTCGGTGCAGGATCGCAGTTGGTCAGCGGTGTCGTCGGACGTGATCGATGACGTCGAGACGTTCTGCCGCGCGTCGGCACCACGGGCCCGCTGACATGGGCATCGAGATTCACAGCCTGAATCTGCTGGCCGTCGCCCAGGACCGTGGGGCGTCCTTTCGGCGAACGTTGGCGGTCGGACGACAGGGGATTCACGTCGAGCCGGCGGCGCTCGAGGCGCATCGGCACCGACGGGGTTTGCCGCCCCTCTCGAAGGCCGACTGGTTCGAGCCGTTGCTGCGTGAGTGGTACGCCGCCGAAACGACCGATTCGCTCGATGCGTCGGCGTACGAAGGCGCGACGCATGTGCACGACCTCAACCAGCCGTGGTCGGGGAGTCCTGACCTGGCGGCGTCGTACGATGCCGTCCTCGATTTCGGGAGCCTCGAACACGTGTTCGATCTGCCGACCGCGTGGCGGACGCTCGTCAGCCTGATGAAACCAGGGGGGCACATCCTGCACACGCTGCCGTGCAACAACTTCGTGGGCCACGGGTTCTACCAGTTTTCCCCGGAGTTGTTTTTCAGCCTGTACAGCCGCGATCGAGGCTTCGAGTTAAAAGGGCTGTGGGCCGTGTTGGCAACCGAGCCGCGGTACTGGTGGGCGGTCGCCGACCCTCGCGACGTGAGGCGTCGAGTCGGGTTTGCCAACGGTCACGCGGCGTTTCTCCTGGTGGTGGCAGAGAAGGCTTCAGCACGACCAGACCTGGGCGCGCCGCAACAATCTGACTACGCCGCGATCGAATGGCAGGGGCGGTCGGTGGCGCCCGTTGTCGTGCCGTCGGCACAACGGCACCCGGCAGCAGGCCTGTTGCAGCGTCTGGGCGTGCTCGACGTCGCGAGGCGTCTGCGGGTCTCGTGGCGGGCCCTGCCCGGCACACGGCTCGACCTGCCGGCGCCCGATTTCACGCGTGTGGATGTCGAGGCGTTGACGCGGCGGGGCTCAGCCCTCGATTCGTGACAGCGACACACACTGGGGCGTCGCCCACGTCGTTTCGCCGAAGAGGGACGGATTGCCAAACGCGGCCTTGATGCGGGTTCTGGCTGAATCGAGTTGCCCGTAGATCTCCGCGCGTCTGGTCGCATCCACCAGGTCGGACTCAAACGGACAGCGATGCGCCGGTGGGTTGCCGCCGTACAACAAGCCGAGTTCCACCAGACCGATGCCCGAGCGGCACAACGGGTCCGATGGATTGCCGTTCCGCCCCCACGCACACTCGTAGTTGCTCACGTCGGCAATGCGCTGGCCGGCGGTGACCTGCGCGCCCACCGCCACGCGGACGTTGATCACGTGTTCGTGTTCCCACGTCCCCCCGCCGTTGGGCGATGAAATCATGACGGAGAAGTCGTTGCTGTACAGCGTGCTCACGCTGGTGACCGTGCCGGAGACCACCGCCACAACCGGCGTCCCCAGGGGAGCATAGAACGTCGGTTGTGGGTTGGCCTGCGGGTTCGGCCGCGCGGAGTTCGGTGGGCTGACACGCCCGTAGTCCTCAAGCGGGAGCCAGTCCGATTCCCGCCCCTCGCGGTTCGCATACAGCGCCGCATAGTCGATGGCCGACAGATCGATCGGCAGTTGCTGCAGCAGCAGCGTGCCGTCAACAGCGGTGGCGGGATTGCCACCGGTCCCGCCGGTTGAGGGAGTCGTGGGTGTGGATCCCGAGCCACCGGAACACGCCGTTGCCATCAGCCCACACACCACGATCGCCAGACGGCCGCCGAACTTCATGGCCCGAGTGTAGCCCGGCGCCTCTGGCGCAGCGCTCCTGCGAGGGCAATCCTGAGAATCCCTGAGACGTCGCTCGGTCAGCCGCCGATGCGCTGCCCGTTCGTGTCGTACTGCTGCACGGTGCCGAACGCGCCCAGGGCCGTTGTCACTTTCGCGGCATCGCCAACGGCCACGATCTGCAGCCGCTCGGGCGCCAGGTATTTCCTGGCGGCCGCCTGCACCTGCTGCCGGGTCACGGCCATCGTGCGCTGGGGCAGCGTGTCCCAGTAGTCCGCTGGCAGCCCATAGAGCCACCGCGTGACGTGGTTCCCCAGCACGGCCGCCGGCGATTCCAGCGAGAGCGCAAAGGACGCGACCATGCCGCGCTTACGGTCCTCGAATTCCTTCTCCGGCACCAGTTCGGTCCGCATCCTCGCGATCTCAGCCATCAGGTCGGTGAGCGCCGGCTGCGTCACCTCCGTGCGTACGTCCAGCGACGCGACCCACCCGCCTCGATAGGGCGCCGCCAGCACGTTGCTGTAGGCGCCGTAGGTGTAGCCCTTTTCTTCACGCAGGTGCGTGAACAACCGGCCGGTGGGGCCGCCGCCCAGCACCGCGTTCATCACGTTCACGACGTCGTAATCGTCCGCCGTCCGCGACACCATCTGCGTACCCACCCAGAGCGAGGTCTGCACGGAGTTGGGCCGCACGATCAGGGACACCGTCGCGGGGCCAATTGGCGCCGGGTCGCTGACGCGGGGCTTGGTCCTCCCTGACGCCTTCCATGCCGGGATCAGCGTCTCGGCGAGCGCCCGCGCGTCAGCCATCGTGATGTCGCCGGCAATGGCCAGCACGGCGTGGTCAGGCACGAAGCGCTCCTTGTGGAACGCCATGAGGTGCTCGCGGGTGACCGCGTCGAGGGTGCGCTCCGTCGTGCTGACGCGGGCAGCCGGATGCTCTCCGTACACCGCCTTGCTGAAGCGTTCGTTGGCCAGGAACCCGGGCGTCGATCGCTGCTGCACGAGGCTGGCGCGTACGCGTGTCTTGTAGCGCTCCAGTTCTTCGGCAGGGAACGTCGGGTGCAGGAGGATGTCGGTCGCCAGCGCAAACGTCTGCCTGAAGTTCTCCGTGAGGCTCGATCCCGAAATGGTTGCGGTCGTCGAGGACACGCCGGTGGACACGTTGACACTCGACGCCATTGTCTCCAGCGTTTCCGCGATCTGCGTTGTCGAGCGTGTCGTGGTGCCTTCCGGCATCATCGCGGCGGTCATCGACGCAAGGCCGACACGGTCGTCCGGATCAAAGTAGCCGCCCGCCCCCTGGATGACCAGCTGAAACGTGACCTGGGGCACCTTGTGGTCTTCAAGCACCATCAGGTGCAGGCCATTGGACAGCGTGGCTTCAGCAGGTTTCGGCAGGTTGACCTTCAGCAACTCGGTCGAGACCGGCGCGCGGCCCTTGAGCACCACCGCCTGCTGGGCTTGCGCGGCAAGCAGGGTTCCCGCAGCGACGACGGCGACAGTGGTAACGGGAATGAGGCGCATCATCGACCTCCCTGCTGCGCAGCCTTGGGCAGCGTGACAATGACGGTGCGGTTGTCCGTCACCAGGTACTGCCTGGCGACCCGCTGCACGTCCGCGATGGTCACCTTCGACAGTCGATCGACAACCGTGTTGATGAGGTTCGGATCGTCGTGAAACAGCGCGTACTGCCCGAGCAGCACCGCGCGCTGCAGTGAACTGCCCAGCCCCGAGACGAACTGCCGTTTCTGGGCATTACGCGCCTTCTCGATTTCCCAGTCTTCGATGGGCCCCGCCTTGATCTTGTCGATTTCGGCATAGATGGCCTTCTCCAGCTCCGCGATCGACTTGCCGGGCAGGGCCGTGGCGCCAACCTGGAAGAGACCGGGGCCGCGGGTCCCGGCTGCGCTGGCCGAGGCGCCCGATGTCAGCTGCTGCTCGCGTACCAGTGAGTCGTAGAAGCGGGAGCTGCGACCGCCCGACAGGATAGAGGCCAGCACGGTCAAGGCATCATCGTCAGGCGTATTGGCCGGCGGCTGGTGCCACGCGATGTCTACCCGCGGCAGTCGCGCGAGCGGGTCCTCGATCGTCTCGCGACGTCCCGCCTTCTGCGGTGGTTCGGTCATGTCGACTTCGGCGGGCGCGGGCTGCGAGGGGATGCGGCCAAAGTACTTCTGCACCTTGGCGAGCGCGTCCTTGGTGTTGACATCGCCCACGATCGACACCACGGCGTTGTTGGGCGCGTAGTAGGTGCGGAAAAACGCCTTCACGTCATCGACGGTCGCGGCCGACAGATCGGCCATCGATCCGATGACCGAATGTGAATAGGCAAAGTTGGAGTAGGCGAGTTCGCCCAGCCGCTCGAACGTGCGGCCGTAGGGGCGATTGTCGACGCCGAGCCGCCGTTCTTCCTGCACGGCGTTGATCTGGTTCTCGAGGTTTTCCCTGGTCACCTCGAGGGACCACATGCGATCGGCTTCCAGGAACAGCGCCAGGTCGAGCTGGTTGGCCGGCAGGGTCTCGTAGTAGAGCGTGCGGTCCTGGTTGGTGGTGCCGTTCATCGAGCCGCCGTTGTTGAAGATCAGCGTGAAATGTTCGCCCGGGCCCACCTGCTCGGAGCCCTTGAACATCATGTGTTCGAAGAGGTGCGCAAAACCCGTGCGGCCCTTGCGTTCATCGCGTGAGCCGACGTTGTAGGTCACCGCGATGGAAAACACCGGTGCGCTGTGATCTTCCGAGATGATGACGCGCAGTCCGTTGTCGAGTTTGGTATCGGTGAAGGTGACCCGGCCGGCCCCCTGCGGGGCGGCGGCCAGATCGGATGCGGGACCGACGAGTGGCCCACTCAGGAGGACGAGCAGCAACGGCACAAGAACCACTGGGCCGCGGGGGCGGTGCGTGAACATGCGGACTCCTTGAGAAACCGGATGTCGCGATTATACGAAGTCGCGCCCTGGCGTTTCTGCCGAGATACCGTCTACGGCCCCTTGTAGTAGACTCCGCGCCATGCGTGCCATTCGACTCCTCCTCTGTTGTGTCGTTCTGGGATTCATCATCGCCAACGTGCCGCTGGTCCCACCCCTTCTTGCAGCTCGTGGAGACGGACAGACCCGAGCCGGGCAAGCCCCACGCGGGGCGACGGTCAGCGACGCGCTGAAAAATCTGCGCTGGCGCTCAATTGGCCCGGCCAACATGGGCGGCCGCGTGACCGCGGTGCAGGGCGTGCCGGGCAATCCGCGCGTGTTCTGGATTGCGGGCGCGGACGGCGGCGTGTGGAAAACCACCGATGCGGGGACCACGTTTCAGGGGGTCTTTGAAAACGAGTGGGCCTACTCGGTCGGCGCGCTCGCGCTGGCGCCGTCCGATCACAACGTGTTGTGGCTTGGCGCCGGTGAAGGGGACCCGCGCAACTCGGTCGGGTACGGCAATGGCGTCTACCGTTCCACCGATGGCGGCATGACGTGGACGCATCTCGGCCTGGACGACTCCGAGCGCATCAAGCGCATTCGTGTGCATCCGCAGAACCCGGACATCGCCCTCGTCTGTGCGTTGGGCAAGGAATGGGGCGACAACGAGACACGCGGCGTGTTCAAGACCACGGACGCGGGCAAGACCTGGCGGAAGGTGCTGTACATCAACCAGGAAACCGGCTGCTCCGATCTCGACATGGATCTGTCCAATCCACGCAACCTCTACGCCGGGATGTGGACCCATCGCCGCAAGCCGTGGCGTTTTGATGATGGCGGCAAGGAAACCGCGCTCTATGTGAGCCGTGACATGGGTGAGACGTGGAAGAAGATCACGACGACTCCCCGTGAACCGATGGCGCGGCCCGGCGTCTCGGTCGCGCAAAGTGATCCCCGCATCGTCTATCTCGTCACCGAGTACCCGACCGCCGGCACACTCTTCCGTTCAGAGGACTACGGCGAGACCTGGACGATGGTGAACGACGACCGGAACATCAATTTCCGTCCGTTCTACTACTCGGACGTATTCGCGGATCCCAACGACCCGAACACCGTGTTCGTGATCTCCGGCGGCAACTACAAGTCGACGGACGGCGGCCGCACGTTTGCGCGCGTCGCCGGCGACGTCCACGGCGACCATCAGGCGCTGTGGATCGATCCGAAGGATTCCAATCGGGTGCTCAACGGATCGGACGGCGGATTCCAGGTGAGTTACGACGGCGGACTCAACTACCACATCTTCCGCAACGTCGTGTTGTCGCAGTTCTACCAGATCTTCGTCGACGACCGCGATCCGTACTTCGTGTGCGGTGGCCTGCAGGACAACGGCAACTGGTGCGGGCCAAGCCGGAGCAAGGCGAACGCGATCCTCACCGACGACTGGTACACCGTCAGCGGCGGCGACGGGTTTTACGCCGTTCCGGTGCCGGGCAAGCCGCACATCGTGTACTCCAACTCGCAGGGCGGCTACTTCAATGTGACCGACACCATCACGGGACGCACCCGCAGCATTCCGCCGTACCCGCGCATGATCGGATCGCAGGGGCAGGCCATGAACCAGGCCAAGTACCGGTTCAACTGGGATGCGCCCATCCACATCTCGCCGCACGATCCGAACGTGACTTACTGGGGCGGCAACGTGTTGTTCCGCAGCCGGGATGAGTTCTACACGTGGGACATCATCAGTCCGGATCTGTCCAACGCCGAGCCTCACAAGCTGCTCGACTCGGGCGGTGAAATCTACAACGACAACACCGCAGCGGAATTCCACGCCACGATCCTGACCATCGCCGAATCGCCCCGCGAGAAGGGTGTGATCTGGGTCGGCACCGACGATGGGAACGTGCAGATTACGCGCAACGACGGCCAGAGCTGGACCAAGCTCAACGCCAACGTGCCGGGGCTGCCCGCGGAAGCGTGGGTCGGCAAGATCGATGCGTCACACCACGTGAACGGCCGGGCGTACATTGCGGTGGACCAGCACCGGCTCAACGACTTCCGCCCACATGCCTACCGCTGTGATGACTATGGCGCGACGTGTGTTGATCTGTCGGCGGGCCTGCCGCAGGACGACTACGTGAAAGTCGTGCGTGAGGATCCGAAGAACCCGAATGTCCTGTACGCCGGCATGGAGCGCGGCCTGCAGGTGAGTCTCGACGCCGGCCGCACCTGGCACGACTTCCGGCTCAACCTGCCGCGTGTGTCGGTGCGCGACATCAAGGTGCATCCGCGCGACAACGACCTCATCATCGGCACCCATGGGCGCGGCGCGTGGATTCTCGATGACATTGCGCCCATTCAGGGGCTGGCCGACGCCATGAACCAGAGCGCGGTGTTGTTTGACGTGCAGCGTGCGACGCGATGGGAGAGCTGGAACAAGGACTCGAATCTCGGCGCCAGCACCTGGCGCGGTGAAAATCCGCCCTCCGGCGCCATCATCAACTTCTACCTGCGGTCGGCGGCGCCGGCCACCGGGGCCGGCGCGGTGTCCATCACGATTGCCGACAGCCGCGGGACGGTTGTGTCACGCCTGTCGCCGCGCGGCGCGGCCGGCGTCAACCGCGTGACCTGGAACCTCTCGGTCGACAATCCGTCGGGCATGCCCGCAGGCGGGCGAGGTGGCCGCGGGGGCGGTGGTGGCGTGCCTGCGCTGCCGGGACGTTACACCGCGACGCTCACGGTCGGCGACGTGAAGATGTCCAAGTCGTTTGACCTGCGAGGTGATCCGGATGTGGATCTGCCGATGGCGGATTACCGCGCGCAGTACGACGCGGCGATTCAGGCGCGCGACCTGCTGGTGGAAGCCACGCGTCTGGTGAGCACGTCCGATGACCTGCTCGCGCAACTGGAGAACGTCGAACAGCAGGTGCGTCGGGCCCGCATGCCCAACGCCGACCAGATCCTCGAACAAACGGGCTCCGCGAAGGGCCAGCTCGAAGACCTGCTGAACAAGCTGCGGCGTCCCCAGCCGGCGATGAACTACCGCGTGTATCCGCGGCTGGTTGAAGAGATCAGAACCACGCTGAGTGGACTCACCGGCGCGCAGGCGCGGCCCACGTCCGGATTGTTGACCGTGCTCAAGGAACTGGAAGGCGACTCGGCGGCGCGCGCGCAGGAACTGTCGAAGATCATCGACGGGTCAATCGCGACGCTGAACCGGATGCTCGGCGACATGCCACCGGTCGTCGTGCCTGGACGAGGCGGGCGGTAAGCGCTCAGCGGAACGCAGGTGACCGGAAGGTGTGCCGGCCGCCCATCACCGTGAGCATCGCGGTGACGCGGTAGAGATTGTCCGGCGGCATCTTGAAGATGTCGTCGGACAACACCACGAAATCCGCCAGCCGACCGACAGTCAACGTGCCCTTCTCGGCCGCGAAGAATTCGGCGTACGCCGCATCCCGGGTGAAGTGGCGGACGGCCGCCTCGACGGAGATCCGCCCATCCGGATACCAGCCCCCCGACGGCGAGCCGTCGGGCAGTTGCCGGGTGACGGCGGCATGGATGCCCCGCATCACTTCCATCGTGAATACCGGGTAGTCAGAGCCAAACGCCTGAACCGCTTCCGCACGATCGAACTGGGCGAATGAATTCGAGACGGCGGCTCGCGCTGGGCCGAGCGCCGGCGCGTAGTTGGTCAACGTGATGGTGTCCGGACTCGCGAACATCGCCTGCGTCGAGGCGATCACGCCGAGCTGCGCGAATCGTGGAACGTCGGCTGCCGCCGGCACTTCCACGTGTTCGACGCGATGTCGACGATCGCGAGGGCCGTTGGCATCCACGACAGCCTTGAAGGCGTCCAGCGCCATGCGGATCGCGCGGTCGCCGATCGCATGCAGCTGTATCTGCAGCCCGGCGCGATCGTATGCCGTCGCCACCCTGTTCAGGTCGTCCTGCGTCCACATCGGCAGGCCGGTGTCCGTCGAGCCCGCGTACGGTTCGAGCATGGCGGCCGTATGGGCGTCGACGGTGCCGTCGAGCATGCCCTTGGCGATGCCGAATCGCAGCCGCCTGCCGGTGTGGGTGTCCCGCAGGGCCACGTACTCGGCCAGCTGCTGTTCGGTCACGTCGCGCTGGAAGGGCACGGCCACGCGCACGCGGACCTTCAGCGTGTCCTCTCGCAGGGCCCGCGTGTACGCCTCAAATTCGGCGCCCGACGCGCCAGAGCCGCTTGCCACCTGCAGGGACGTGAGGCCGAAGGCGGCGGCCTTGTCCATCTCCGCCAGGAGCGATCGATAGACCTCGTCTGCCGACACCGCGGGCATCAACCGGCGCACCAGACCGCTGGCCGCCTCCTGCAGCACACCGGTGGGCACGCCGTTGGTGTCACGAACGATCCGGCCGTTCTCCGGGTCCGGGGTCGCAGCCGTGATGCCCGCCAGTGCCAGCGCCCGACTGTTGGCCAGGGTCTGATGACCATCCCGGTCGGTCAGCAACACCGCGCGGTCAGGGAAGATCTCGTCGAGGTATCGACGATGCGCCTGAAGGTTGGGGAAGTCGGATGGACCCCAGCCTCGTCCGGTGATCCAGGCGTCGGCCGGCAGGGTTGCCGCAAACGCCTGCAGCCGGCGTTGGATCTCCCCGACCGATCCGGCAGCGGCGAGATCCGCCGTCTGCCGAGTTGGCAGGTGCCAGTGGGCATCATTGAAGCCGGGTACGACCAGGCGCCCGCCCAGGTCGATCCGCACCGTATTCGGTCCTGCGAGCAACTCGATGGCGCCGGATTCCCCGCGCGCCGTGATGCGGTCTCCCGTCACCGCCAGGGCGGAAACTTCCGGTGTGGTCGCATCGCCGGTCCAGATTCTGCCGTTCACGTACACGGCATCTGGTGGCGTGACCGCGGGAGCGCACGCGTGGGCCAGCAGCAGAAGGACAACCAGCGGAAACAGGCGAGCGCAGACCATGGGCATCGGGCCGGAGTGTAGTCCATGCGGTGGCGTCCGCCACAGTACGATGTGCTGGTGCACTGCGCTCACTTCGCGACCTGCGGCGGCTGCTCGACGTCCGCGCCGTACGCCCAACAGCTCCTGGACAAACGCGCGCACCTGGCCGCGCTACTGAGGGGCGATGTGCCTCCAGTATTGCCATCAACGCGCACGACCGGCTTCCGGCAGAAGGCGGCCTTCGTCTTCGGCACGGCACCAGGTGGAGACAGGCTCGTCATGGGCCACTATGCGCAGGGCTCGCGCCGGGTTGTGCCAATCACGGAATGCCCCGTCCACCCGGACCGCGCCAACCGCATCGCGTTTGCGCTGCGGGACCGGTTGATCCGCGCCAACATCCCGGCCGCCGACATGCGTGGCGGCATCCTTCGCCACCTCATCGTTCGCACGACAGACGATGAACGCGAAGCCGTGGCGATGCTGGTGGTGACGCGCAACGACAAGGCGCTCCGCACGCCAGTGCGCGGATGGCTGGCCTCCCCAGAAGCGCCAGACGGCTTCTTCATCAACGTCAATACGCGACCCGGCGCCATGATGACGGGCGAGGAGACGATGAAGATCGCGGGCCGCAGCCACGTTCGCCAACGGGACGTCGGCGGCGTGGACTTTCTCGTGTCGCCCGACGCATTTTTTCAGACCAACGTGGACGCGGCGCGCACCCTGGTGTCGCTGGTGTGCGACGTCGTGCCCGGCAACGCGCACGTGCTCGACCTGTACTGCGGCAGTGGGTTGTTTGCACTGCCGCTCGCGCAACGTGGCGCCCGCGTGACCGCTGTCGAGGAGAATCGTTCCGCCGTGGCCGATCTGCAGGCGAACCTGAAACTCAACCGGTTGCCATCCTCGCGTGTGCGCGCGATTGCCGGCCGCGTCGAGGATGTCGTCGTCCGACTCTCGAAGCAGCAATGGGACGTGGTGGTGCTTGATCCCCCGCGCAGCGGCTGCGCGCCTCCGGTGTTGCCGGCGGTCTGCGAGCAGCTGACGCCTGAGCTGGTCGTCTACGTGTCGTGTGCGCCAGACGTACTTGCGCGCGACCTGCTCACACTTCGCGAGCACGGGTACCGTGTTGAGGGGATACAGCCGGTGGACATGTTTCCCCACACCGACCACATCGAGACCGTCGTCACCCTGAGACCCCGCTGACAGGGGCCGTCAAGCCCGGCAACCATCTTGCAACCCCTTCTGAGTGGGCACGGACCGCAGCATGTCGCTGCGGACCCACCAGAAGGAGATGGAAATATGACAGGAACGAAGCGAGCGGGAGTAGTATTCACCGCCATCGCCGCGTTGGTGGTGGTCGCCGGTGCCGCGCAGGCGCAACTGCGCAGTGAACGCATCAAGGTCACCATTGATGCCCCGATGATGGTCCCGGGCACGACGCTGCAGCCGGGCACCTACATGTTTGAACTGCGGAATCCAGGCGTCGATCAGCAGACGGTGCAGATCTACAAGGCCGACGGTACGACGCCGGTGGCCACGATCCAGGCGATCCCGACGCGGCGCGAGGAGATTGCCGAAGACACGGTGATGCAGTTCAACCCGGCGTCCAATGGCGCGCCTCTGGCCATCAAGGCCTGGTTCTATCCGGGCACGCGGTTCGGTCACGAGTTCATCTACTCGGACGAGGAAGCGCGTCAGATCGCCGAGCGCACGAAGACACTGGTGTTGTCGGGCGACACGTCGGGTGACATGAACGGGTCAGGCACCCTCTACACGTACGACGCCAACGGCAACCGCCAGACGCGCAGCGCCGACGATGCGATGAACCGCGAGTGGCAGCAATGGCACCAGAACCACGCCAAGGTGGCACGGCCGGGCACCGAGGATACACGCGAGTCCACGGCTCCAGTGATGCATCAGAACGCCAACCAGGACGCGCGCATGGTCAATATCGAGGACCTCGAGGAAAATCCGGATCAGTACGTGGGCCAGAAGGTGAAGGTGACCGGTGAAGTCGAGGACGTGTTTGGTCCGCGGCTGTTCACCGTTGACGAGCCGAACTGGGCCGACTTCGACGGCGAAACGGTCGTCTACGTCCCGTCGAACCTCGCGGCGCTGGTGCGGGAAGACGACCGGGTGACCCTCGTGGGCACGGTGCGTAATCTTGAGATGGTCGAGTTGGAGCCGGAGCTCGACTGGTTCGAGACCGATCCAGGCGTGGAACTGGAGTTCCACAGTCGTCCGGCCATCGTTGCCAACGACATCGTGGGCGGCGACAGCAACCGGGCGCTCTGGATCAGTGTTGCTCCCGGCACGTCCGACCGCATGCCTCGCAGCGAAGGCACACACAGCACGGAACCGGCGCTGACCGATGCCGCGAAGGTGGCCGGGGGCGACGATGAGCTGATCGGCCGCAGCGTCAGCCTGACCGGCGTCAAGGTGAAGCGCGTGGGCGCGCACAACGGCTTCTGGGTCGAGTCCGGCAGCGAGCGCATCTTCGTGATGCCCGCCGGCCGCGGCGATACACAGATGACGCCGAAGGTTGGAGACACGGTGATGCTCGAGGGCACGGTGCTCGCGCTGCCTCGCGGCATGTTCACCCCGACGGGCACCGAGGGCCGCGCGCATCACGAGATGGATGCCAACAACGACATCTACATCTATGCGACAAAGGTGAAGAAGTAGTGCGTAGTCAGACGAGCCGGTGCTTGAGTGCAGTGGCGACGGCTGCGGACTTCGAATGCACCTGTAGCTTGTCGTAGATGCGGCGCATGTGAAACGAGATCGTGTGCGTCGTGACGCCGAACTCGCGGGCGGCCGTCTTGTAGTTGTGGCCGTCCACGAGCAACCGGAGCAGCCGGGTTTCGTGAGGCGTCAAATTGTATGCAGCCGTTGATGGGGGCCTGATGTCCCGGAACAGGGTGATGACGCGACGTGCCACCTGCGGAGACATCGGGGATCCCCCGTCGGCGGCCGCCTGCATCCCTTCAATGAGTTGAGCCGGCGGGGTATGTTTGAGCAGATATCCGCATGCGCCGGCGCACAATGCGGCGAAAATCCGCGCGTCATCGTCGTGTACTGTGAGCACCAGCGGCACCAACGAGGGATACCTGGTCCGCAGCGTCGAGAGACCATCAATGCCCGACATGCCTGGAAGTTCGAGATCAACGAGCGCCAGCTGCGGCGGCATCTGACCGATGCCGGCGAGTGCCGCTTCCATCGAGCTGAACCGACCTACGCAGCGAAAGCCAGCCGACGCGTCGATCAGTTCCGCCAGCCCGTTGCGGACCGTGGCGTCGTCGTCGATGGTGATGACCGAGATCACGCGGTCCCTCCGCGCCGAGCGGTGAGCGGCACCTGTAGAGTAAGGGTGGTCCCGCGGCATTCGGCACTGGTGATGTGCAGCATGCCGCGAAGCTGTGTGGCGCGCCGCCGCAGGTTGCGGAGGCCGTTTCCATCGAAATCCCGAGCAGTGTCAAAGCCACGGCCGTCGTCGCGAATCCTCAACTCGACCGCATGGCGAGTGAGCGCCAGATGGACGTCCACATGCCGAGCCGCCGCGTGCCGGGCGATGTTGTTGATCGCTTCCTTGAAGATCAGGAACACCTGACGCGTGACATCGGCGTCCAGGCGCACGCGCGTGTCTACGGCCGGGGACGGATGCTCGAAGGTCACGGCGATTCCCTGCGCACCCAGCGTGTCTTCGAGGGTGCGTTGCATGCGTTGGACCAGGCTTGACCCGGGTTCTGCGGACGGTGTCACCGCCCAGATGATGTCGCTGACGGCATCGGCCATGCGTCGAGTTGTATCCGCGATGCGCTCGAGTGGCGCCGCGGCGGGTGACCCAGGATCGGGCAGACGCGCTTTCGCGACTTCGGCGAGGATCGAGACCTGAGACAGGCTGGCGCCGAGGTCGTCGTGCAGGTCGCTGGCGATCCGTGCCCGCACGCCTGCGATGTGTCGCAGCCGCGCAAGGCGCAGGTGATATGTCCCCGCGATGATCGCCGTCACGGCCAGCAGGCCTGAGAGCAGGAACCAGGTGGTCGTGTAAAACGGTGCACGTACGACAAACGCGACCACGGCATCGGGCGCCACGGCTGCATCGGCGACGAGGGCCCGAATCGTGAGGGCGTACTTCCCGGCCGCCAGCGCGGCGAAGTGGATGGACTCCTGGGAGGTCGCCGGGCTCCACTCCTCCGATTCGTTGAGGCGAAACTGAAACCGCGGCGCGCTGCCGGCGAGTCCTCCCAACAGAAAGTACTCGACGTCAATGCGGGTGTCGGACGTCTGGACCTCGAACGCGGCGGGCGCTGACTCGCCAAACTCCGACAGGGGCAGGGTCGCGCCGGCGACCCGAATTGAGGAAATCAGCAGTCGCGATGGTACCGGTGTGCGGGGCGCAGGCTCGGCGACCTCAGGCGGGAGCCGAGCGAGGCCGTCCATCGTGCCGAACCAGAGTGCTCCATCGGCATCACGATGGGCGGCTGTCACGAACTGTGACGGCAGCCCGTCCGCACCAGGAACGCGCGCAATCGTGTCGGGCGACACTGTGACGCGATCGATGCCTCGACTGTGCCCGACATACAGCGCGTCGTCGGCGCCAATGACCAGGGCGCGAACATTGTTGCTGCCAAGTCCGTGCGCGCGCGAATACGTATGCACGGTGGCGTCGGGTTGCCACGGCTGGTCGATTCGCGTGATACCGGATTGCCGGCTGCCGACCCACAAGCGGCCGATCCTGTCGAACGCCAGCGCCGTCACGGCAGGAACGCCGCCTGCGGGGGGTGGCAGGATCTCGAACCGTCCGTTCCGAAAGCGTGCGAGGCCCCCTTCTTCGAGGCCTATCCAGACCGAGTCGTGCTGCGCATCCTCGGCAATCACGGTGACGCGACTCGTCAGGCGCCCGTTCGGCGGCAGGCCATCAGCGGCCGTATACCTCCTCCACTGGCCGCTGGCCGGGTCTCGCATGGAGACCCCACCTGCAGTCCCCCCAACCCAGACCCGGCCCCGGCTGTCCTCCAGGATTGAGAACGGCGCATCGGTGATGTCGCTCCAGCCGCCCTCACGCGTGCCGGATTGCCACAAGCCTGTGGTCGTCAGATACCACCAGCCGCTGGTGCGGCCGAAATACGCGCACGGGGACTGCCACGCGCATGCAGCGCCGGCCGGGATCAGCGCCCGCATGTGGCGAAACGTGCCGTCGGACGTCCGCTGCGTGATCTGGAAATCGCCGCCAACCACGAGCAGCGTTCCGTCTGACCCGCTGCCCAACGTGTGAATTCGGGAACCATCGAATCCGCTGCCTGCGGCAAACGTCTCGAGACCCCAGTAGTCGAGTCGGAAAACACCCGCCACCCCGGCGATCCACAGGTGGGTGCGGTCACTCACCATGTCACTGACTTGCGAGCGGGGCAGCCCGGACGTTGGTGCGAACCCGACGGCGTGAGTGTCGTCTCCCAGGACCGCTACGCCACCCGTCGTACCGACCCAGACGCGTCCGGACAGATCCTGATGCAGCGCTGACACCAGGCTGGTCGGCAGGCCGTCAGACGCGTCAAACCAGCGCTGATCCGATTGGCTGCCGTGCTGCAAGGCCAACACGGCTTCACCCTGCCTGACCGCGAGTGATGCAGTACCCAGTCGGAGCAACCCCGTGGTCCAGCCGACCAGCACCACGCCTTCACGTGTGACGACGAGGGCGGTCGCCGGTGTGGCAGCGGGCAGAGTGCTGAACGTCACGAGCTGCCCGTCGGGGTAACGCCGCCGCAGGCCGAATCCCCCACAGAACCACACACTGCCGTCGGGCCCCAGGGCCATCTGCGAGACGCCTCGCCGAGTGGGATCGAGTGGCAGGTCCAGATCGATCGGCGTGAATGGTGCCGTCGCCGAGGTGCGCATCCACGCGCCGTCATCGGTGCCCGCCCAGAGTCTGCCTTGCGCGTCTTCCACGAGTTCGTTCACCCGGTTGGTCGCTGCGGTCGTGCCGACCGGCGCACGTGAAAAGCGAGGTCGCGTTGTCGGATTCAGCTGTCCGACACCTGCGCCGTTGGTCGCCAGCCATAACGAACCATCCCGGGTTTCCGTGACGCCGTTGATGGTTGCATGCGGGAGTCCATCCACCAGTTCGTAGGTACGAAATGTTCGTCCATCGAAGCGGCTGAGTCCGTCCCGGGTCGAAAACCACATGAAGCCCCGAGAGTCCACCATCACGTCAATGACGTAGTCGGACGCCAGGCCATCCACGGTCGAGTACACGCGCACGGGCAGCCGCTGCGCCAGCACCGGGGCGTCCAGGCCCAGGGTGATTGCCAGCACCAGCGCCAGACCGCACGTGCCGCGGCGCGGACACATGGCCGGGATTATACGGAACGCATCGTCACTACGCATTGATGTAGCGGATTTCCCGGACCGGGCCCGTCCAACTGCGCGTGGCCGACGATGGACGTCGGCCGGGAGGAGTCGAATCATGACCAGTCGTCGAATTGTTGCCGCCACGTTGTTCCTCATGGCCGCCGCCGGCCCAGCCGCCGCTCAGACTCAGGGCTCTCGCTTCCAGGTGTCTCTCAATCCGAGCAGCCGATTGATCACCACCGCAGGGAAGGACGAGGCGGTTCAACCTCGCTTCAAGACGTACCTGCCGAGTGCGTCGGTCCGCATGGCGCTCGGACGCCGCTTCGCCCTGGAAGGAGACCTGATCGGCAGCCGCGGCAGCTGGCAGACGATGAACGGCCTTGGCCGCCGGCGGTCGCCCGCGCTGGTGGGCGCCTCGCTCAACGGCCTCGTGACGCTGGTGCCCGGGGGACGCGTGCAGCCCTACGTCACGGCGGGGCTTGGGGTGATGCACCTGTTCAAACGCGCTGAACTCGGCATGCAGGCAGCCGAGCTGCTCGAGTCCGCCAATGCGGGTGGCGGCGTGGCGGTGATGTTCGACAAGTGGGGCGTGCGGGCGGACTACCGCTTCGTCGGCATGGACTCGACGGCAGAAGCCGGCTCGGCGTTTTTTGGTGCGGGTACGCGGTACGCGCATCGCGTGTCAGTCGGTCTGATGATCGGGGGCGGGGTCCGTTGAGTTGCGCGATCGGATGGAGCCAGGCGGCAGAGGCCGCCTGGCTCGGCTCACACTGACGCACGGTCGCCACAAGAGCGGCATCGCGGTTCTCTGTCAGCAGCCTCCAGGCGTCGAACTTCCTCTCCAGGACTCGGCATCGACCTTGCAACCCTCCAGCACGACATATTGTCTGGAGGTTTCCCATGGCTGTGAAGACACTGAAAGATGCATTCCTGGATGAACTGCGCGACACCTATGACGCCGAGCGTCAGCTGGTCAAAGCGCTGCCACGGCTCGCGAAAGCGGCGTCGAGCGAAGAACTGTCCGAAGCGTTGACATCGCACCTCGAAGAAACGAAAGGTCAGGTGGACCGCCTCGAGTCGGCGTTTGAAGCGCTGGGTGAAAAGGTGCGCGGCAAACACTGCGACGGCATGGCGGGCATCGTCGAAGAGGGCAAGACGGTCCTGGAAGAGGACTTTGAAGATGCCACGATGGATGCGGTCATCATCGCCGCCGCGCAGCGTGCGGAACACTACGAAATGGCGGCCTACGGCACCCTGATTGCCTGGGCAGAAGCGCTCCAACTCAATGACGTCGTCGAGTTGCTCGAGGCGAATCTCGAAGAAGAGAAGGCGGCCGACGAGAAACTGTCGGCGCTGGCCGAGTCGGGCATCAACGCCGCGGCGATGGCGGGATCCGAGTCTGAGGATGACGAGGAAACGCCGAGTCGCCCCGCTGCCAAGAAGTCCGCCGGCGCCAAACGGCGCTGACGGCAGTCCCTCCGACTGGAGGACGTCGCCAGCAACCGGGGAGAGCTCTCCGTGGTGAGAGCTCTCCCATCATTGCCTGACGCGCACGTGACTCGGTTCCGCGCACGATGTGACGCGACCGCACAGTGGAAGTGCGTTTCTCACCTGAAGGCTCCAATCGCCAACGCGCGACACCAGATCGTCATGGGGCGTTGACGGGATTGTTACGCCCGGAACTGGAGGATACCGTGACCCTTCTAGTCGTTTCATGCGAGGTGTGCCGTGTGTGCACCGCATGCAGGCGGCTGCAAGGAGGAGAAGTAGATGACCCGTTACGTCAGGCGCTTGCTGTTGGCCGCGCTCGTATTTGCCGGCAGCACGACCCTCGCGTTCGCGCAGGCAACCACCACACTCTCGGGTGTGGTCAAAGACTCGGCCGGTGGCGTCATTCCAGGCGCCACGGTGGTCGTGAAGGACAACACGACCAGTACCACCCTCGAAACGATCACCAACGCCAACGGCGTGTATTCGTTTGCCGCCATGCAGGCCGGCACGTATACCGTCACGGCGGCCCTCTCGGGCTTCAAGACCGCGCAAGTCAACAACGTACGCATCTCGCTGGATACGCCTGCCACGGTCGACATGACCCTGCAGGTGGGCGAACTGACCGAAACGGTCAACGTCACCAGCAGCAGTGAACTCGTCAACACGCAGACGGCGACGGTGGCCTCCACGCTCAACGCCGATCAGCTCAACCGCATGCCGACGCCGACGCGCAACGCCATCAACGCGGTCATGTTTCTGCCCGGCATCAACACGTCCACGACCAACCGCGAATCGCGCGCCAACGGTCTGCCGGAGTCCTTCGTGCAGATCACCATGGACGGCGTGAACAACAACGACAACTTCAACCGATCGACCGACGGCTTCTTCGCCTCGGTGACGCCGCGGCAGGACGCGGTCGAGGCCGTCACGGTGACGATGGCGGCCGGGGGCGTGCAGCAGGGTGGCTCGGGCGCCGTGCAGATCCAGTTCCAGACGCGTTCGGGCGGCAACCGTTTCTCGGGCAGTCTCTACGAGTATTTCCGGCACCCGAGCCTGAACTCGAACTACTACTTCAACGAGGTCAACGACCTGCCGAAGAACGAGGTGAAACTCAACCAGTACGGCGCGCGTGCCGGTGGTCCGATCTACATTCCCGGGATTGTGGATGGTCGAGGCAAGGCGTTCTTCTTCGCCAACTACGAGCAGATCCGGTTCCCGAACAGCTTCACACGCACGCGCACGACGCTGCATCCGCGCGGGCTGGACGGCTGGTTCCGGTACACGAACGGCAGCGCGCTGAACGAGGTCAACGTGCTGGCGCTGGCGGCAGCCAACGGCCAGATCTCGTCTCTGGATCCAACCACGACCTCGCTGCTGTCGAAGATCGCGGCGTCGACGGCCTCGACCGGCACGGTGAACGAAACCGCGGATCCGATGCTCAACAGTTACGTCTTCCTGAGCCCGGGCAAGCTCTTTGAGCATCAGCCGACGGTGCGACTCGACTACAACATCACCGACAACCACCGCCTGACCGGTACGTGGGCGTACATCTACGCCGAGCGCGATCCCGACTATCTGAACAGTGCGGACGCGCGGTTCATCGGTGCGCCGAACTACCGGTTGTACAGCTCGACACGCCCGCGATACACGGCGACCCTGCGCTCGACGCTTTCGACCAACGTGGTCAACGAGTTGACGATGGGCATCACGGCCCTGGGGGGCGCGTCGAACTTCGGTGATGACTCTAGCAATGGTCCGCAGACGTTCGAGGATCAGGGCGGGTATGCCATCGACTTCTCAGGCAACATGGGCCTGACCAACTGGCACACCACCAATGCGCCCAGCTGGCGCAGCGCGCCGACCTACACGGTGACCAACCGCCTGAGCTGGCAGCGGGGCAACCACAGCTTCCAGTTCGGCGCGGAGTTCCTGCGCAACACGGCGGAAGAAAACGCCAAGCAGGTGGTGCCGGGCATTCAGCTCGGCATGAGCACGCAGTTCGATCCGGCCGCTGACCTGTTCACGACCGCCAACTTCCCGGGGGCCTCGAGCGGCGAACTCGCCGACGCGCGTGATCTGTACGCGCTGCTCACCGGCCGCGTGACCGCGGTGACCGGGCAGGCGGCGCTGGACCCGGACACCAACCGGTATGTGCCGTTTGCCGCGCGCACGCGAGCCGGGCGGCTCGACATGTACTCGGCGTTCGCGCAGGACTCCTGGCGCGTCACGCCGACCCTGACGATCACGGGGGGCGTTCGTTGGGACGTCCAGATGCCGTTCACCGCCACGAACGACGTCATGTCTGCCGTCACCATGGCGGACGTCTGCGGCATCTCAGGCGTGAATCCCGGCGGCGGCACGTACAACCGGTGCAACTTCTTCGATCCGACGGCGCAGTCGGGCAAGCAGAACATCGAATACGTCCAGCTGACGTCGGACACGCAGGGATACTCGACGGACTGGAACAACATCGCGCCGTCGTTGAGTGTCGCGTGGCGGCCGAACGTCCAGGAGGGCTGGCTCCGCACGATTCTCGGCAATCCGGATCAGGCGACGCTGCGCGCCGGCTGGTCGGTGGCGTACGAACGGCAGGGCATGGGCGTCTTCACCGGCGCATTTGGGGCCAACCCGGGGAGCACGATTACGCTCACGCGCAACGCGAATACCGGGCTCGTGCCGGACGGGGAAGCCTGGCCGGTCCTGCTCAGCCAGCGTGACCGCCTGTACAACGGCGAGTTCAACGAGACGCCGGAGTTCCCGATTCAGGCCCGCGCGAACCGCGCCGATGACCTGCGCGCGTTTGCGCCCGACATCCAGATCGGGCGCGCCATGACCTGGACCATCGGCGTCCAGCGTTCCCTGGGCGACGACATGGCCATGGAAGTGCGTTACGTCGGCACTCGCGGCGACGACCAGTGGTCCACGCTCAACTACAACACGATTCGTGGAGAGAGCCTGCTCAACAACGGCTTCCTCAACGAGTTCCGCACGGCCATGGCGAATCTCAAGGCCAACAACGCGTCCGGCGTCTCGAGCCGATCGGGTTCGTTTGCCTACTTTGGCGCAGGCACCGGCACCAGCCCGCTGCCGACCTACCTGGCCTACCTCAACGGCCGCACGGATGCCAACAATCCGGCGGCGTACACCGGAGGAACAAGCACGTGGCGCAGCTCGACGTTCGCGGGACGGTTGTCGGCCGCCGACCCGAATCCGACGTCAGCGGCCAACGATCTCGACGGCAACTCGACGCGTCGCGCCAACGCGATGCGCGCGGGCCTGCCGGCGAACTTCTTTGTGCCCAACCCCGCCATCGACGATGTGAACGTGACCGACAGCGGGGCGTTCAGTGACTATCACGCCCTGCAGGTTGAAGTCCGTCGTCGTCTCTCACGGGGCCTGTCGGCGAACGTGAACTACCAGTACGCCATCGAAGGCGGATCGGCCTTTGACGGCTTCAGCTACGGCCGGACAATGGTGAGTTCGGCCAACGTGCGCCACGCGTTCAAGTTCCAGGCCGACTGGACACTTCCGGTGGGACGAGGGCAGCGATACGGCGCCAACATGCACCCGATTCTCGACGGCATCCTCGGCGGGTGGAGCGTCAACGCGGTCGGCCGCATCCAGGCGCGCACGATGAACTTCGGCAATGTCCGCCTGGTCGGCATGACGGTGGATGAACTGACGGACATGTACAAGTTCTACCGCCGGACCAATGCGTCGACCGGTCGCACCGAAGTCTGGATGTTGCCCGAAGACGTCATCCTCAACACGCGCCGGGCGTTCAGCGCGAGTCACACGTCGGCTGACGGGTACTCGTCGCTCGGGGCGCCGACCGGTCGGTACATCGCGCCGGCCAACAGCGAGTCGTGCATCCAGATCGTGGCCGGCGACTGCGCGCCGCGCACCACGCTCGTGCGCGCGCCGTGGTTCACCCGCATCGACATCGGCGTGACCAAGCGCTTCACCATCAAAGGCAACATGAACATCGAGGTGCGTGGGGACGTGTTGAACCTGTTCGACAACATCAACTTCAACCCGGTGGCGAACCCCGGTGATGACGCGACGATCTTCCAGGTCACCAGCGCCTACACCGATGCGAGCAACACGTACGACCCGGGCGGTCGCCTCGGCCAGCTGATGATTCGGTTCAACTGGTAACAGTGCGAAGTGCGAAGTGCGAAGTGCGAAGTGCGAAGTGCGAAGTGCGAAGTGCTGAGTGCTGAGCCTGTAACTGGGGGCGGGTGGTCCTGTGGCTGCCCGCCCCGTTTTTATTGACCCTGTGCGCCTTCGGGCAACGGTCGGTGATAGAACCTCGGGATGAAAGCAGGTCTGCTCCTCGAACTGCGCCATGCGGCTCGCAGCCTCATGCATGCGCCGACCTTCAGCGGGGTTGTCATTGGGACCATCGCGCTGGCGCTCGGCGCGACGGCGGCGATTGCCACGAGTGTGTACGCGGTGGTGCTTCGGCCCCTGCCGTATCCGGCGCCTGAACGCCTTGTGCGGATTACCAGCGAGCTGCGCGGCTTTGATGCGCGCGACACTGGCGTCGCCTGGTCGGAACTGGCCGACTACGAACAACGCCACGACCTGTTCGTCGCCACGGCGGCCATCAACACGGCAAACGCGAATGTCACTATCGGCGGCGTGTCCGAACGGATCGAACTGCTGATGGTCGGTCGTCAGTACTTCGATGTGCTCGGCGTCGTTCCGGCTCAGGGGCGCGGATTCACGCGCGACGACATGGACGCGGGCGGGGCGCCGGTGGTCGTCATCAGCGATCGCTTCTGGCGCAGCCGGCTCGCGGGTCGCCCGGATGTTCTCGGCACGGTCATCCGTCTCGACGGCGATCCGCACACGGTGGTCGGTGTGGCGCCGGCGGGGTTCCTGCATCCCGGCCGCACGACCCAGACCGACGTCGATGTCTGGACGCCGTTGCCGGAGGCGACGACCGGGGGAGGCCGAGGGCGCAGAGTCCTGGCCGGAGTGCTGGCGCGACTGCAGCCGGACGTGACACTCGACCGGGTCACGGCCGAACTGGCCGCGTACGGCGCCGCCACCAGCGCGCAGTTTCCCTCCGACTATCCGCCGAGCAACGGCTGGACTCCCGCAGTCTGGCCCGTGGCCGACGACGTGGTGGGTGGGGTTCGGAGCACGATGTTCGTGTTGCTGGCCGGTGTGGCGCTCCTCCTGGTCATTGCGTCCGCCAACGTGTCAAACATGATGCTGTCGCGACGCGCCGAGCGCGCGACGGAGGCGGCCATCCGGGAATCCCTCGGAGCGTCGGCGTGGCGGCTCCGCTGGCACGGCGCGGCCGAAGCGGTGGTCCTGGCCGGCGTCGGCGGCGCGCTTGCGCTCCTGGTGGCCGCCTGGGGTGTGCGCGTCCTCGTGGCGGTGTCGCCCCAGCGCCTGCCCCGCGTGGAGGACGTCGCGATTGGCGCGCCGACATTCGTGATCGTGGCGGCCCTCAGCGTGTTCGTCGCCCTCGTGCTCGCCCTGGCGGGATTGCCCGCGCGCACGACATCGGTCCATGACACGTTGCGACGAGGCGCGACACGTGGGGCGACGCGCCAGGGGAGAGGCCGCGCGCTCCTGGTCGGCGCGCAGGTCGCGCTTGCGACCCTGCTGCTGGTCATCGCGGGCCTCTTTGTGCGCACGGTCGGCGCGATGCTCGATGTACCGCTCGGATTCCAGCCGGCCTCCTTGTTGACCGCCAGAGTGTGGCTGCCGCTCTCCAACGATCGGGCCACCGGGCCATACGCGGACGCCGATCAGCGAGCCGCGTTTCAGCGCGCCGTGCTTGATCGGATCGGGGCCGTGCCGGGGGTCGTGAGTGCGGCCGCCGCGAATCAGATTCCGATCGGCGGCTTCAACGCGCCGTTTTTCTTCGACATCGAGGGCCGTTCTGTCGATCGCGACAGCCAGCAGCCGGTGGCGCACGTGTATCAGGTGTCCTCCAGCTACTTCGAGACACTCGAGATTCCGATGGTGGCAGGCCGCGCATTCACACCTGCCGACCGGCGCGGGGCGGAGGATGTGGCGATGGTCAGCGCGTCAGCCGCGAAGGCGTTCTGGGGAGACGTCAATCCCATCGGACAGCGGGTCCGCTTTCGTCCCACCGAGCCATGGAGCCGCATCGTCGGCATCGTTGGAGACGTGCGCACCCGCCGACTGACCGACCCGCCTCCGGCGATCGTGTATCGCCCACTCGAGCAGGCCCCGTCGTTTGCGCTCGGCCTCCTCGTTCGCACCCAGCCGCGCAGTATGGGAATCGGCGAGGCGCTGGCGCGCGCGGTGCAGGAGGTCGATCCCGGCGTGTCGGTCTATGCGGTGCTCACGATGGAGCAGCTGCAGGGGGCGGGCGTGGCACAGCGGCGATTTCTCATGCGCGTGCTGACGACGTTTGGCCTGGTGGCGCTCGTCTTGGCGCTGCTGGGACTCTACGGCGTCATGGCGCATGCCGTCATGCAGCGGACGCGTGAGATTGGCATCCGGATGGCGGTAGGGGCGACCGGCGCGGACGTCGTGCGCCTGGTCCTCGCGCAAGGCGTGCGGGTGACGGCGTGTGGTGTCGCTGCCGGAGCGGTGCTGGCGTTGTGGGCATCCACCCAGGTGCGCACGTTGCTGTTTGGCGTCGCGGCCGTGGATCCGATCACCTGGTTCCTCGTGGTGTCCCTCGTGCTCATCGTCGCACTAGTTGCCGCCGCGCTGCCGGCTCGCCGGGCCGCCGGGATCGACCCGTTGACGGCACTCAGATTGCCCTGAGCGAGTTTCCTTCCGGGCAAAATCACGGAGTCACCGGGAAAAAACAGGTGCTGAAGGGACTTCACCGATTGGTGAGATCCGCGCATTTGCTCAGGTTTTCGTGACCGTGGGCTCTGCCCGCAGGGCGGTACAGCGCGTGCACAAGGCTGGTGACGTGATCAACGCCCGCGACCGCCAGCTCCACCGTACCGACGTCCACTTTCCGCCCCTTGGAGAGGTTGAACGACTGACGCGCCTCTACGCGATGTTGAGCCAGGTCGGCCAGGCCATCGTCCGCTGCGATTCGCGGGAGATGTTGCTGCACGACATCGGACGCGTGATGCTCGACCGCGGTGGATATCTCGGCATGTGTGTCGCGGAACTCCCGGCGGCTGAGGACGCTCCCGTCGTGATCGTCGGCCAATTGCTCAACAACGGATGTGATGCCCGCGACTGGGTCGACGTTTGTGACGTGGTGCGGGATGCACTGCGGACTGGTCGCGTCTCCTTCTGCAACGACACGTGCGGGCACGGCGCGTCAGCGTGCTGCCGGGAGATTCGCGAACGATGTGGGGTGTGCGCGTGCGCGGGATTCCCGCTGCGTGTGCATGGCGAGACGCGCTGGGTGCTGGGAGTCTGGGCCAGCGACTCCGGCGTGTTCCAGCCGGAAGAAGTCCAGCTGCTGGAGGAGGTGGCTGACGACATCGCCCTGGCGCTCGATCGCCTTGACGAACAGGAGCGCCGGCGCCGCGCGGAGGATGCGACACGGCGAGCCGATGTCGCGCTGGCCTCGCTGCTTGACGCCATGCCAGACCTCATCTTCTTCAAGGACGTCGCCGGGACCTACGTCACCTGCAATCCGGCCTTCGCGGCATTCGTCAACCGCAGCCGAGAGGAGATCATCGGCAGAACTGATCACGATCTGTTTCCCCGGGACGTGGCCGACGCGTTTCGCGAGCAGGACCACGTGATGCTGGAATCGAAGCGACCACGGCAGAACGAGGAGTGGGTCGACTACGCCGATGGTCGCCGCGTGTTGCTCCACACCCTGAAGACGCCGTACAGCGGACCGGACGGTACGCTGCTGGGAGTGCTGGGTGTCAGCCGCGACATCACCGCCCGTAAACATGTCGAAGAGGCGATGCGGCACCAGCTCGAACTGCAGGATCAGCTCGCGAAGGTCGCCGCGACGGTCCCGGGAACGATCTACTCGTTCCTGCTGCGTCCTGACGGCGCGACGTCGATGCCATTTGCCAGCGCCGCAATCGAGCGGCTCTTTGGGTTCACTGCCGATCAGGTTCGTGACGATGCCTCGAACATTCTGCAACTCGTGCATCCGGATGATGCCGCGGGGTTCCACGAGAGCATTCGTGAGTCGGCACGTTCGCTGCGACCATGGCGTCAGGAGTTTCGCG
>CBINOO010000007.1:0-78593 GCA_966252305.1 uncultured Acidimicrobiia bacterium
CCTTCGCGATCTTTGTCGGCGCCGGCCTGTTCGAGTTCATCCGCCAGACGCTTCCAGCGTCGCATCTGCCGGTACCCCACGGTGAACAGGTCATCGGCATCCGGCTCTACGACAAGGCCGGGAACCAGCCCCGGCTGCTGACGCACGAACAACTCCGGTTCCTGCGGACGTCGCTGGTGCCCATCGACCTGCTCAGCGGCCTCGTCTCGTCGACGCTCAACGTCGAGACCACACAGGGCACATTCGGGACGTACTCGGTCGCCCGCATGAGCCCTCAGGGATTTGCCATCGCCGGCACTCGCCCTGCCCTCGGACGTGTCTTTGATGACGATGACCAGCGTCTGGGCGCCGACGTCGCCGTCATCGGGCATCAGGCTGCGCTCAACCTGTTTGCCGGCGCGGCTGCCGCCCTTGGCCAGCGCCTCCAGGTAGGGGACGCTTGGTTCACCGTCATTGGTGTCATGCCCGAGGGATTCCGGTTCCCTCTGAGTCACGCCGTCTGGATTCCCCTGGAGCCGACGGCGAGAGATAGCAGCGCCCTCCGCGTGTTCGGCCGCCTGCAACCTGGTGCCACGCTCTCCACGGTCCAGCAGCAGCTCGAGGTGCTCGCCCTCTCGTTGCCGATGCGCGCCGACGAACGCGGACACACGACGCTGCTCGCGCAGTCGTACCGCGAGTCCTGGTTCGACACACCCGTCACCTTGCTCAGACGCGTCATCGTGCAGCAGCTCAACATGTTTGCCGCGTTGTTTCTGTCGCTCGTGGCTGCCAACATCGCACTCCTGATGTTCGCGCGCGCAGCCACACGCGAACGCGAACTGGTTGTGCGAAGTGCGCTCGGCGCCGCCCGGCGCCGCATCATCACGCAGTTCCTGATAGAGGCGCTCGCGCTCTTCGGGATTGCGACAACGCTTGGTCTGGTCGCCGCAGGCCCCGGCCTTGCGTGGGTGGAGCGCCGCATTGGCGACATGGGCGGCGGCACGTCGCCCTTCTGGTTCACGCCCTCCGTCTCGTTCGATACCGTCGTCTATGCCGGCGTCCTCACGATTGCCGCGGCGCTCATATCGGGAGGCATACCCGCCCTTCGCGCCACCCGCCAGTTGAACGCGTCACGGATCCACGAGACCGGTGGCGGCGCCGGCCGCCTCCGACTCGGCGGCCTCTGGAGCGTCATCGTCGTCACGCAGGTGGCCGCCACGGTGGTGTTCACCGCGGGCACGCTTCTGATGTGGCGCCAGGCAAGACTCGCCGGCTCACTCGACGCGACCTTCCCGGCAGCCGAGTACGTGGCGATGCAGGTGGCGGTTGCTGACGACGTTGAGAGCACGACGGCGGCTTCGCACCTGCAGGCGCTGACCGACGGCTTGCGCGAACTGCCTGGGGTGACTGACGTTACCGTGGCCAACCGCCTGCCGTTGATGACTCCGAGCAGAGCGACGGTCGAGGTCGAGGGCCTGCAGGACCGAATCGATGTCGCTGCGCCGCTGGTGCAACCGGGATACTTCGACGCATTTGGAGCCTCATTGATCACAGGCCGGCGCCTCACCGAAGCTGATGCGGCCTCCGGGGCGCCCAGCGTGATCGTTGATGAGGCGTTCGTGGAACATGCGCTGGGGGGAAGGCAGGCGGCAGGTCGCCGCGTCCGGGTTGCTGCGGCCAGTGCCACCGACCAGCCGGGCCCGTGGCTTGAGATCGTCGGGGTGGTGCGAAGCCTGACCTCCCACGGCTCCGGAACACTTACCCTTGCCAATGACGTCACCGGCTCCGTTTATGGAACCCTCAGGCCCAACGATCTGCCCCAACGCGTCCACGTCGCCGTTCACGTCCCCCGACCGGACGCCGCCCAGCTGCAGTCGATTCGACGTATCGCCGCGGATGTGTCCGGCGCGCTCATCGTGGAAGACGTGCAGACGCTCGACCGCGTGGTCAGCGCCGAATCAGCGTTCTGGCAGCTCTGGGCCGAGTTGCTGCTGATCACGGCCGGCGTTGCGCTGCTGCTTGCACTGGCCGGGATCTATGCAGTGATGTCGTTCACGGTCACCAGGCGCACCAGGGAAATCGGCGTTCGCATGGCGCTCGGCGCGGCAAGCACCCGCGTGACATGGGAGGTGCTGCGTGGGCAGATCAGGGAAGTGATCTGGGGTGTCGCAATCGGGTGTGTCGTCGTGGCCACCATCTACTGGACCGCGACGGGCCGCGTTGAACCCCTTGAGCTGGCTTTGCTGATCGCGTTTGGCGCGGTGCTTACCCTGGTCTGTGCGACTGCGTGTGTTGGCCCCGCCCGCCGCGCATTTTCCGTGCAGCCGGCACAGGCGCTCGGCACGAACGAGTGAGCGCTGAATCGCCTACCGCAACACGCTGGCAATCTCGCTGAGGCTGCCGTCGTTGGGCGCCGGCGTGAGCCCGAGCACCTTCGCCATCAACTCGTAGAGGTGGATGTTGCGCACGGGTGGAATGACGACTCCCTTGCGGAACTGGGGTCCTGACGCAATGAACAAGCCCTGCATCGACTGCAGGTTGTTGTCGTAACCATGCGCGCCACCAAGCACGCGATCCGCGGCCCAGCTCAATACCTGCGTGCGCGACGCGAGTGTCCACCCATCGTCGGCCAGCACGATGACCGGTGGGATGCGCGGGTTGTCTCGGTAGTGCAGATGTTCCGGCATCTCCGACCGCTTGTAGACCGCCAGACGCGGATGTTTCCCGCGCAGCAACATCACGATGTCGTCGTCGGTGATCGACGAGCCTGGACGAGGCGAGAGGCCGATGATGGGCGAGCCATCAATCGTCTGCACCTTCGACATGTCAAGGTAGTCGTCCAACACGATGACGCGGTCGCGCGACAGCTGCGACATGCCGTGATCCGAGACGAGGATGAAGTGCACGCGATCCATCAAGCCGAGCGTGCGGACACCTTCGACGAGGGCGCCGATTTCGGTGTCGAGCTCAGCGCACGCCGCCAGCACGGCTTCGGATTCGGGACCTTGGTTGTGTCCGATGGTGTCCACCAGGCTGAAGTAGAGCGTGATGAACGTCGGTCGCTCCGCCTCAGGCATCCGCAGCCAGTCCAGCACCTGATTCACGCGGTCGCGATGCGGAAAGTCGTCCTGATACGGCTTCCAGTGCGACGGCCGGACGCCCTTGATCTCCACTTCCGAACCCGGCCAGAACATCGACGCCGACCGCTGGCCCTGCTTCTCCGCCGTCACCCAGAGCGGCTCGCCCCCCCACCAGCGCGAGTCGCGGGCCGTGGCGGAGGACATGGTGAATCGCTCGGGTCCGATGGTCGGATCCTGCATCGTGTTGGCCACGATGCCGTGGTGTTCGGGATACAGCCCGGTCACCAGCGTGTAGTGGTTGGGGAAGGTCTTGGTCGGGAAGGCGGGAATCAGCCCGCGGGAGCGTACGCCGCTGTCGGCCAACGCCTTGATCGCCGGCACCTGCGCGCGATCGAAGTAGTCGTACCGCCACCCATCAAGCGACACGAGGATGACGATGGGGCGGGACGCCTGGGCGAACCCTGCGACTGACCACAGCGCGACGACGGCCGCAACCAGGAGGAGGGCGGGCCTCAAGGCCCGCCCAATAACTCCCAGGACCTCTCGGACCCGATGGACCTGATCTCTACTCGTTTGGATCTTCCAGATACGTGTACCCATGGAGACCGTCTTCGTAGAATCGGAGCAGTCGGCCGGATTCCTCATAGTTGAGGCGATTTTCGCGCACGGCGACTTCAACCGATTGACGAAGTTTTCTCAACAGTGTGTCGGCGTCGAACTCGACGTAGTCGAGCACCTCACGCACTGTGTCGCCCTTGATGACGGACTCGAGCACGACGTTGCCCGTGGAGTCGAGCGATACATGGACGGCGTGGGTATCGCCGAACAGGTTGTGCAGGTCGCCGAGGATCTCCTGGTACGCGCCAACGAGGAAGACGCCGAGGTAGTACGGCTCGCCGTTGAACGGATGCAGGGCAATGGTCTTGCGCACATCGCGGCGATCGATGAACTGATCGATCTTGCCGTCTGAGTCGCACGTGATGTCACCGAGCACCGCCTGACGCGTGGGTGGCTCGTTGAGGCGATGGATGGGCATCACCGGGAACAGCTGCTTGATCGCCCAGGAGTCCGGAATGCTCTGGAAGAGCGAGAAGTTGCAGAAGTACGTGTCGGCGAGCGTGTCGTCGAGCGTCTGCAGGTCTTCCGGCACATCGTCCATCTGCTGCACCAGCTTACGGAGCTTGCTGCAGATCGCCCAGTACAACGTTTCCGCCTGACAACGCTGCGCCAACGGCAGGTAGCCGCCGTTGAACAGGTTCAGCGCCATGTCGAGCGCCTGTTGTGCGTCGTGGTAGCTCTCGAGCGCGTTGCGCGACGTGAGGTTCTGGTAGGTCTCTTTCAGATCGATCAACGGCTGCTCGAGTTCATGGTCCGCGCCGTTGGAGGGAATCTCTTCTTCGCCAAAACCCGAGACGCCCAGGACGTTGAACACGAGCATGCTGTGGTACGCCACGACCGCGCGGCCACTTTCCGAGATGATCGTCGGATGCGGCACGCCCGCATCGTCACACACGGTTTGCACGTGATAGACGACGTCGTTGGCGTATTCCTGGAGGGTGTAGTTCACCGACGACTCGAAGTTGGTCTGTGAGCCGTCGTAGTCAACGCCCAGGCCGCCGCCGACGTCGAGGTACTGCAGGCCCGCGCCTTCCTTCACCAGCTCCGCGTACACACGCGCGGCTTCGTTGAGCGCGCCCTTCACGATGCGGATGTTGGGAATCTGGCTGCCCAGATGGAAGTGGAGGAGCTTGAAACAATCCTCCATGCCGTGTGACTTCAGTTCCTCGAGGCCCTTGCGAACTTCGGCCACGGTGAGGCCGAACTTCGAGCGGTAGCCGCCCGACGACTGCCAGCGCCCGCCGCCGCGCGCGGCAAGTTTGACGCGCATGCCGATCATCGGGCGCACGCCGACCTTCTTCGCGTACTCAAGCACCAGGCCGAGCTCGGTGTACTTCTCGACGACCGGGATGATCTTGCGCCCCATCTTGAGGGCGAGCATCGCCATCTCGATGAATTCGGCGTCCTTGAAGCCGTTGCAGATAATGGGCGTGTCGTTGGTGGTCATCGCGACCACCGCCAGCAGTTCGGGTTTGGAGCCGGCCTCCAGGCCGAATCCGTATTCGCGGCCGAAGTCGAGGACCTCCTCGACGACCTGACGCTGCTGGTTGACCTTGATCGGGTAGACGCAGATGTACTTGCCCGTGTACTGGTGCTGGTTGATCGCGGCCTGAAAGGCGTGGTGGATGTCGCCGAGCCGGTGTTTCAGGATGTCCCGGAACCGGATCAGGATCGGCAAACCGATGCCGCGCAACTGGAGGTGATCCACCAGCTGCTTGAGATCAATGGCCTTGCCCGGCTCCTTGGTGGCGTGTGCCAGCACATGGCCGTTGGTGCCGATCGAAAAATAACCCTGACCCCAGCGCGCGACCTCGTACATTTCGGTCGCGTCGGTTACGGTCCACGGGTCACCAGGCTGCCAGGTCCGCTGTGTGCGGCTCGTCGTACTCACGTTTCGCATGATATCGAGTTTTTTGCCCGCATCAGGACAAAACCTTGACGCATAGTGATGGCATGCCCAGACGGTCTCGCGCGGTGCTGGTCGTCCTGATCGGCGCGTTGCTGGCAGCGGCGTTCTCCACCACGCTTGCGTATGTGGCGACGCGGCTCTCAGGACGGCCGCAGCCGCTCGACGCGCTTTCACTGCTCAACGTCGCATTCTGGTTCGGCTGGGCGCTGCTGTCGCTGCCGCTGGTGTTTCTGGCCGAGCGTTTTCGCATCGACCGCCGGCCACGCGTGGCTGTCCCCATTCATGTCGCGTCAATCCTCGTTGCGTCGACGTTACACATCGCGCTGCTCACGACGGCGCAGACCTCCGTGTGGTGGTTGTCCCCGGGAATGAAGACAGCGGGGATGCGGCTGCCGGCATGGACAGACCAGTGGCTGGCGATCCTGCCAGTCCAGATGGCGACCCTGTTCGATTGGGAGTTGTTCGCAGCCGCGGGCATCATTGCCGTGGCCCACGCGTTCTTTTATTACGCCGAGTCGCGCGAGCGGGGCCTGCGCCAGGCGAACCTGGAGACGCGGCTCGTTGAGGCGCAGCTCCAGACACTCCAGCGGCAGCTCCACCCGCACTTTCTGTTCAACACCCTGAATGCCATTTCCACGCTGATGCACCGGGACGTCCAGGCGGCCGATCGCACGCTGGTGCAGCTGAGCGGGCTGCTGCGGATGACGCTGGACTCCACCGCGCGCCCGCAGATTGCGCTGCACGAGGAACTCGAGTTTCTCGACAAGTTCGTCCAGATCGAACAGACCCGGCTCGGTGACAGGCTGTCGGTCAGCTTCGACGTGGACGCCGACACGCTGGATGCCATCGTGCCGACGCTCATCCTGCAGCCGCTGGTGGAGAACGCCATCAAGTACGGTGTGGCCCCGCACGGCAATCCCGGCCATGTGTCCGTCGCCGGACATCGCGAGGGCGACATGCTCGTGCTGGAAGTGACTGACGATGGCCCGGGACCGTCTGAGCCTGCTCTGGCCGCGCTGTCGACCGGAATCGGACTTTCAAACACACGCGCGCGCCTCACGCACCAGTACGGCGCCCGGCATCGCTTCGAGTTCAAGCGGCATCAGGGCGGGTTCACCGTGCTCCTGGCGTTCCCATTCCGGACACAGGTGGCCCGTTCGGCTGACGTCCGGACGGAAACCGCCGCAACCGGAATCGATGTGGACACGTCTCAATGGCCATGTCCGCCAGAAAGATCCGCACGCTGATTGTTGATGATGAACCGCTGGCCCGCGAACGCGTTCGCACGATGGCCGGCAGTGAACCCGACCTTGAGGTCATTGGAGAAGCGCGTGACGGCGCCGAAGCCGTCGACGCCATCCTGAGCCAGTCGCCCGACCTGGTCTTTCTCGACGTCCAGATGCCGAAGCTCGATGGCTTTGAAGTCATCAGCTCCGTTGGCGCGGACCGCATGCCACCCGTGGTGTTCACCACGGCGTTTGACCAGCATGCGTTGCGCGCGTTCGAAGTGCAGGCGCTCGACTACCTGCTCAAGCCGTTTGACACCGATCGCTTCCGCAGCGCCCTGGCGCGTGTGCGTCACCAGATCGACTCCGAGGAGAACGGCGCGCTGGGCAAGAAGCTCCTCGCGCTGGTGCGCGGCATGCACACCGAGACGCCGATGGAAACCCCCGCGGCCATGACCACCGACAAAAAATCGGATCGCATGGTCGTCAAGTCAGGCGGCCGGTTGTTTTTCCTGCGGGCGGATGAGATTGACTGGGTGGAAGCGGCCGGCAACTACGTGCGGCTGCACGTGGGGGCCGAATCACATCTGCTCCGCGAGACGATGAATTCGATCGAGACCCGGCTCAACCCGGAGATCTTCTTTCGCATTCATCGCTCGCGGATCGTCAACATCGAGCGCATCAAGGAACTGCAGCCCTGGTTCAACGGCGAGTACGTCGTGATCCTGCGCAACGGCACCAAGCTGACGCTCAGCCGCGGGTATCGCGAGAAGCTCCAGGAGCGACTCGGTCGCCCGCTGTAACGCGGACTACTTGCCCTTGAACATCGCGTCGTCGATCGGCACGTTGAACTCGATCTTCGACATCCGCATCTCGGCCATCGCCGTGCCGCCCTGCATGACCCTGATCAGGTGGGGCATCGGCACGCCGTCCACGACCTTGTAGTCGCTCATTTCGGTCTCGACCGAGCCGGCGGGCGTTTCGATCACCATCTTGAGCTCGAGGCCGGACTCGGCATCGATGTGGAGGTGCTGAACGGTCTTGTCCGCCATCGTGATCTTGATGTGGTGGGCCTTCTTGCCGCCGACCGTGGATGGGCCGACCAGCTCCACCGTGTGGCCCTTGGCCTTGTAGTTGTGCAGTGGACCATCAAAGTCGGCCTGACTGGCCGCCGCGGCGGCCTCGCTGCCCGGCACCTCCTGCGGCTCGGTTGAGCCCATCATCGGGTTGATCATCCAGGCCGTCTTGCCGTCGAAGATGGTCGTCATGGCCATGGGAGGCATCCCAGGCATCGCCATCGTGATTTCCTGTCGGCTCAGGTTGGGACGTTTGCCGTACGTCACGATCCCCATTTCCATGCCCTGAATCGACGCGCTGCCCGTCATCTTCATCGACTGGATCGAACTCCACTTCTCACCTTTGGCCTTTGCATTGAGCGCAACGACCTCATCGACCGTTTGCGCCGCGGCGTTGCCCACAGCGAGACCCGACACCACTGCCATTGCCGCCACGAGGGCGAACGCCTTCCGTCTGACCATCACGAATACCTCCATTGCCATCTTACGGCGGAAGTGAGTACGGATGCACAATGGCGCATGAAGTCTGTGTGGTGCCTTGTGGCGCTGGTGTTGTCAGCGCCCGCCCAGCCGCCGCGCGTCGACACGTCGCCCCGCGCCGTCGTGGCCCGTGCCACCGAGTCACTCGCTGCACTGCAGACGGCCCTGGAGTTCGTGCTGGCCGACGAGCGAGGTACTCAGGAGGTGTTTCGCGGCGACGGCACACGGACCGGCGTCAGAACGACGTCGGGTGACTTCTTCCTGGCGTATGTCGAGGCCGACGGCGGCTGGCTGTCGGTGCGCGACCTGGCCATGGTTGACGACCAGCCGGTCGAAAATCGCGATGACCTGCGCGCCCTGCTCAACCGGGGATCGATGGCCCGCATCGGCCGGGCGCTGGCCGACCGCAACGCGCGCTACAACATCGGACCGGTCGTTCGGAATTTCAACGACCCGATGCTGGCCATGGTGATTCTGTCGCCGAAACATCAGTCGCGGTTTCGCTTCAGCCGGAAGGACGTCACGACGTCAGGCGGCGCCACGCTGGTACGGCTCGAGTTCTCCGAGCGTGATCGTCCCACGCTGGTGCACGGCGCGAACGGGCAGCCGGTCTTCACCAAGGGCGAGTTGCTGATCGATGCGGGCACAGGCCAGCTTCGCCGTTCGGTCATTCGCATGCAGGTTGGGCCGACGACGGCCGAGTTGGACACGACGTTTGAACTGGTCGAGCGCCTGAACCTCTGGCTGCCGTCGCGCATGGTGGAGCGATACGAGCATCGGAACTCGCGGGAACGGGTGAAGGTCTCCGCCGAGTCGACGTACACGAACTACCGGCGCTTCGAGACCACCGCTCGCATCAAGTAGGGGAAAACAGCACCCCTGGCGCCAGCTTCCAATCCGGGTCCAGTGCGGCCTTGATCGCGCGCATCTGTGCCAGCCCCTCGTCGCCGTACAGTTGCCGCAGGAGCGCCTGCTTCACCGAACTCCGTCCGACGCCGTGTTCGGCCAGCGGACAGCCCCCGAGCCGGGCGACCTCGCGGCCAAACTCGAGGATGGCGTCGCGCCCGGCTTCGATGTCGGCGTACGTTTTGGGGATCACGTTGGGGTGCACGTTGCCGTCCGAGATGTGTCCCCAGATCGCGAAGTCGAGGCCGCGCCGGCGGTAGCCTTCCCGGTAGATGCCGAGCATCGTGCCGAAGTGTTCAAACGGCACGATCATGTCGGCCGCCGTCTTTTCGATGCGGGCGTCAACGTCGCGTTTGGCGTCACCGACCCGGCGGTTGACGCCGGCCGGCGCCGATTCGCGGAACGCCAGGAACTGTTCAACGCGTCGTCGTTCACCCGGCCAGGCAATCTGCGCGTGGTCGAGCGCGTGGTGTTCGTCGAGCAGCCGGAGGAAATGCACGAGTGGCGTGTCTGGCGGCGTCTCACTGGATACCAACGCTGCCTGGGCAAAGCCGCTTTCGGCTGTGGTGCCTGCGGGCAGTTCCAGCTGCACGAGCAGCATCATGTCCGCGTCGGGAGGCACGGTGATGTCGTGTTTTCTGTCGATGCCGTCTTCGCGGAGGATCTCAAGACAGCGTCGATCGACATGTTCGATGGCGGCAACGTCAATCCCGCTCGCCTGCCCCGTCGCCCAGGTGTGTTGTGACGCCCTGCGCAGCGCGTCAACCAGGGCCACGCCGGCGGCCTCCGACATCACCGGCACCATCACCCAGGCCACGGCGGGCGGTTCCGGCAACACACGAAACGTGACGTCCGTCACGATGCCGAGGGTTCCCTCGGCCCCGATGAACAGGTCGATCAGATCCATGCCCGGCGCGGCGAAGTACCCGGCCGAGACTTTCGGCACATCCGGCATCGTGTAGCGCCCATGGCGCACCGTACGGCGCCCACAGGCGCAATCAATCGTGAAGGTCCCGTCTACGCCGGCGATGCACTCGCCCCTTTGGACATCGAGCACATGCCCGCAGGCCATGACGATGGTGAGGCCTTCGGTCCAGGCGCGTGTGGTGCCGTACTTGAAGGTGGATGCTCCGGCGGCGTTGGTGGCGACCACGCCTCCGGTTGTAGCGCCGGTGTAGGTGGGAGAAGGTGCGTACCACCGGTGGCCGGGATGTAGCAGATCCTGCAATGTCTGGATCGCAACCCCGGATCCTGCCCGGATTTTCCGCTGGCCTGAATCCTGAATGGAGGTGAACCGCACCGTGGAGAGCACGAGCCCTCCATCAGGCGTGGCGCCTCCGGTCAGCGACGACTGGGCGCCGATGGGCAGGACCCGGGTGGTGGCCGTCAGCAGGCGGGCCACGTCCTGTTCGCTGCGCGGGCGCGCGACGGCGTCCGCATGCCCGCCGGCAAAGTGGGCCGCGTCTTCACGGTGCGCTGCAAGCACGTCAGGTGACGTGTCGAGGAGAAGGTCGGTGTGTGCGGGATCGTCGGCCGGGCGGGGATCGCGCGCGCGCATGAGGGAAACCGGCACGACGCCATCATACGGCCGTCGCCGTCGGGAGGAGGAACGTATGGGTCGTCGTCAACAGGAATGGGGAGTCACGATCGGCACCGCGCTGGTGCTGTCGATCGGCATCTGGTCGGGCCTGGCACATGTGCAGGCCGAACAGCAGGAGACGCGAGCCGCCAACGCCGAGGCCGGCCGAACGATTTCGGTGCTCGATCTGCAGGCCCTGCACAAGGACGGCAAGGTGCTGGTGATCGACGTGCGGGACGCCGCCGCCTATGCAGCGGGGCACATCGCTGACGCGATCAACGTGCCGGTGTCGTCGATCGCGGCCAGCGTGGAGGGCATTCGCGCCAAGGCCGCAGGCCGGCCAGTCGTGACGTACTGTTCGTGCCCGTCGGAGGGGAGTTCTCTCTACGCGGTGGGGCTGCTCGCCGACCATGGCCTTCAAGCGCGCGCGCTGGTGGGCGGGTATCGCGCCTGGACGGCCGCCGGAGGACGCTGAGGTCGCACTATACTTGCGGGCATGTCCCAACAGGTGCATCCAGGCGAGTCGGATCTGACACGCACGTACATCGCCGTCCTCGTTGTCGAGGCCCTCGTCATCGTTGCGCTCTACGCGCTTGGCCGCTACTTCGGGTGACGTGATGCACTGGATCGACTGGACCATCGTTCTTGCGTACCTGACCTGGATCATCTGGACCGGCCTGCGGCTCAGCCGCAACACCGAAAAACTCGAAGGGTACTTCCTGGCCAACCGCTCACTGCCGTGGTGGGCGGTTGGCTTGTCCGTCATGGCGACCCAGCTGTCAGCCATCACGATGGTTGGAACGACCGGGCAGGGCTTTGTCGGCGGGATGACATTCATCCAGGTGTACTTCGGGCTGCCGATCGCCATGGTGATCCTCTCGGTCACCCTTGTGCCGTTCTTTCATCGCGCGCGTGTCTACACGGCCTATGAATACCTCGAGCGGCGGTTCGATGCGAAGACTCGCATGTTCACCGCCGTACTGTTCCTGCTCTCGCGAGGCATGTCATGCGGCGTCATCATTGCCGCGCCGTCGGTTATTCTGTCGGTGATTTTCGGATGGAACATCACACTGACGATTCTCGCGTTTGGCATCCCGACGATCTTCTACACGATGAAAGGTGGTGTGCAGGCAGTCACCTGGGCGGACGTCAAGCAGATGTTCGTCATCGTGGGCGGCCTGATCGCGGCAGTCGTTGCGCTCATCATGGGCCTGCCCGAGACCGTCAGTGTCGCCGATGCGTTGCACACCGCCGGGGCTGCAGGCAAGATGCAGGCCATCGACTTCAGTTTCGATACGACCAACCAGTACACGTTCTGGTCAGGCCTGATCGGCGGACTCTTTCTGCAGCTCTCGTACTTCGGCACGGACCAGAGTCAGGTGCAACGTTATCTGACGGCCAAGTCCGTCGATGCCGCGCGGCACTCGCTCCTGATGAGCGCGTTCTGGAAGATTCCTCTACAGGTCCTTGTGCTGATGGTGGGCGTACTTATGTTCGCCTACTTTCTGTTCAACCCACAGCCGATGCTCTTCAAGACGTCGCACCTGGCCGAGGTGCAGGCTGGACCAAGGGCCGCGGACTATGCGGCGCTTGATCAGGAGTTCCAACAGAAGTTCGAGGCTCGGCGTGCCGCCGCTGAGGCGATGGCCGAGTCTCACGAGAACGAGGCGGTCCGAGCCGCGTTCGTGCAGGCCGACAGCGACGTACGAAACGTGCGTGCTCGTGCTCGACAACTTGTGGTCGAGGCGACACCGGACACCGGCTACAACGATACGAACTACATCTTCCCGACGTTTGTCACTCAGCATCTGCCAATTGGCCTGGTCGGCCTGATCATCGCCGCGATCTTTGCTGCGGCGATGTCGAGCATCGCCGCAGAGCTGAATTCGCTGGCGACTGCGTCCGTGATCGATATCTACAAGCGCCACATCAATGACGGCGCCGACGATTCGCACTACGTGATGGTCTCCAGGTTCGCCACGGTGTTCTGGGGCCTGTTCGCGTGCGTCGTCGCGACGTTTGCCGCAGGACTGGGATCCCTGATTGAGGCGGTTAATCAGTTCGGGTCCTACTTCTATGGATCAATCCTTGGGGTGTTTATCCTCGCCCTGATGGTGAAACGAGCCAGCGGCCATGCGGCATTTACGGCGCTCCTGGCGGGAATGGCATCGGTCTGGTACGTCGCGTCGTACACGAAAACAGCGTGGCTGTGGCAGAACGTCGTTGGCGCCGTGGTTGTCGTCGTTGTCGGGACGTTGCTGTCGCTCGTCTTCCGGCGCGCTCCTGACGCTGACGGAGGCGTCGCGACCTCGTGAGCCGTTTCCTGCTTGCCTCCACTCTCGCGCTGGCCGCGGCCGGCGTCGCTGGTGTGCGCGCGCAACAGCCCGTCGATCTCCTCATCGTCAATGCGCGCATTGTTGATGGCACGGGCGCACCGGCGAGGCCAGGCAATATCGCCGTTCGCGACGGGCGGATCGTGCAGGTGGGCGCATCGGCGGATCTGCCGGCGCGTGAGCGCCTCGACGTCGGCGGCCAGGTGGTTGCGCCCGGGTTCATCGACGTCCACACACACGCCGACAACCTCGACGAGCGGCCGGAGGCGGTGAACTTCCTTCGCATGGGGGTGACGACCATTGTTGCCGGCAACTGCGGCGGGTCGGCCCTGGACGTCGCGGCGGCGTTTGGCCGGATCGAACAGGCCAGGCCCGCGGTGAACTTCGCGACACTGGTCGGACACAACACCATTCGGTCGTCGGTGATGGGACGGGCGCAGCGCGAGCCGACGTCGGCAGAGATGTCGAAGATGAAGGCCACGCTGTTCAAAGCCATGGCCGAAGGCGCGGTCGGGTTTTCCACCGGCCTGCAGTACATTCCTGGCACCTACTCAACGCCGGCAGAAGTGATCGAGCTTGCGCGTGTGGCAGCCAATGAAGGCGGCGTCTACGCCAGCCACATGCGCAACGAAGGCACGGAGTTGCTCACGGCCGTGGCCGAGACGATTAATGTCGGTTCGCTGCTGCGCATGCCGGTGCAGATCTCGCACCTCAAGGTGGACAGTCCGAAGAACTGGGGGGACGCCGCAAAGGCCCTGGCGCTGATCGACGAGGCTCGTGCGAAGGGCATCGATGTCGAAGCCGATCAATATTCCTACACCGCCGGCTCATCGTCTCTCTCGATCCGGTTTCCCTCGTGGGCGCTGGAAGGCACAAACGCCGAGGTGGACGCGCGCCTGAAAGACGACGCCACGTGGCAGCGGATCAAGACGGAGATGAAGGGGCTGCTCGCTGAACGCGGTTTCCAGGACCTGTCATGGGCGACGGTCGCGACCTACAGGCCCCAGCCTGAACTGAACGGCCTGTCGATGAAGGCCGTGGCGCAGAAGCTGATCGGCACTGACACTGCCGATGCGCAGCTTGAGGCCGCGCGACAGATGATGCTGCGGGGCGGCGCGTCGATGGTCTATCACTTCATGTCCGAAGCTGATGTGGAGACCATCATGCGGCACCCATTCGTCGGGTTTGCCTCGGACGCCAGCGTCAACGTGTTTGGGTCAGGCGTGCCGCACCCACGCGGTTATGGCAACACCGTCCGAGTGCTGGGCCGCTATGTGCGTGAGCGCAAGGTGATCTCACTGGAGGAAGCCGTTCGGAAGCTGGCGTCGGTGCCGGCGCGCCAGTTCGGCTTCGACGGCCGCGGTGAAATCCGCGAAGGCTGGGTCGCGGACCTGGTCGTATTCGACCCGGCCACCGTGGGCGACACCGCGACGTTTGACGCCCCCCATGCGTATCCCACCGGGCTCACGCACGTGCTCGTGTCAGGCCAGTTCGCCGTCCGGAACGGAGAAGTCACAACCGCTCGTGCCGGACAGGTGCTTCGACGGAAAGTGATGTAGCCTTAAAGAGGCCAGTGCCACTCGTCGTCAAGGAGCTGCAATGAAAGTCCTGGCGGTGTACTCCGTTCTTGGTGCGGCGTTGTTGAGCGCGGGATCGCCGGCCGTTGAGCCGTCGGCCCTGAGTGCAGCTCCCAGCACCGCATTTGTCTCCGTGATAGGCCCCGATGGCAACGCCCTCAGTGGCCTCGGACCCAACGACTTCCTGATTCGCCGCGGCGATTACTCCGGTCGCGTGCAGAGCGTATCCACCGCCGACGCCACGCCCTCCGTGATTGTGATGCCGCTGGGCCTGAGTCTGCAGTCGCTTTCGGATTCGCGCGGCCTCATGCGAGCGGCGACCGACGCCATCCGCGACCGTTTCCCTGACGCCAGGGTTGGCTTGATGGTGCGTGATGGCGCAACGGCGCCCGCCATGCGCCACGTCACGCAGGAAGCCGACGCGCTCAAGACCGACATCAATCGGTTCTTCGGCCACAACAACGCGCCACTGCTCGACAGTCTCGTGGTCGCGGCTGAAACGTTGGCGCGCGAGCCCAACCACCGCCGCGTCATCATCACGGTTTACGCCGGCAACTCCGATCTCGTCGACGGCCTGTCGCTCACACGCGTGGCCAAGGCGGTCCGCGACAGCGGCGCCTCCTTGTGGGTGTTGCAGGTCGGTGGCGGCGGCATGCCGCCGGGTGCGGCGGACGCACGGGTCCTCGACCAGGTGCCTATCTCCAGCGGAGGACGCCGAGTCTCCTCGTCGCTGCCAACGCTCGTGCCACTGACGCGCCAGACCATTGAGCTGATCGCCGGGCAATATCTCATCGCCTACGACGCCCCGGCGGTCGACGCGCCGGTCCGCATCGGAGTCCGCCGGGACGATGTGACCGTGCTCGCGCCAAACTGGAAATAAAACTCCCGACCCCGCGAACGGTTGCGGCTCGGCGCTCGTCTATACCGCGACATGGTATAGATGATGAGTCCACAAGTATTCCAGATCCTGTTGTCGCTGGCCGGACGCGAACTGCACGGCTACGCCATCATTGCCGACATCGACGCGCGCACCGACGGTGAGATGGTGCTGACGGCCAGCACGTTGTACGCCGCGCTGAAGCGCCTGCTCGATTCCGGACTGGTTGAAGAACTCGCCGAGCGCCCCGATGCCGACGATGCACGGCGGCGGTACTACAGGTTGACCGAGGCGGGACGGCTGGCCGGGAAGGCGGAGGCCAGACGGCTCGACGCGTTGGCCGCCCATGCGCGCGCCGCGCGTTGGCTGCCCAGGGTGAAATGATGCGTGTCTTCCGCCTCGCGTCCCTTCTCTTTGCGCGAAGCGCAGCGCGGCGCCGGCACGCCTTTCCCCGCCACGACATCCACCCCATCGTCGACACCTTCGATCAGGCGCAGCGCGCGGCCTGGACGCGGGGAGGTCTGACGGCGCTTTTGATCTGCTGGATGCGCGAGTTCCGCGACGTTCGGCGCCTGACCCGCACGTCCCATCACCGAGGGCACTCCGCCATGACCCTGATGCTCGATCTTCGACATGCGCTGCGCAGCCTGGCCGCCGCGCCACTGTTCTCGGCCACCGTGGTCTTCACACTGGCGCTGGGGTTTGGCGTCAATGCCGCCGTGTTCAGCCTGGTGGACGCCGTCATGTTGCGGCCTTTGCCGTTTCCCTCCCCCGAACAGCTCGTGGCCGTGGCGGAACTGCCTCCGACGGGTGTCCCGAATACCGTGGCCGGCGCGTCCTACTTTCACTGGGTGCGGGCTGCGCGCAGCTTCGATGGCCTCGCGGCGCGGCAGGCCACGTCGCTGGCCGTTGTTGGTGGAGCCCAGCCGGAAGAAATGCGTGGCGCCAGAGTGTCGGCCAACTACTTTGAGGTGCTGGGCCTGCGCCCCGCGTATGGCCGCGCGTTCACTGACGTCGATGCTGCCCAGGGGGCCGCGTGTGTCGTGGTGTTGTCCCATCGTGGATGGCAACGTCTGTGGCCGGCTGATCCAGTGACCGTCGGTCGAACGATCCGAACGGCGACGACGACGTGTGAAGTGGTGGGAGTGTTGCCGGCCGGATCGGTGTTTGATCGGCTGCCGTACCTGCTGTACCAGCCGCTCGGATTCACCGAAACCACCGCGCCGCGGGGCCACTATCTCACCGTGATCGGCCGCCTGCACCAGGGCGTCACGCTCGAACAGGCAGGTGCGGAGATGCGCACGATTGCCGGCGCCTTCAACGCCTCGTCTGCGGCGAAGCGCGACTGGTCCGCCACGGTTGATCCGTGGCGCGACACCGTCGTGCGCGCGCAGTCGCGTCAGCTCGTGCTGGTCCTGTTTGGCGCCGTGGCCCTGGTGCTGCTCGTTGCCGTCGTGAACATCAGCAGCCTGAGTTTGTCGCGCGCCACTGCCAGACGTCGCGAGGTGTCCGTGCGGATGGCCCTGGGCGCCGGTACGGGACGGCTGCTTCGGTATTTCCTCGTGGAGACGGCCGTGTTGACGATGGCGGGCGCGGCGGCGGGATTGGCGCTTGCCGCCGGGGCTCTTCGCCTGTTTGTGGCGCTGATGCCGGCGGGCACGCTGCCTGCGGAGCTCGACGTTCACCTGGACGCCCGCGTGCTCCTGTTTGCCCTGGTGGTCGTCTCGGTCGTCACGCTGGTGCTTGGCGTGTTGCCGGCGTGGCAGAGCCGGACCACGTCGGCCGGCGAGGCGCTGCGAAGTGGAGGCAGGGGTTCTACGGGACCGGCCGCCACGCGGCGCGTGCAGCACGGACTGCTGATCGCGCAGGTCGCGGTGGCGATGATGCTGGTGACCGGAGCGGCATGGTTGACCGTGAGTTTTTCACGCCTCAGCGCTGTTGATCCCGGGTTCGCTCCGGAACGGGTCATGACGGTGCGGATCGCCCTGCCTGGATCGCCGTCGGCCGAACAGTCCGCTGCGATCCATGGTCGATTGCTGACACGGCTCCAGTCGTTGGCCGGCGTGCGGGAAGTGGGCGCAGCCACGAGCCTGCCCCTGCAGGGATGGCTGTACGGGACCACCGTCAGAGTGGCTGGGGCACCGGAAGTGGATGTCGCGCAGCAGAACGCGCATATCCAGTACGTGAGCGGACAGTACTTCGACGCGCTCGGTATCAGGGTGAAGGCGGGACGGACGTTGTCGGGACGCCAGGGCGGTGAGGCTCGCCAGGTTGTTGTCAACGAGACCTTCGCGCGACGTTTCATCGGCGATGGCGACGGCGTGGGGCGCCAGGTGTTCCTTGGCGCGATGGATGGCGGACAGTCACCCTGGGAGGTCGTTGGCGTCATCGCAGACTTGAAGACAGGAGGGCTGGCCGATGCCGCGTTGGCCACGCCGGAAGTGTATGTGCCGCACGCGCTGGGTCCCGCCCCGTCAATGAACTACGTCATGCGGGCACCGGACCGCATGCCGACCGAGGCGGAAATCCGCCAAGCCGTTGCGCAGGTCGACGCCGCCCAACCGGTGTCGGCCATCCGGCCCATGACGCAGGTTATCGGCGGGTCGCTGGTCACTCAGAAGTTCAGGACCGCGCTGGTCGGCGGGTTCGCGGTGCTGGCGCTGCTCGTGGCCGTTACGGGGGTGTACGCGCTCAGAGCCCAGGCGGTCGCCGCACGACGGCGGGAGTTCGGTATCCGGCTCGCGCTGGGAGCCACTGCCGGGCAGGTCACCCGCCTCGTGGTTGCGCAAGGGGCGGCGCAGGTGGTGGCGGGCCTGACGCTGGGCGCTGCAGGTGCCTGGTGGGCGTCCGGGGCAATCGAGCCATGGCTCTTTGACGTGGCCGTGACGGACGTGGCCCCGGCCGGCGTGGCGGTTCTGCTGCTCGGTGGTTCAGCCATCGCGGCAAGCTGGTGGCCGGCCCGTACTGCCGGGCGCGTCAGCCCCTCCGAGACGTTGCGCGCGGACCTGTAGGGCCGCCGGTAGAATGGGGCAATGGCGGGCCCCCTCACGTACCGGCGGTCAGACCGCACCAAAGCCCAGGCTTCGGTGTTTCTCGAGATCATTCGTCTGGCTGAAGACCTTCAGCGCGGCTTCACGGAGTTGTTCAAGCAGTACGACCTCTCGTCCGCGCAGTTCAACGTACTGCGCGTGCTTCGAGGCGCGAGCGATGAAGGCCTGACGTGTGGCGACATCGCTTCAAGACTGGTTCAGCACGACCCCGACATCACCCGATTGCTTGACCGACTCGAGAAGCGGGACTTGATCGCTCGCCATCGGTCAACGGTCGACCGCCGAGTGGTGCGCACGCGGATCACCCAGGTCGGCCTCGACATCCTGGCCAAGCTGGACACACCTGTGGACGAGATGCATGAGCAACAGTTCGGCCACCTGTCAGAGGCGGTGCTTCACGACGCGCTTGCGCTGATCAATTCGCTGCGCGGGCCCGCTGCTCAGGTCGTTGGTGCCGGAGCGGGATCCGAGTCTGCATGCCCAGAGCCGGTCGAAGGCTAGTCCTCCCGTTCCTCGTGCTTGCCGCCGGCGTCGCGCTGCTGGCGAATGTGTCCGCCGCGCAGACACAGGTGGTGGCCAGCGTGTGGTATCGAGGACTGCCGTCGGGTGTGCCTCGTCAGGTCGATCTCGAGGCGATCAAAGACGCCGGGTTCGACGCCGTCACGTGGCCACTGCAACACGTCAGCGGCGCGGAGCAGCTGCAGCGCATTGCCGGCCGAGTCGGCCTCACGGTCATCGTCCGTTCGGAGTCGGAGCCGCTGTCGTTTGCCACAGTCGCGCGTGGTGACGCGAAGGCCGACCTGTGGATTCAGCGTACGCCTCGCGCGGAGTGGTCAGCACTGTTCTGGCGAGCGATCGCCCACGGCGCCAGGGTGGTGTCGTTTGACGCCGGTCTCGCCGAGGGCACCGGGCTGTGGGACGAAAGCGGCCCTCGCGACTGGGTGCCGGTTGCGGCTGCACTCGCCCGGCAGCTGCGCAGTTCGGCGGGTCTGGTGGGCTCGTTGCGGCGGGGGCCGGCCTTGTCGCTGTCGGAAGCCGTATCCGATCTGGATGTGTCGCTCCTCGAAAATGCGCGCTCGTGGGTCCTGGTCGCGACCAACGCGTCCATCGCAGAAGGACAGGTGCGTGAAACCTACGCCACGTTCCCCCCCGAAGTGCCGGCGGCCGAGTGGCTGAACCTGTTTGATGGGTCGATGATGTCGATGCTCTATCGCCCCACCGGGTCCCGCTGGCACGTACGTCTGGGACCCGGCGAGGCGAAGGTGTTCGTCATCGACAAGCGCTGATCAGCCCTCGGTGATCTCGTCGAAAACAATACCGAGCGTTCGCGCGCTGTGCGCACCGAACACATCGAATTTCGGCAGGATCGCGCCTGAGGCCGCGAACTGCTCGCGCGTCTGACCCGCCTTGACCGCCGCGCGCGTGTGTTCAAGCAGCGCCGTCAGATAGTCGCGGAAGAACATCAGCTCCGCGCGCGACCCCGTCACAGGGAACGAGTTGCTCGCGTGACCGAAGATGTACGTGGTGTCATTGTTGTGGTCGGCAACAGCCTTCTCGAGCACCGTGACCCAGTTGGAGACCAATGCGCCGTTGGTCCTGTCAATGATCGGCACCATCCGGTTGAACATCAGATCGCCCATGTGCGCGACGTTGGCACGCTCAAACGTGATGACCGCATCACCACCGGTATGGGCGCGACCGTAGTGCTTGGCCCGGATCCATTCACCGCCAATTTCTTCTCGCCACTCGTTGGTGAACGTCGCATCTGGGACAAGCTGGGGTGCAGCGTTGGGCCGCTCGGCTGCCGCCTTGATCAGCGCCGCGGCGCGCTCGTGTGCAACGACACGCTTCGCAAGGCCGCGGAACTCATTGTTCCCACCCGTGTGGTCGCCGTGGTGATGCGTGTTGATCAGGCGATCGACCGGGCGGCTGTTGCTCCGCTCATTGAGGCCGGCAATGAACAACTTGGCCGAGTCGGGAAACTGTGAGTCGACTACCGCCACGCCGCGCGCGTCGACCAGATAGCCAATCGTGCCGCCACGACCGGTGAAGAAGCCGACATTCCGACGAATGGGCGTGAAGACGGGATTGACCGGTGGTGGTGTCTGCTGCTGCCAGGCCTCAAGAAGCGGTGAGTGGCCAAGGATGCCGGCGCCGGCCGCAAGGGCCGTCGTCGACAGAAAGTCGCGTCGAGACAGATACATGAAGGGGTCCTCCACCCGCGATTGTATTAGAGTCCCCGCATGCGCACTTCCCGATGCCTGCTCTTGCTGCTGGTCTGTCTCCTGGCACAGCCCGTTGCCCGACCGCGCGCCGACACCCAGGCACCAGCCCAGGATCGCGCTGAGCGGCTCAAGACCGCGCTGCCGGAGATCGATCGCCTGTTCGCCGACTTTGCGCGCACGTCGAGGGCGCCAGGGATTGCGTATGGCGTGTTGATTGACGGTCAGCTCGTGCACACCGGCACGGTCGGCGTGCGAGAGCGAGAGACGATGACCCCGGTGACCACAGACACGGTCTTTCGGATCGCATCGATGACCAAGAGCTTTACGGCTCTAGCAATCCTGAAGCTTCGCGACGAAGGTAAATTGTCACTCGACGATCCGGCCGAACGTTACGTGCCGGAGCTCGCAAGCCTTGCGTATCCCACGAAGGACTCGCCGCGAATCACGATCAGGCATCTGCTGTCGCACTCTGAAGGTTTTCCAGAGGACAACCCCTGGGGTGATCAACAACTGGCCGTCACCGAGGAGGAGTTCACGGCGATGCTGCGTGGCGGCATCCCGTTTTCGACCTCACCCGGCACGGCCTACGAGTACTCGAACTACGGCTTTGCGATCCTCGGGCGCATCGTCTCCAGAGTGTCCGGTACGCCGTACGCGCAGTACGTGCGTCGGGAAATCCTGCAACCTCTTGGAATGTCGTCAACCACGCTGCAGGCCGCCGACGTGCCTGCCGACCGACTCGCGCACGGGTACCGGTGGGAGGACGCGCAGTACAAGCTCGAGCCCGCGCTTCCTGACGGGGCATTTGGCTCGATGGGCGGCATGTTGACGTCCACGACCGACCTGGCAAAGTACGTCGGGTTTCTCATGCAAGCGTGGCCGCCTCGCGACGACGTTGACAACGGTCCGGTGCGTCGTGCGTCCCTGCGCGAAATGCAGCAGAGCACTCGAGCCCGTCCCGCCACGGCGACGGGAGGCGGTGCGTCGCCGTTGCGTCTCAACGTCAACGCGTACGGCTACGGCCTCCGGATCCGCCAGACGTGTGACTACCGGCACATCATTTCTCATAGCGGCGGCCTCCCGGGGTTTGGCTCGCAGATGCGCTGGCTGGCGGATGAAGGCATCGCGTTCATCGCCATGGGCAATCTGACCTACACCGGCTGGGATGCGGTGTTTGACGCGGCGACTGACGCGCTGGCGCGAACCGGCGCGCTGACACGTCGACAGCCGGAGCCGAGCGCGGCCCTGCTGCAGGCCAAGGCCGATGTGACCTCGCTGATCAACAGCTGGGACGATGGACTCGCGGACAGGATTGCGGCAATGAACCTGTACAAGGACGAGTCGAAAGACCGTCGTCAGCGCGCCATCGTTGCACTGCGCAACGACGTGGGTGCATGCAGTCCGGATGCGCCGTTCGAGGTGGAGAACGCACTGCGAGGACAGTGGACGTTGTCGTGTGAGCGGGGCCAACTTCGAGTTGCGGTCACGCTTGCTCCGACCCTGCCGCCAAAGGTGCAGCATCTCGCGGTGACGCGCGCGCCTGCACGACCGCCCGCGCGTGTCTGCGGTGGGGAGTGAGGAGCTCGTCCCTGGGCGCGGTCTGGTCGTCACAAGTTCACGACGGCCTGATCGCCACGCCGTAGAGTGTGCTCAGGAGATCCTCATGCGACGACGAATCGTAACCGTAGCAATGGTGTTGTCTGCCTTGGCGCAGACCTCCTGGCTTTCCGCGCAGGCCGGAAAAAAGCCGGACCCGCTCATCGACGCGTTGCAGGGGCGTTGGGTGATCGCCACCGTCAATGGCCAGATGGCTCAGCAGGACATGGGCGAGTTCAGTCTCACCTTCTCCGGCAATACGTACAAGGAGATCGCAGGAGGCCAGCTCAACGAAGAGGGAACGATCACCGTCGACAGCTCCAAGTCTCCATCCTGGATCACGTTGTCGATCAAGACTGGTCAGAGCGCCGGGCAGACGCAGCCTGGGTTGGTGATCGTCAAGGGTGACGACATGCAGTTGAGCTTGACGATGCCGGGGAATGAGACCCGACCCACCAGCATGTCGGCCGCAGAGTTGCAGGTGACCGCCAAGCGGGTGAAGTAGACCTGGTCTACGCGAGGCTCTGCGCGGCGCCAAGGCCTGCGGTGCGACCCGTGGCCCAAGCCCACGCGAAGTTGTAGCCGCCGATCGGTCCGAACGCGTCGAGAATCTCGCCGCAGAGAAATATCCCGGGCGCGCGTCGGCTCTCGAGTGTGCGCCGATCGACCTCATCAAGCCGCACGCCGCCGCCGGTGACCTCCGCCTTCCTGTAGCCCTCGTCACCGGTCCACGGCAGCGGGTACGCGGTGAGGTGGTCGATCAGGGTGACGCGTTCTCCTCGCCGGAGTTCGGCGCCACGACGGTCGAGTGGCAGCCCGGCGCTCGCGCAAAGCGCCACCGCGAGCCGCTCCGGAACATGTCGCGCCACCACACTCAGCACCTTTCCGCCCGCTGACGCCAGCACGTCTTCCCACTGTCGAGTGGTGAACGTTGTCCACGCGACGCGGATGTCGGCGCCGCCACGGGGTGCGCGTGTGGCCACGTGCGACACGTCAAGCACCGAGGGGCCGCTGTAGCCGCGATGCGTGAACAGGAACCCCCCGGTTGACGAGGCGGAACGGTCGGGAGACTTCGCGCGCAGCTGTGCGGTGAGTGACACACCCGCAAGTGGCGCACCGGCTGGAGGCGCACCCAGCAGCGGCGTCAAGGCCGGATAGGCCGGCGTCATGACATGTCCGAGCTCGGCAGCGATACGCAATCCTGTGCCGTCGCTACCGGTGGTCGGCACTGACAGGCCGCCGGTGGCGAGGATCACGGCGTCGGCCGGTATCGGTCCGCGCGAGCTGTCCACCGTCCATCCGCCTGCGGTCCGTGTCAGGTTGGTGACTGTCGTGCTGCTCTGAAACTCAACGCCTCGCCGTTCGGCGAGCGTTCGCAGCCCGTCCCGCACGTCGCGCGCCTGATTGGAGACGGGAAACAACTTGCCGCTATCGGCCTCGAGGGCGAGGGGAATGCCGACGTCCTGCTCAAAAAACGCGCGCTGCTCATGCAGCGGCCATGACCGGAGGAGGTGGCGCAGCAGGTGTGAGGGGGAGTCGGTGACGAAGCGCTCAGGGGAGAGCGACGACGGCAGGATGTTGCATCTGCCGCCGCCGCTGATGAGGATCTTGCGACCGCCGTCCGTCGTGCGCTCGACCAGCAGGACCTTGGCGCTTGCCGATGCCGCCGATATTGCGGCGACCAGCCCCGCCGCCCCGGCGCCAACCACAACAATCACTTACACGCCCACATCACAACCCACCAACCCATCAGCCCACCAACCCACCAACCCACCAGCCCATCACTTCAGGATGTCGTCCACCGGCACGACGCGCACGGGGCCGAGGTTGGCCGCACGAATTGGCGCCTCGATCTTCGACAAGTCGCCAACGACGATCACGGCGAACTTGTCAGGCTGGATGTACTGCTGTGCCGCGCGTTCAACGTCGGCAGCGGTGACGGCCTGCACCTTGCCGACGTACTCCGAGAACGTGCGCTCGTTCAGGCCGAACACCACCAGTTCACTCAACTGCGACGCAACCGCACCGGTCGTCTCGAAGTTCGCGGGGAAGCCAAGCGCGAGATAGTTCTTCGCGCGGTCGAGTTCGTCAGCCGGCACCGGCTGCCGGATGGCGTTCAGCTCGTTGAAGAACTCCTTCAGGGCCTCAGCGGTTTTGTCGGTTTGCACGCCAGAGGACGCGTAGAACGGTCCGGAGGTCGAGCGCATGTCGAACATCGAGCCGGCGCCGTATGAATACCCGTTGCGCTCGCGCAGGTTCTGGTTGAGGCGCGACGTGAACGAGCCGCCAAGCACCGTGTTCATGACCTCGAGCACGTAGTAGTCGGGTGTGCTGCGTGGCACACCGATCCAGCCCACACGAATCTGCGACTGTGCCGCGCCGGGTCGATCGATCAGATAGATCTGCTTCGCGGCGTGCTGGGTAGCGTCGGCAAGCGCCGGCTTGGTCGGCGTCGCACCGCTGCTCTTCCAGCCACCAAACGTCTTTTCAAGCTGCGGCAGGATCTCGTCCGCTTTCACCGCGCCGACCACGATCAGGTGCGCATTGTTGGGCTGGTAGTACTGCGAGTGGAACGCTCGAATCTCAGACGCGGTCATCTCGGTGTTGGAGACGGTGTTGCCCATCGCGCCCGTGCCGTAGCGGTGTCGCTGCCCAAACACGAGCCGGCTGAAACCCAGCGTGGCGACCGACGAGGGGTTGTCGCGCTGTTGCAGCAGGGAAGTCAGGCGATCCTGGCGCAGGCGTTCGACTTCCGCCTCCGAGAACGTCGGGCGCAACGCGACGTCGGCCATCAGCGGCAGGGCCTCGTCGAGTTTTGAGACAGGTGTGAACAGGCTCACCGTCGACGCGTCCCAGGAGCTGCCGGTGGAGATGTTGATACCGAGGTACTCGATGGCGTCCGCCAATTCGAGCGCGTTTCGCGTGCCCGCACCTTCGTCGAGCATCGCCGAGGTGAAGCTGGCGAGCCCGTATTTGCCCGCCGGATCCGATGCCGCGCCCGCGCGCACGAGCAGGTTGATCTGCACGACAGGCACCTTCGGCATCTCGACGATCCAGACCGGCAGACCATTGGCCAGCGCGCGCTTCTGAATCGGGGGCAGCCGCAACTCTGCGGCTGGCCCCGGCGCCGGCGCCTTTGATCGATCTGGTGCCTGCTGCGCCGTCAGCGGCAACGCCACGGCCGCCGCCAGGACAAGGGCTGAGAGTGTCTTGTATGTCTTCATCATCGCGTTACCTCGCCACAACCCAGAGGCGGGCCTGAAGGCCACGCCCCACATGTGTCGCCCCATTCGCCCATTTCCCCATTTCCCCATTTCCTCATTTCCCCATTTCCTCATTTCCTCATTTGTTGGGGTGCACCGACAGCTCAAGTCGCTTGTCGGCCGGGAGCCACTTGCGGGCTGCGGCCTGGATGTCGTTCGGCTGCAACGCGAGGTAGCGGTTGAGGTCTTCCTGGAAATAGTCGGGGTTGCCGGTGGCGAAGTAGTAGGCGTTCATCTGGTCGGCCTTCGAGAGGTTCTGCTGCATCGAGTTCAGGAAGTTCGACTCGACGCCATTAAGGACGCGCTGCACCTCGCGCGCATCCGGCGGCGTCTGCTTCAGCTTCTCGATCTCTTCGTCGATGACCGCTTTGATCCTCGCCAGCACGGCCTCGGCGGGTTCTGACGAAGGCCGGGCGGTGGCGATGATCTGGAAGCGTGAACCGTACCGCGCCGAGCCCTGGAATGCAGAAATGTTCTGGACGAGCTGGAGTTCGTAGACCAGGCGCTTGTAGAGCCTGGAGTTCTTGCCGCCGGTCAGCACGCCGGCGAGGACGTCCAGTTCGGCATCCCCGGGCGCGAACTGCGCCGGCGAGTGCCACGCCAGGTACAATCGCGGCAGCTGCACGTTGTCGGTAAGGGTTTCCTTCACGACGGAGGTCAGTTCCACTGGCGGCACTGTCGGCGGTTCGGGCCGCGGGCCGGCCTTCACGTCCGAAAACCAGTGCTCGACCTTCTTGCGCGCTTCCGCCGTGTTGATGTCGCCGGCGATGACGAGGCTGGCGTTGGCCGGCGCGTAGTACTTGGTGAAGAACTCCTTCACATCCTCATGGGTCGCGGCCGTGAGATCTTCCATGTAGCCGATGACCGGCCAGTGGTAGGGATGCTCCTTCGGGTACATCAGCTCGGTGATGCGGACGTTGGCCATGCCGTACGGCGCGTTTTCGTAGCTCTGGCGCCGTTCGTTCTTCACCACGTCGCGCTGTCCGTCCACCAGCTCAGGCGTCACGACGTCAAGCAGGAAGCCCATGCGGTCGGACTCGAGGAAGAGTGCCAGGTCAAGGGCGTTGGCCGGCAGCGACTCGTAGTAGTTGGTCCGATCCGTCGTCGTCGATCCGTTGTTGTTGCCACCGGCGGCTTCGAGCAGATTGTCGAAGTCGCCTTCCTTCACGTGTTTGGATCCTTCGAAGAGGATGTGCTCGAACAGGTGGGCAAAACCGGTTCGACCGAACTTCTCGCGGGCGGAGCCGACGTGATACCAGAGGTTCACCGCCACCATCGGCACGGTGTGGTCCTCGTGCAGGATCACCGTCAACCCGTTGGGCAGCGTGAACATTTCGTATGGGGCCGAGACGCGCGGGCCGGCGGCCTGCTGCGCGGACATCGGCGCGGAACTCGCGGCAGCGCCCACGAGCACCAGGCAGAGCAGCAACAGTCTCTTCATCGTCATCACCTTCGGATTATTCTGTCATCACGTGTTCTCGTCACGACTTCCGCCGCGGCTGGCCGCCAATTCGTTCAGTCAGGAGCTGGCACGGCTTCGCGCTGAGGGCACACGTCTGGTCGATTTGACCACGACCAACCCCACGGCAGTCGGGATTTCGTACCCGCCGACGCTGCTCTCGCCCCTTGCCGACCCGGCGGCCCTGCGGTACACACCTGATCCGCTTGGCATGCCGGCCGCGCGGGAGGCCGTCGCGGCATGGGAGTCCCGCCGGGGCATCCGCGTGCACCCCGACCAGGTCGTGCTGACGGCCAGCACGAGCGAGGCGTACGCGGCGCTCTTTAAGCTTTTGTGCGATGCCGGGGATCGCGTCCTGGTTCCCGAGCCGAGTTATCCGCTGTTCGACCTGCTGACGCGTCTCGACTCGGTGGCCGCCGCGCCGTATCGGCTCGAGGACCACGGGGTGTGGTCCATCGACCGCGCCTCCATGGACGCCGCCGCAGGGCCGCGCACGCGGGCGGTGCTCGTCGTCTCGCCCAACAACCCGACCGGTTCCCGGCTGCGCGCCGATGATCACGAGTGGCTCGTCGACTTCGCGCAGCGTCGCGGGCTGGTGCTCATCAGCGATGAGGTGTTCATCGACTATCCGCTGATGCCCCGGTCCGACGCGTCGACGTTGCTCGGTGAGCCGCGTGTGCTGACGTTCACCCTTGGCGGTCTCTCGAAAGCCATTGGGCTGCCGCAGGCGAAACTGGGGTGGATGGTCGTGTCCGGACCTCCGAAACACGTATCCGATGCCAAGGCGCGTCTCGAAGTGATTTGTGACACCTACCTCTCGGTTTCGACGCCGGTGCAGGTGGCGGCCGCGCGGCTGCTTGAGGGTGGTGAGGCCGTGCGCGATGCGATCCGGTTGCGTATCGCGACCAACCTCGAGGCCCTGCGACTGGAGGCCCTTCGCCATCCCGGCATCCGGGTCGTGGAGCCTGAGGGCGGGTGGGCGTGTGTGCTGCAGGTGCCGTCGCGTGGAGATGAGGAGTCGCTGGTGCTGCTGTTACTAAGGGATCAACACATCGTCGTGCATCCGGGCTATTTCTTCGACTTTCACCGAGGTGCGCATCTGGTGGTGAGCCTGTTGCCCGACCCGGCGGTGTTCCGCGAGGCCATCGGGCGCGTCATGGAGGTGGCCGAATGACCCGGCATCTTGGCGTCAACGTTCCACTTTCAGCCATGCCCTCGGCGCAGTCGTGGGGTATTGGCGAGATCGGCGATCTCTCGACGTTTGGCGAATGGCTGGCGCTCGCTGGATGTGATCGGCTGATGTTGTTGCCGATTGGCACGATGCCGACGGGGCAGACATCGCCGTACTCCGCGTGCTCGGCGATGGCCATCGATCCCATCTATCTCTCTGTCGAGAGCCTGGAGGACTTCCAGCGGGTTGGCGGCATGGCTGCGCTTGGCGACGACAACCGGCGGGTGATCGCCGAGGCGCGTGCCAGCGATCGCGTGCGATTTGCCGACATCCGCAAGGTGAAAGAAGCGGCGGTGTCGCTCGCGTGGGAACGCTTCCTTCGCGATGAGTGGGCCGATCGGACGACACGCGCGGCCGAGTTTGCAGGATTCACCGCTCGGGAAAAGTGGTGGCTCGACGACTACGCCCTGTTCCGCGCATGCGAAGTCGAGTGGCCCGGACGGACGTGGCGGGAATGGCCGGAGGTCATTGCGCGTCGTGACACCGATGCGATTCATGAACTTCGTCGCCAGCTCAGCCGGGAAATCCGGTACACGCAGTACGTGCAGTGGCTGGCTGACCAGCAGTGGCGGGCAGCGCGTCATGCCCTGCATGCCAGGGGCATTGCGGTCTTCGGCGACCTGCCGTTTGTCGTCGACACACATTCCGCTGACGTGTGGGCGCGTCAGCACGAATTCCTGCTCGACGTGTCGGTTGGCGTTCCGCCGGATGCATTTGCGGAAGACGGCCAGGACTGGGGACTGCCGATGTATCGCTGGGACGTGATCGCGCAGTCTGAATTCACGTGGATCCAGCAGCGCGCTCGCCGCATGGCGGCGCTGTACGACGGCTTCCGGGTTGATCATCTTGTGGGGTTCTACCGCACCTACGGTCGCGCGCCCAACGGCGATCGGTTCTTCCTGCCTGCCGATGAACCCACACAGATGTGGCAGGGTGAGCAGATCATGCGCATCTTCCAGGGAGCCGGCGCCGCGGTGGTCGCCGAAGACCTGGGCACCGTTCCGGACATCGTTCGGCAGTCGATTGCGCGCCTCGGCATCGGCGGGTACAAGGTGCTGCGGTGGGAACGCGCCTGGCACGAGCCCGGTCAGCCGTTTGTGTTGCCGTCGCACTACCCGAAGCGCTCAGTCGCCACGACCGGCACCCACGACACCGAACCGGTCGCCGATTGGTGGGATCACGCGCCTGTGGATGAACGTGTCGCGCTGGTCTCGCTCCTCGCGCACGTGGGGCTCGGCGCCTGGGATCCGTCAGCGCCCTGGAGCCCGGAATTCCACGACGCCGTCCTCCGACTGCTGGGGATGTCGGCGTCCGAATTCGTGCTGCTTCCGATTCAGGACGTGTTTGGCTGGCGCGATCGGATCAACGTGCCTGGAACCGTGGGCCCGCACAACTGGACGTGGCGGATGCCATGGCCGGTCAATGAGTGGACCACACGGCCGGAACCGGTCGCCCGCGCAGCCTTTCTCGCATCATCGTGAGCCCTCCCGCGCGCCTCCTGCGCATTGAGATGCAGAGGAGCGTGATTGCCATGATTCGGATCGCCGCAGTTGTCCTTCTGTTATTTGCTCTGTCGTCCCCTGCCGATGCGCAGACCGTTCGCCTCACGACCGGTCTTGCCGTAGCGGGGCACTGGGACGATGAGACACACCTGGGAAATGGCGTACTGATGGCCGCAGGTGTGACCATGTTGCCGCACGACAAGGTGCGGGTGGAAGCCGAGCTTGCGATTGGGCGTCACACCCGTGATTCCGGTTACCTGCAGGCGACCGGCACGCCAATCACCGGCATCGTGCGCGCCGCCTGGCGACCGGGTGGGGCGCAATGGCGTGCGCGTCCCTTCCTGAGCGTCGGAGGCATGATCCTGCACTCACGGGGCGAGTTCAGCTCCGTGGGACAGGTGCAGCCGTGGAGGGTGACCGAGCCCGGCATGGAGTTTGGTGCCGGCGTGGAGATCCGTGGCGGCCGGATGTGGTGGCGGCCCGAAGTGCGCCTCAGCGGCACGCGCGGTCAGGACAACTTCACGCCTGGACGCTCGGCTCTGGAGCTTCCGGTGATTTCCATCCGCACCGGCCTCACCGTGATCTGGTGACGGTCGCCGCTGTCATTGCGCGCCGCTGAAGCGCGTCAGGTGCGTCGCGTCTCGCACCACCAGGTCTCCAGTCAGGAACAGCGGGCTGGCATACGTCGCTCTCGCCAGCACATCGTCCCAACGTTGGTCGATGGCGTAGGCAGTGGCGCCTCGCTTGACCAGCAGGAGGTCGCCGGTGCTGGTGAGGAACACGACATGTGAGGGCGTTTGCAGGACGGATGCGTGATCCGCATCGCGGCCTTCGCTGGACCACCGCAGATCACCAGTCGACGCGTCGAGCGCGACGAATTGTCCCTTGCGCCGCGCTGACAGGCCGATGATCTGGCCGTCGGCAAGCACCGGGTTGCTCATGTACATCGCGACCTCGGTGTTGCGCCACACCTGTGAGGCCTGCCAGCGGTTGCTGGCCTGAGTGAGGGTGTAGGCGTGTGTGCCTTGACGTGTGCCGGAGACGATCAGTCGGGAGCCGGTCCACAGCGGCGTCACGATGTTTTCGTGCCATTCATCGCGAAACGGGATCGTCCAGAGCTGGGCGCCGGTTCGAGCGTCGATGCCCAGCGCGGACTCGTTGGTCATCGTGATCAGGTGCGACGCGCCGCCGATCTCGGCGACAAACGGCGATGCATAACCCGGCCCAGGGCCTTTCCATGTCCAGCGTGTTGTGCCGGTCGCCGGATCAAGCGCCAGGATCTGTCCGCCGTGGACGTCGCTGCCAACCTGGACGATGACGCTGCCGTGCGCCAGGACTGGCGACGCAGCCGTGCCGCAGAACAACTTGGTGGAATCGACCAGCGACGAAAAGTCCTTCCGCCACAGTTCGCGACCGGTGGTGACATCCCAGGCCACGACGATGCCGGACACGCCGAGGGTGAACAGCCGTCCATCCGCAACGAGCGGCGTGGCGTTCGGGCCCTTGGCCATCGCGTTGGCGTATTGGTTCTTGGCGAAGGCCGCAGGGTAGGTCTTCTTCCAGACGATCGACCCCGTGGTGGCGTCAACGGCGGTCACGACTTCGTCAGGGTCGTTGCGACTGTGGATGTACAACCGTCCACCAGCGTCGACTGGAGAGGAGTAGCCTTCTCCGACTTCCACTGACCATCGAGGCTGCCAGCGGGCCGGCCAGGCCTGCGGCACATCGGCGGCGTTCACAGTGCCGGAGCGATGATTGCCGCGCCACTGTGTCCAGTTCGTGGTGGAGTCCTGCCGTGCCGAGAGGGGCTGCGCGATCGTCAACAGCAGTACGGTGAGAAAACCGCAGCGAGAGTGGAATTTCACGAGCACCTTTCTTGGGACGTGTCGGTTTTGGAGCGTACTGCGATGTTCTCACGTGCCGACAGACGGCATCCAGTATGCATAGATGAAGGCAGGACGTGAGGTACGCGCTCTCGGTTCTATTGGCCGCACACGGTTTGGCGCACTTACCAGGATTTCTGGTTCCCTGGCGATGGATGCAATCGCCAGAACTGCCGTTCAAAACCACGGTGCTCGCCGGAAGAATCGACGTCGGCCTCCTGGGCATTCGGACTGTTGGCCTCGCGTGGCTCGCGGGTGCGGTAGTCCTGCTCATGGTCGCCGCGGGCATCACGCTCCGCTGGCGCTGGGCCGAAGCCGCAGCGCCGGTGGCCGTGGGGTTCTCGCTGGCACTTTGCGTCCTGGAACTGCCCCACGCTCGTCTCGGGCTGGTGGTCAATCTCGTCGCACTGCTCTGGCTCGCAGTGGATCCGCAGATTGGCATCGGCGTCAGGCGGTGGGATCGCTTGAGTGTCATCGAAGGCGGGCGGCTGACGATGGCGACGGCGACACCAGTGGGGCAGTTCTCCTCTCTTCCTCCGCGCGAACTTCCCGACAATGTTCAGCGCTTCCTCGCGCGGGCCATCGTGTCTGTTGAACCGATCGGCGCGATCGACGTGACGCAGACCGGACAGTTTCAGATGGGCACCACCGATGACTCGTGGAAGCCCTTCACGGCGACGCAGCGGTTTACGGTGTCCCCTCCCGGTTTCATCTGGGATGCGCGAATCGTGATGGCACCAGGCGTCTTCACGCTCGTGCGGGACAGCTACATCGAGGGCGAAGGCGCGATGCGCGCGGCAGTGCAGGGGCTGATGACCGTGGCCGACCTGCGCGGAGGCGGGGAACTGTCGAGCGGCGCCCTGCAACGTTGGCTCGCCGAGTCGGTGTGGTTCCCGGTGGCGTTGCAGCCATCGGAACGACTTGTGTGGGAAGTGATGGACGAGCGGCGCGCGCGGGTGACGCTGGTCGATCACGGACACCGTGTCTCGCTTGAGTTCACCTTCACCGCTGATGGAGATGTCGTCCGCATCTACGCGCCGGATCGTATGCGCGAGGTGAAGGGTGAGTTTGTGCCCACGCCGTGGGAGGTGATTTGCGCGGACTACGGGTTGCATCTGGGCATGCGCGTCCCGACTCGCTGCGAAGTCGCCTGGCTGCTTCCCGAAGGTCGTCACCCCTTTTGGCGCGGCCAGGTGACCGCCATCAACCCATCAACCCAGTAGCCCACCAGCCCACCAGCCCACCAGCCCATCAAGTAAATTGTGTGGATGTCCTACGGCCGCAGTCTGCTTCCGCTTTGGCCTCTTGATCCTGACGCCACGTATCTGAATCACGGCACGGTGGGCGTCACGCCTCGGGTCGTGCTTGAGGCGCAGCAGGAGTGGCGTGATCGGATCGAGCGTCATCCGGCGCGGTTCATGTTGCGGGAGTTGTGGTCCTTCACCGGATCGGCGACACGCGGCGCCACACTGATGCGTGACGCCGCCGCGCAGGTCGCGGCCTTTGTGGGCGCACAGCCGGACAACCTCGTGTTCATCGACAACACATCGGCTGGGGTGAACGCGGTGGTTCGCGCGTTGCCGCTGCAAGCCGGCGATGAAATCCTCATCACGGACCACGCGTACGGTGGCATCGTGACGGCGATTCAATATGCGGCGGGTCGTGCAGGCGCGAAGGTGGTCACGGTCGAAATGCCGTACCCCGCCTTTTCGGCGGCCGAGTGTCTGAGTCGCATCGAGAGTGCACTGACCGCGCGCACCAGGCTCGTGATCGTTGACCACATCGCGGCGGAGAGCGCCTTGCTCTTTCCGGTTTCCGAGATCGTTCGGCTCTGCCGGTCGAAGGGTGTCATGGTGCTGGTTGACGGCGCACATGTACCCGGGCAAATTCCGCTCGACGTCGATGCCATCGGCGCGGACATCTATGTCGCGAACCTCCACAAGTGGGCGATGGTTCCGCGAAGCAGCGCGTTCATGGTCGCCGCGCCGGAGCATCACGAATGGCTGCATCCGACCGTCATTTCGTGGGGCTTTGGCACAGGCTTCACACAGGAGTTCGACTGGGTCGGCACCCGTGATCCCTCCCCGTGGCTGACCGCGCCGGCCGGAATCACGTTTCTGCACGAACAGGGAGGCGAGCGGCTCATGCAGCGGAATCATGACCTTGCGTGGTGGGCCGCACGGCATCTGACCGACGCGTGGGGTACATCACTTGAGATCGATGAGTCGGCGGTGGCCTCGATGGCCAGTGTCATGACGCCGGAGCGAACTGGTACGACCAGGCCGGACGCAGTGGCCCTACGTGACCGGCTGCTTTTTGATCACAACATCGAGGTTCAGGCGCACGCCCGCGCCGGCCGTGTCTGGGTTCGCCTCTGCGCACAGGCGTACAACGACGAGTCGGACGTCGAGAAGCTGGCCGCAGCCATCAGGACCTGATGGACCTGATGGACCCGTCGGACTCGATCACTTCCCCGAATCGGCACGCACAACGACTGGCAGCCGTGTCGTGACTCCGCCGATGGTCAGTCGCGCTTCATAGGTGCCCGGGGCGACCAGCGGCCGTTGCGCGCCACCACGCCCGCGTCCGCCACCACCCCCCACAGCACCTGCACCGCCCACGCCACCTGCTGCGTCCTGCCGCATGTCCCAGGTGATGCGCTGCAGGCCGCGCGACGAAGGCAGGTCGAGACGACGAATGACCTGACCGTTTGCGTCCGCAATTTCGAGCGTGCCGGTCGTGCTGGTCGAAGGGTTGAGGTACACGTCGATGTACGCGCCCTCCGCCGGGTTCGGGGCAGTGAAAAACGAATCGCCGTACGCATTGCGCCCACGGTCGAACCGCGTGAGCAACGTGCCGGGCCGAGCGCCGACCACTGCGCCGGGTCCGGAGAGCACTTCCGGCCTCAGGCCCCGCAACCCCGCGATCGAGTCGAGAATCCAGATGCCGCGACCGTGAGTACCCACGACCAGGTCGCCTTCGCGCGGATGAATCACCATGTCGTGAATTGCGCTGGTCGGCAGGTTCAGTCCGAGGGATGACCAGCGCTGACCGCCGTCCAGCGTCATGTAGATGCCGAACATCGTGCCGGCAAACAGCAGGTTCGGATTGACGGGATCCTCAACCAGTGAGAGCACTGGCGCACCTGCCGGCAGAGTGGCATCAATACGGGTCCACGTGCGACCGTGGTCGGTGCTCCGCGCCACGTACGGCGTGAAGTCTTCGTCTTCATGCGCCGACGCCGCCGCATACATCGTCGTATCCGCGTGTGCAGAGTGGAAGATGCGCCGAATCTGCGCGCGCTCCGGGACACCCGGGATCGCCGCTCCAGCACGCCAGTTTGTGCCGCCATCTTCACTGATCTGCATCAGCCCATCGTCAGTGCCGATGGCAAGCCAGCCGCGCCGGCGGGGGGATTCATCGATCCAGAGCAACGTGCCGTAGTCGGAAATCCGATACTGCTGGTCAATCTCGATCTGTCTCGTGAGATCGGGGCTGACGGTCTCCCATGTGGCTCCTTCATTCCTGGTGCGGAAGAGGAACTGCGCGCCGTAATAGAACGTGTTCGGGTCGTGCGGTGAAATGCGCATGGGCGCGTTCCAGTTCCACCGGTACCGCTGGCCCTGCGGCGCCTGTGGCTGGATGCGACGCCGTTCGCCCGTGAACGGGTTGAACCGCACGAGCGCGCCGTACTGCGATTCGGTGTACACGACAGACGGGTCTGTCGGGTTGACTTGCAGCGCGAAACCGTCGCCGCCAGTCGTGACATACCAATCGGTGTTGACGATGCCGTCGGCGTGTCGGGTGGCGGACGGTCCACACAACGAGTTGTTGTCCTGCGTGCCGCCGCAGACGTAGTAGAACGGCTCTCGCATGTCGACCGCGACGGCGTAGAACTGTGTGCCCGCGACTTGGGCGTGGAAACGCCACGACGCACCCCGATCGTGCGTCTGATAGATGCCGCCATCGTTGCCCAGCCACTGATGGTTTGAATCCGCAGGGTTGATCCACAACGCGTGATGGTCGACGTGCACACTTCTGCCGGGGATGTCCTGCGTGAACGTGGTGCCGCCATCGTTCGAGATGGCCATCTGCGTCTGCAGCACGATGACGCGGTCCGGATCGTTCGGATCACACCGCACCTGGCCGTAGTACATCGACGACGCCGACATGGTGTTCCGGCGGGTCCAGGTGGCTCCCGCGTCCACCGAGCGATAGACGCCACCGTCAGTGCCTTCGACGACGGCGTAGACGGTTGAAGGACGGGAGCGGCAGATCGAAACGCCCGGACGACCGGTGGGTGTTGTCGGCAGTCCCGCTGTCAGCTTCGTCCAGGTCTCGCCTCCGTCTGCGGACTTGAACAGGCCACTCTGTTCCCCAACGTTGATATAGCTCCAGTCCCGACGTTCCCGGTGCCAGGCCGCGGCGTACAACACGTTCGGATTGGTGGGATCCATCGCGACATCCACGATTCCTGCGTGGTCGCCTGCCGACAGGGTCTTCCGCCACGTCGCGCCGCCGTCGGTGGTCTTGTAGAGTCCGCGCACGGCGTTTTTGGCCGGAGCGTTCTGCCACATCGAACCCACCACCGTCGCGAAGACCACGTCGGGGTTGGTGGGGTGAATGACGACTCGGCCCATGTGCTGCGAGTCGGCAAAACCCATGCGCCGCCATGACTGGCCTGCGTCGGTGCTCTTGTAGATGCCCGAGCCCCACGACGTGCTGCGCAGGTTGCGCATGTTGGGCTCGCCTGTGGCGACCCAGACGATGTCCGGATTGGACGGGGCAACGGCGATCCCGCCCATCGAAATCGATGCTTCGTGCTGGAACAGCGGCGTCCACGTTGTCCCCGCGTTGATGGTCTTCCAGACACCGCTCGATGCGGTTGCCGCGTAGACGACATGCGGCGACTTCTCAACGACGGCGAAGTCGACGATGCGTGTGCCGGTGCCGGCGGGACCGATGCTGCGCCAGGCGAGGCCAATCGGCAGAGACGCTGGGGCCTGCGCCGAGACGAGGCGTTCGAGTGGAAGGAGCGTGGCGACGAGGAGGACGGCGAGGCAAAGACGTGTGCGCATGGCGATGGCTACTTGATGATCCAGAGTCCGGTCTGTGGCCCGGCGGTATATCTGGCAGGACCGCTGGCCGGAACAAGCATGTCTTCTTCGCGCTGCATGGCCACCAGTTGATTGCCCCATTCGGGCACGGCCGTGCGGGTGCGGAATTCCAGGGAGAACCAGACGCCCGGATGCAGCGGCGTTCGGGGGTGCGCGCCGTACCGCTCCGGCCAATCGAACACCGTCCAGGTGCCCGCATCGTGCACCCAGTAGCCCTGCACGTGGGAGTAGACAAGCAGGTCGATGCCTTCGGCCTTGGCCGCGGCTTCCGAGCGGGTCTTGATGTCGATGCCGGTGCGCCCGGGGACCAGTTCCGCCGCGTGGAGTTCAGCGGCGCGTTGGGAATCGGCGAAAGCCTTCAGCAGACCGGCGGGCGCTCCTGTCTCGTCGTCGCGAAGCACGTATGCCATCTTCTGCTGGTCGGTGACGATGCCGGATTGGCGGACGCCGAAGTCCACGTGCAGGACATCACCGCGTTCAATGACGGGGTCTTCGGAATCGTCGATGGACACGACCTCGTTGTTCTGAAGGCGCTGCAGATCCAGGCTGGCGTTGAAGTTGAAGTCAAACCCCTGGCGGCGGCGTTCGGCCGTGATCCAGTAATGCACATCCATCAGCGTCGTCTTGCCCGGCGTGATGACGTCGTTGGAGAACGCGCGCCGCAGGATGTCGTAGGTGGCCCGTGCGGCCTGTTCCTGTACGGCGTCTTCTTCCGGCGTGTGGATCGAGACGTAGTCGACCAGCAGCGGTTCTGAGGAAACGGTGCGCGCGGCGAACGATGGTCCAATCGCGTCAAGGAGGTAGTCCTTCAGCTCCGCGGTGAGCCCGTCGGCCATGCTGATCGTGCGGGACTGGTTGATGGCGATTCGTTTGGGGTTGCGGTCCGCCACGTATTTCTGCAGCAGCGGCTTCAGGCCCGGTTCGCCGTAGCTCTGGACCGTGTCGTAGAACGTCTTCAGGTGGCCTGACAGGTGCGTGCCGTAGACCGTGGTTTCGAGCGCCCCTGGGCCGTCACCGCCCCGATCGAAGAAGAGATACGCGTTGCGGTGCCCGTACCAGCCGGTGATGCCGCTGCCGCCGAACAGTTCGACGACCGGGTCCGGCGCGTTCTCGCGGCTCATGATGACCCATAGGTCGATCCCGTGTTTGCGCATCGTGCTGACCAGATGGCGGCGCATCTTGTCGGCCTTGAGCGTCCATTCCTCTTCCGTGCGTTCGCGCACCACAGCGGGGCTCAGCCCGTCAGGCGGCGCAGCAGGAATGTTGGCGGTGAGGGCATCGGTCGGCGCACAGCCGGCCAGCACAACAAGTAGACAGAGCGGGACCAACGCGCGCATCACGTTCCTCCGGATGCGCGTAAGCATAACGCGACCCGTCGGACCTGTCGGACTCGTTGGACCTAGTACACGCCTTCGGTGACCGAGACCCCGAGCTGTTTGAACGGCCGCACGTTCCGGACGCCGTCCCAGGGGTAGGCGTCACAGGGAGGTTCGCGCTCGGCTTCGTCGCGTTCGAGGAAGCGCGGGACAAAGAACTCTTTCGTGAGCGTCGTGAGCCGAACACGGCCGGTGGCGCCGTAGGGGACAACTTTGAGGGGATTGTCGGGATCCACCACTTCGAGCACCGCACGCGGGATCGGCGGGTAGTAGATGATCGCGTAGTTGTCTTTCGGGTCGAAGGGTTTGCCGACGGCCAGGCCCATCAGTGTGTTGCCGTACGTCGGCGCGAAGAACACGCCATCGAGCACCTCTTCGCGCACCCAGCGATGGAACTGCGGCGTCATTTCGGTGCCGCCGCAGAAGATGCCGGTGATGCCCGCCTTCTTCAGCGAAATTCGTTCGCTCAGCGCCTCGAGCAGCTTCGGCGTGATGAACATGCACTTGATGTTGTCGTGGGCCTTGAGCAGGGTCAGCGCCTGGTCGATGACGTGACGCTTGTACGCCTCCATCTGCTCCATCTGGCGGTTCTTGATGAGTTTGATGACCCACCGTGGATCCAGATCCACGCAGAAGCAGATGCCGCCGCGATGTTGCGCGAGGTGCTCAACCGCCAGCCGCAGACGGCGCGGACCTGAGGGGCCCACCATCAGCCAGTCAGAGCCCTTCGGAAAGTGCTCGTCCGGCAGGGTGTCGCTGAACATTTCGTAGTCGATGCGGAAGTCGTCGATGCTGATGCGTGACTTCGGGATGCCCGTTGAGCCGCCGGTTTCAAACGTGTAGATCGGTTTGTTGGCGTACGCCTTCGGCACCCAGCGACGGACCGGGCCGCCGCGCAGCCATTCGTCCTGGAAGAAGCCGAAGCGATCGAGGTCTTCGTACGTCCGGATCTCGCGCCGCGGATCCCAGTCGAGCGTTTTCGCAAAGTCCAGCCAGAACGGCGTGCCGGTCTCAGGGTTGAAGTGCCACTGCACGATCTCGCGCACGTGCGCGTCAAGGGCGTCCTTGGTCTGCGGATTCATGACTCCAAGAGCCTATCAAAGCAGCCCAGCACCGAGCACCCAGCACCTCACACCTCGCACTTCGCACCTCGCACCTCGCACTATTACAATCCGTTCATGGTCCACATCCCCCTTCTCCGCCGTGGTGCCAACTATCGCAGCATCGACACGGCCACCATCGTCCACCATGCGACGCGAGAGCCATTTGCCGAGATCAGCCAGGCCAATGCGGGTCTGATCCGCCGCGACCTCCTGGAGCAGGACGCGATGCGTGCCTCACTGTTGGCGATTCCCGTTGCCGAGTTGATGGAGCGGACACGGAAGGCCGCTGAGTATTTCGTGCACGACACGCTCCCGTTGGGCGAATCCGAACAGACGCCGGATAACTATGTGAAGCAGTTGTCGGCCACGACCGGCATGCCGCACGTGATGGTGCGCCGCAACATGCAGCGCATCGTGTCGGTAATGGAGAACGTCCCGGAGATCCTCCGTGGACTTACGCGTGGCCTCGACCTGGGCATCCTCGATCGCGGTTACGGAGAAGTGAACGGTCAGGCGCTGAGCTTCTTTCCGCGTGCGAAGGCGCTGGGCATCGTGTTGCCAAGCAACTCTCCCGGTGTGCACGGCCTGTGGATCCCCGCGATTGCGATGAAGATGCCGCTCGTCCTGAGACCGGGTGGCACCGAGCCGTGGACGCCCTTTCGGTTGATTCAGGCGTTGATGAAGGCGGGCATCCCTGGCGACGCGTTCAACTACTTTCCGTCCGACCACGCCGGCGCAGGAGAGGTGGTTCGCCGCACGGGCCGGTCGATGTTTTTCGGCGACGTCGGCGCGATTGGATCGGTTGCCGGCGATCCACGTGTGGAACTGCACGGGCCCGGCTACAGCAAGCTCGTCTTTGGTGAAGACACGGCTGCAGACTGGCGCCGCTACCTCGACGTCATCGCGTTGTCGGTCGCGGAGAACGGCGGCCGCTCGTGCGTGAATGCCTCCGGCGTGTGGACGCCCGCCCACGGACGCGAGCTTGCCCAGGCGCTGGCGGAACGGCTCGTGGCGATTGAACCACGCGCTGCCGAAGACCCTGCTGCGGAAATCTCGCCGTTTGTTGATCCCCGTGTGGCCGAACACATCTCCAACCAGATCGATGCCGCGCTGCGCGAGCCGGGCGCCGAGGACGTCACCATGGCCGTGAGGAAAGGCCCACGGCTCGTCAAGGCGCATGGCAGCACGTTCCTGCTGCCCACCGTCATCCACTGCACCTCGTCGACCCACCCGCTGGCCAATCGGGAGTTCCTCTTCCCGTTTGTCTCCGTCGTCGACGTCACGCGGGACGAGATGGCGGCCATGCCCGACTGCCTTGGCTCGACGCTCGCAGCCACGGCCCTCACACACGATCAGCGGCTCATCACGCGGCTGCTTGAATCAGACCTGATCGGACGCCTCAACCTCGGCGCGCTGCAGACCAATCGCATCGCCTGGGATCAGCCGCACGAAGGCAACCTCTTCGAACACCTCTACGCGCGACGAGCGTTTCAGCGAGCGGGGTAACACACGTGGGGCGGGCCTTCAGGCCCGCCATTACGTCAGCAGCGTCCTTGCGGCGTCCACACGTGACGCGCGCCAGGCGGGGACATAACACGCCAACAGGGCGGCGACGCCGATGACAACCACGCTGACGACGACCGTCGCGGGATCAAACGGTTCCACGCCGAACAACAGGCTGTCGATCCACTGGCTCGCCACCCAGGTTGCGCCCAGTCCGAGCGCGATCCCTGCCGCCGCGGTCTGCATGCCCTGGCGCAAGACCATCCAGACGAGATCCTGCTGTGTCGCACCGAGCGCGACGCGTGTGCCGAGCTCGCGGGTGCGTTGACGGATGCCGTACGCCATCACCCCGTAGACGCCCACTGCCGACAGCAGCAGGGCGACAGCTGCGAACAGGCCAAGCAACCACACCGCAAGCCGCGTTGAAGCAATGGACTGTTGCAGGGTCGCGTCGAGTGTGGAGACGTTCGCAAATGCCACGCGTGGCTCGAGCCGCTGCACAGCTTCACGCACGGCCGCCGCAGCGGCAGACGGATCACCCGCAACCCTGATGAACAGTCCGGCACCCATTGACGGTGACTGTTCCGCCGGCAGATACATGTCCGCCCGTGGTTCGTCGGTCAGGCTGGCGCGCCGGATGTCGCCCACCACGCCTATGATTTCCGCTTCAGCGTCACCAACACGCACGCGACGTCCAACAACCGACCCTTCCGGAAAGTACTCGCGTGCGATCGCGCTGCTGACGATGACGACCGGAGCGGAGCCTGGGCGATCGCGCGCATCAAAGAGGCGGCCATCGAGGAGCGGGATGTTCAGCGCCTTGAAGTACCCCTCCGATGCCACCTGCCAGCCGACGTCGGGTGGCTTTTGTCCGGCGACATCCGGACGGTCGGCGCGGCGAAGCGGAATCGTCCAGTTGTTGCCGGTCAGCGGAGTGACGGCGGCAGATCCGGCGACGGTGACACCAGGAACCGCCTGCACGGCGGGCCACAACGCGGCATAAAACGCCTGACGCGCCTCCACGGTCTGGTATTCCGGCGTCGCCGGCAACGCGATGCTCATGGTCAACACGCCGTTGGGATCAAAACCAGGATCCCGCTCCAGCAGATTCACCATGGTGCGAGTGACCAGTCCCGCTCCGATCAGCAGCAGCACCGCAAAGGCGACCTCCGCCACGACCAGGCCGTCCGCGACCCGGCGGGCGCCGCGATGCCCCACGATGCGGGTGTGCGAGGCAAGGGCATCACGTTCCGATCCGCGAATGGATACGACGCTGACGAGACAGAACGCCAGTGCTGCGAGAAGCGACAGCCCGGCGGTGAAGCCCAGCACCCGCAGGTTGAGCCCGACCTGCTCGAGGCCGGGCACGTTCACGTTGGCCGGGATCAGTGTCACCAGCGCAGGGACGCCCCAGAACGCCACGAGCGTTCCACACATGGCCGCCACAGTCGTGAGCACGAGGCCTTCGGCGAAGAACTGCAACAACAGGCGGCCGCGACCGGCGCCCAGCGCGGCGCGTACGGCCATCTCCTGGCGGCGTCCCATGGCGCGTGCCAGCAGCAGGTTGCCGACGTTGGCGCACGCGATCAGCAGCACGATGCCCACGGCGCCAAGCATCATGAGCAATGGCGTGCGCGTGTCTCCGAGCAGCGCCTGCCTCAGTGGAACGGCACGATATCGTGTGCCTGTATTGTCGGCGGGAAACTCGGCTTCAAAGGCCACCGAGAGTTCCTGGAGCTCGGCCGAGACCTGTTCGACGGTGGCGCCAGGCGCCACGAGTCCAACAACCAGGGGCCAGCCATTACGTCGTGATGCCGGAGGCGCATCGTCCATGCGCCACGCGGCCATGATGTCGCTGCGGCGATTGGAGGTGGGTGGGAAGCGGAAGCCTGGTTCGGCCACGCCGACCACCTCACGCTGCAGCGTCCCCACCTGAATCTGCCGGCCGAGAACATCTGGATCTGCATTGAAGAGATTGACCCACAGCTCATGGCTCAGTACGACGACGCGCGGCGAACTGATCCGGGAGTCGTCCGCCGTGAGCAGTCGCCCGAGGGCGGGCCGCAAGCCGACGGCTTCGGCAAAGCCACCGGTGGTGGAGAGCACCTCCACGGGCAGGGGGTCGCCCTGGCCATACAGCACCGACCGGTCGGGCGAATACGCGACAACGTTGTCCAGCGACGACGCGCGCGCGCGAATGTCGAGGAAGTCACCTATCGCGATGTTGGGTTTGGTCAGGCCGGTGCGCTCATCACGGTGCTCGAGCATCACCAGACGGTCCGCCGTGGGATACGGCAGAGGGCGCAGGAGCACGGCTTCGACCACGCTGAACACCGCCGTGTTTGCGCCGATGCCGAGTGTCAGCGTGAGGATCACCGCGGCCGCAAGTCCTGGCTGTCGGTAGAGCAGGCGAAAGGCGTGTGTGAACGACGAAACGGCGTGACTCATGAGCACTCCACGAGACGGGCGAGGTCTGGAACGAGATGTGTGCATCGCGAGCCACCAGCATTGGCCGGTGAGCGCCGCGAGTCGCACGAAATAGGTGAACGTGTGGCGCGACTCGACTCGGAGATCCATGCGCGCGGGGAGGAAGGCCTCCGAACGAATGGGCTCCGGAATCAGCCGGGCGACAAAATCCCGGTGTTCAGGCATGGGAGGTGCGCGGTTTGATGGCGCCGGCCCTCGCGTAGAAGGTGCGGGTCGCGGTACAGGCTTTCAGGCCGGCGGGTGTGGCGCGGTACCTGCGTTCGGTATGTGCCTGCTGGCCGGTATCAATCTGCTCGTACCAGCCTTCGACGAGGCCGTCTCGCTCAAGGCGCGCCATCATCTGGTAGAAGGCGGGCGCGGTGCGCCGCACGCCCAGGTCGCCGAGGGTGGCGCGAAGGGTCCTGCCGGGGAGTTCGCCCGCCGCCAGCGTGGCGAGGATGACAAACTGCAGATGGGTCAGGGTGGGAAGCTGATCTTGCATAAGGTGACATTAGTCTAGACGAGACTCGTCCCGGAAAGGTTGCTCCGCCCAGCAGTGCGGAGGTACCTTGGGGGTTCCACGAGCGGAACGTGACCCGATGAAGCTGCTGTATCTCACCGCCGGCGCCGCCGAGATGTATTGCGGCAGCTGCCTGCGCGACAACGCCCTGGCCTCCGCCCTGATGGCCCGCGGCCACGACGTCGTCTTGATGCCCATCTACACGCCAACCACGACGGACGAGACAAATGTCAGCAGCACCAAGGTGTTTTTTGGCGGGGTGAGCGTCTACCTCGAGCAGAACGTGCCGCTGTTCAGGCATACTCCCGCGTTCCTGGATCGTCTCTGGGATTCAGACTTCGTGCTCAAGCTGGCTTCCAGGCGACAGATCAAAGTTGATCCGACGTTCCTCGGAGAGATGACGGTCTCGATGCTCAAGGGCACGGATGGCTACCAGCGGAAGGAAGTGCAGAAACTGGTCGCGTGGCTGAAGCACGAGCAGGGCTTCGACCTGATCAGCCTCCCGTTTGCGCTGCTCATCAGTCTCGCCAGACCCATCAAGGAGGCACTGGGTTGCCCGGTTGTCTGCACGCTGCAGGGTGAAGACCTGTTCCTTGACCAGTTGCGTGAGCCGTGGAAATCGGAGGCGCTGGCGCTGATTCGACGCGCGGTGCCGGACGTCGACCGCTTCATTGCGGTCAGCGATTACTACGCCGAGTACATGACCCGGTACTTCGGCATTCCGGCCGAGAAGATTTCTGTGGTCCCGCTGGGGATCAATCTGGACGGCCACGGTCTTGCCACACCACGTCACGATCCACCGTTCACTGTCGGCTACTTTGCCCGCATTGCGCCTGAAAAGGGCTTCCACGTGTTGTGTGAGGCGTACCACCTGCTGCGCAGGATGGACGATGTGCCTCCCACAAGACTGGTGGCGGGCGGCTATCTGCTCAACGAACATCGCGACTACTTCGAATCGTGCCGGCAGCGCCTTCGCGACTGGGGCGTGGGCGACGAGTTCACGTATGCCGGCTCGCCCGATCGTGCCGGGAAGATTGCGCTGTTGCAGTCCTTTGATGTCTTCTCGGTGCCCACAACGTACGCGGATCCCAAGGGCCTGTTCCTGCTTGAGGCGATGGCCAACGGCCTGCCGGTCGTTGCGCCCAACCATGGCGCGTTCCCGGAAATCGTCGCGAAGACCGGGGGCGTGCTCGTGCATCCGGACAATCCTGCGCATCTGGCCGATGCCCTGCACCGGCTGCTTGTTGACCGCGCGAACGCTGCGCAACTGGGCGCGTCTGCTGCCGACGGCGTGCGCGCCCACTACACGGTGGCCCAGGCGGCCCAACGCGCGGAACGCGCCTACCAGGAGGTCGTCTCGTCATGCTGATCGCGTCACATCTGGCCAAACACTACGACTCGGCCCGCGGCGCAGTGCCGGTGATCGACGATGTCTCGCTTGAGGTCGATCGCGGCGATGCCGTCGCAATCATGGGGCCGTCCGGGTGCGGCAAGAGCACGCTCCTCTACATGCTTGGCGCCCTGGAGCGGCCATCCTCCGGCACCGTGACACTTGACGGCACCAATCCGTTTGATCTCGACGAAGCCGCACAAGCGGCCTTCCGCAACGCTCAGGTCGGCTTTGTCTTCCAGGATCACCTGCTGCTTCCGCAGTTGTCCGCGCTCGACAACGTGATTGCGCCAACGCTGGTCTCCGCAAAACGCGAAGACGCCGCGACCGTTCGCGCCAGAGCGACCGAGCTGCTGACGCTTGTCGGCCTCGCCGATCGCCTTGCCCATCGCCCGGGTGAATTGTCGGGAGGGGAACGCCAGCGCGTCGCCATCGCGCGCGCGCTGGTGCAACAGCCATCCCTGCTCCTCTGTGATGAGCCCACCGGCAACCTCGATCGCGCCTCGTCAGAGGCCGTGGCGGACCTGCTCGTCCACCTCCAGCAGCAACGCAAGGTCATGCTCGTGGTCGTCACGCACAGCGCAGTCCTGGCTTCCAGGTTTGCGAGGAAGTACGAGTTGTCTGACCGCCGTCTGGTGACGGCATGACGCTGTCCGACCTGGCGCGGCAGGGCCTCCGGCACTACCGCCGAACGCACGTGGCAGTGGCCTTTGGTGTGGCGACGTCGGTGGCCGTGCTCGCGGGGTCGCTGCTTGTGGGCACCTCCGTGCGTGACAGTCTCGCGTCGATCGTCACGGCCAGGCTCGGCGCCACCGACATGCTCGTCAGCGCCGAGACTCCGTTCACGGAAGAACTGGCGGACCGCCTGTCGGTTCGGACCGTTCCGTTGTTTGCCCTCGACGCCGTGGTTGTGCACCAGTCGAGCCGACTGCGCGCGGGCAATGTGAGCGTGTATGCCGTTGACGATCGGTTCTTTGCCTTCCATGGCGTCGACGTGACGGCGCCCACCGGCACACAGGCACTGGTCAGCCCTGACCTTGCGACGGAACTCTCGGTCGCTGATGGCGATGCGCTGGTGGTTCGAGTCGCCCGTCCGACCGACATTCCCCTCGACACCCTGCACGGCCGCAAAGACGACGTCGGCAGAGCCCTTCGCGTCACCGTGCGTGAGACGTTGTCCGCAGAGGGGATGGGGGCATTCTCCCTGTCGCCCAGTCAGGGTCCCGTGCGAGCGGTCTTTCTGTCGCTGTCGCGGGTGCAGCGCGATCTCGATCAGACTGGGCGGGTCAACGCATTGCTGGTGTCGCGAGACAGTCGGGCGCTTGCGACGTCGGAGCTGACGACGATGCTTGATGCGGCCGTCAACGGCGCCGACCTTGGCATCACGGTCGACGTGCAGGCCGACGGCACGACCATCGTGGAGACGGCGTCCGGCGTGATCGCGGCGCCGATCCACGCAGCGGTCACGAGCATCGCTGCCCGGCGGCAACTTCAGCAGACGGACGTGTTGTCGTGGATGGCGAACACCATGGCCATCGGTGAACGCTCGCTGCCGTATTCGCTGGTCGTGGGGCTCGGGCCAGATGCCGGCGGCGACGCACGGCTCGCCGGCCTCCTCCAGGATTCCGGCGCGGGAGACCCGCCGCTCGTGCTCAACACCTGGGCGGCCAACGACCTGGGCGCCACGGTCGGACAGCCGATTAGCGTGGAGTACTACCGATGGGCTGATGAAGGACGCCTCGTCACTGAACGTGCGTCCTTCCGTGTGGCCGGCATCGTGCCGATCGAAGGCCTGGCCGCTGACCGCCGTCTGACACCGCCGTATCCAGGAATTACCGACGCGGAAACGGTCGGCGACTGGGATCCCCCATTCCCGGTTGATCTCGCCCGCGTGCGCCCAGTCGACGAAGAGTACTGGGAGCGATATCGAACGACGGCGAAGGCGTTTGTTCCGTTGGCGGTTGCACAGGAGTTGTGGCGCACCAAGTATGGCGAGGTCAGTTCAGTTCGCCTGCGCGCGCCCGGTCCTGCTGAACCTGAGGCCGGGCTTGCGGATGCCGTTGCGTCTGCCGTTGGCGCGGTACGCGGCGGCCTGCTCGTGACGGATGTGCGCGGGCAGAATCTCGCGGCTTCGAGCGGCGCCACGGACTTCGGCGCGTATTTCTCCTACTTCAGTTTTTTTCTCGTCGTTTCGGCGCTGCTTCTCACCGCGTTGTTCTTTCGTCTGGGAATCGAGCAGCGGCTGCGGGAGATCGGTGTCCTTCGCGCCGCCGGCTTCAGCCTGACGGCGATTCGTAACCTCTTCCTCCGTGAAGGCGCCATCGTCGCTCTGATGGGCGCGGTGCTTGGAGTGGGACTCGCCATCGCGTGGGCTGCGCTGATGATGTACGGCCTGCGCACGTGGTGGGTGGGCGCTGTGGGCACGACTGCGCTTTCGCTGCATATCGATCCCGTGACACTGGTTGCCGGCGCGCTCGGAGGCGTCGTCGCCGCGCTGCTCTGCATCTGGTTGACAGTCCGGGCGATCGGACGCTTTTCCCCTCGCGAGTTGCTCAGCGGCTCGACGATGGCTGCGTTGACCGACGCGCGTCACACAACACGAAGCCGTCGCCTCCTTGTGCCGCTGATCTTCTCTGCCGCCGTCAGTCTCACGATCGCTGCGGCGACAGGAGGCCTCCCGGCTGCGGCGGGCTTCTTCGGTGCCGGAGGGCTCACACTGATTGACGGACTTCTGGCCCTGGGCGCGAGGCTTCGTCGCCCGCGAACCGTTGCACTCGGTGGCACCGGAACAGCTGCACTGGCCTCGTTCGGCTGGCGCAATGCCGCATGGCGGCCTGGGCGAAGCATGACGTCAGCCGGATTGGTGGCGGTTGCGGCATTCCTGCTCGTCTCTGTCGATGCGTTTCGCAAGAGCACGGACGCCGCGTCGACACCGCACGGCGGCACCGGCGGATTTGGCCTCATCGCCGAGACCGTCTTGCCGCTGGTGAACAATCCGTCCACGTTTGAAGGGCGCGAGTCACTTGGGCTTCAGTTCGAGCGAGCCGAAGGCCTGTTTTCGGATGCGCGCATTTTTGCCGCCCGTTTGCGGCCAGGCGACGATGCGAGTTGCCTGAATCTGTATCAGCCAAAGCAGCCCCGTGTGATTGGTGTGACGCCGGAGTTCATTGACGCCAATCGATTCACGTTTGCGAAGAGCCTCGCGGCAACGGAGGCAGAGACCGAGAATCCGTGGCGTCTTCTGCTGCAGTCGACCGATGCCGGCGCGGTGCCTGCCATTGCCGATGCGACATCACTGCAGTACGTGCTGCATGCGGCTGTGGGCGACACAATCACGATTGACGCCGACACCGCCAGGCCCATCCGCCTGCATATCGTCGGCGCCCTGAGCGACAGCGTGCTCCAAGGTGAGCTCATCATCGCGGAACGCGAGTTTCAGCGGTTGTTTCCCGATCGGGCCGGCTACCACGTGCTCTTGATCGATGGGGTGTCGAAGCCGGAGCTCGCGCAGACGATTGAAGAGCGGCTGGAGCCGTTTGGCGCGGACGTGCAGTCGACTCTGGCGCGACTCGAGGCGTATCACCGAGTCGAGAACACCTACCTGTCGACGTTCCAGGCGCTTGGTGGTCTGGGACTGATGCTGGGCACGGTGGGCCTTGCGGCGATTACTGCGCGGAACGTGCTCGAGCGGCGTCGTGAGCTGGCACTGTTGACGGCGGCCGGATATCGCATGCGCGACTTGTCGACGATGGTGGCGGCGGAGAATCTCGGTCTCGTGTTTGCCGGCCTTGCGATTGGTGTTGTGGCCGCGCTGCTTTCCATTGCGCCGGTGATCATTGCCCGTGGCGGCCGTCCGCCGGCGTTGTCGATGGTGTGGCTCGCCGCGGTGGCGGCGGCCGGCCTGGTGGCGGCCCTGCTTGCGACGCGTGCCGTACGCCGGCTGCCGCTCCTGGGTTCGTTGCGCAGCGAGTAAACTTTCACCATGTCGCAGCTCGCCGTTCGCCCCGCCTCCTCAGAGTTTGCTCCGTACTACCAGACCTACGTCGGCAAGGTGCCTGACGGCAACATTGTCGATACGCTGACGGCACAGGGAACGGAGGTGCTTGCCTTGTTGCGTGGGATTGATGAATCCCGCTCGCAGCACCGATACGCCGAGGGCAAGTGGTCGCTCCGGGAGGTGTTGAGCCACATCAACGACGCCGAGCGGCTGTTCGTCAATCGCGCGGTGTGGTTTGCGCGTGGGTTGACGGCGCCGCTGCCAGGCTTCGATCAGGACGTGGTGATGGCCACCGCAGAGGCGGACGCGCGCTCGTGGAAGAGCCACGTGGACGAGTTCGAGACCATCCGCGCCGCTACGGTGTCCTTGTTTGCGAATCTGCCGGATGCCGCCTGGAGCCGCACAGGCACGGCCAGTGACAACCTCGTGTCCGTCCGTGCCATTGCGTGGATCACCGCGGGGCACGTGAACCATCACGTCGGCCTCATCCGCGAAAGATACCTGCCAACTCGGCGGGGCTAAAGCCCCGCCCCACGTTTTTAGGCCCGCCGTGACACGTACACACCCGTCGCCGGACTTGTCGCTTCGCCGGCTGCCACAAGGGCTCGGTTGCCGAGGCCGGCGTCCGCTCTCGACAGCCCCGTCACTCGCGCCAGTTCGCCGCGCACGGTTGTTCCCGCACCAGTGAGAAAGCAGCGCGCGATTTCGGCAAGTGCTGTCTCGCGCGAGACCTTCTGCTGAAGTTCGTCCGGGAATCTGCCGATCGCCAGCGTCCAGATGTACGTGAACTTGGGCTGGTAGACGACGTCGCTCGGCACGACGATCATCGCGGCCTGCAGTTCATCCAGCGCGCGTGTGAACGCGGTTCGGTCGGTCACGCCTGAGTCGGCGCGAAGGTCGATTGAGCTCAGCTCCCACTCCTTGCGTAGTGCCGACAGTAGTCTGCGAGCGTTGGGGCTGAGTCGACGTTTCTCCTCCGACGACCGCACGCCCCACAGCGCGAAGAAGTGCGGAATCATCCTCGGCGCCAGGAAGGTTGCCTTTCCCTTGGCGAGTTTGCCGTAGTAGACCTTCCCGCGCCTGAGTACCTCGTCCTTGATGGTCCATGTCAGCGAGGCCTCCGGGTCTTTCTGGACGTTGCGGGGCATGACGGCATCGCGGCGGCCGCAGACGGCGACGTAGAGGGACGGGCCAGGACGACGGGCGTCGGTGAGGCAGGCGCTGAAACCGACACGCTGGACGAAGCGCTCGGCGTCCTGTGCGGTCTCGATCAGGCGGGTCTCGGCTCGGCACCAGTGCTCGTCGCGCCACTCCTCGACTTCTTCGCTGAGCGCAGACATACCGAGATCGTGACGCTGCCGCCGGCCTGCGTCAATGTTCGCTCGTATAATCGAGAATCGTGTCGCAGCCACAGTATTCGCTTCGTGAGTACCCGCTCCAGCAGGGCGCCCTCGAGATCGCCTACATCGAGGAGTTCTTCAACGAATTTCCGAAGCGAAAGACCGCGGCCGACATCCTCAGTCGGCTGCAGGATCGGGACTGCCAGATCCTCATGGCGGAGGCGCCGCTTGAGGACGGCACGGTCGTACCCGTGTCGTACAAGGTGTCTCACGAGTTGCGCGAACACGAGACAGATCCTGCATTGGCCGATCTGGTGAGCCGGCTGAAGGGCGTCGTGTCGTTTGGTGGCCGCCGCATCCTCTACAACTGGCTGGGGGCAACCCGGAAAGACTGGCGCGGCCAAGGGCATTTCCGTGCCCTGTCGGAAGAGCAGGAGGCCTGGGCCGTGGCCCGCGGCTTCGACGAGGTCATCGTCAAGACGAAGAACCGGTACTACGACATGCGCGGCGCACTCGACACACTGCAGTTCAACGTGATCAAGCTCGAGCATGCGCCGGACCTGCTCGATGCCAAGGTCTACATGAGCAAGGCGCTGGGCATATCCGTGCTGGACGCCCATCGCAGCCGGCGCCAGGTCATCCGGGCGTGACGACGTCCGAACTTCAGACACTGTTGACCCATACCGCGGACCCGCGGTGGCTGCTTGCCGAAGGCTACTTTGTTGCTGAAGGTCGCAGTGTGGTTCGTCGGCTGATGGCCGCCGGGTCGTTCGACGTGCGTGCGCTCGTGCTCACGCCGCCGGCGGAGGCCGCCATGGCCGACCTGCTGGACGCCCTGCCGGTTGACGAGCGCCCCATGCTGCAGGCGATGTCTCAGGCCGAGATGGATGCGCTGACGGGATTTCGTCTGCACCAGGGCTGCGTGGCATTTGCCCGTCGCCGCCTGCTGCCAGAGTGGGAGCCCGCGCATCTGGCGGACGGATTGTCGATCCTGCTCGAACGGGTGCGCGATCCTGACAATGTCGGCAGCATCATGCGCAGTGCGGCCGCCTTGGGTGTGCGCACGATCGTCCTCGGACCGGAGTGCGCCGACCCGTTTTATCGGAAGGCCGTGCGTACCTCCATGGGCGCGATCTTCTCGCTGACCCTGGTGCGCGCCGAGCCGTGGCCAGGGGTGCTCACCACGATGCGGGCGGCTGGAGCGCGTCTGTTGGCCACGACACCCGATGCGGGTGTCGCGCTCGACGACGTGCCCGCGAACAACGCGCCAGCGGTGCTGATGGTGGGTTCGGAAGGGGACGGCTTGTCTGCGGAGGCGCTGGCTGCTGCCGACGTGTCCGTGCGCATCCCGATGTCGAATGCAATCGATTCGCTGAACGTCGGCGTGGCCACCGCTATCGCGGTTTATGCTCTACAACGGGGGCGGGGATGAACAACAGAACGGTTCTGGGTGCTGGGTTCCGGGTGCTGGGTGCTGGGGTGCTGGGTTCGATGGTGCTGGGTTCATGGGTTCTCCTTGCCCAGGGCGCGCCGGCGACTGAGATCTTCCTTGCGCCATTAACCATCAGCGGGACCAACGTGACGGTCGGGCGGCCGGTCAACATCACGAACAATCCCGGCTACGACAATCAGCCGCAGTTCCTGGCCGATTCATCTGGCCTGCTGTTTTCATCCAACCGCGATGGCGTGCAGACCGACATCTATCGATACGACATCGCGCAGAAGCGTGTCGTGCAGGTCACGCACACCCCTGATAACGAGTACTCGCCGACACTGACGCCCGATGGCATGACGTTCTCGACGGTGCGCGGCGCCGAGCAGAAGTTGTGGCGGTTCACCATGGACGGCCAGGACGCCGGCCTCGCCTGGACGCACATGGGGCTCATCGGCTATCACGTGTGGATGTCGCCATCGACACTGGCCACGTTTGTCCTCGGGCAGCCGAACACGCTGCAGATTCTTGACATGCGCACGGGTGGCAGCGAGGTGATTGAACGCAACATCGGCCGCTCACTCCTGATCCGGCCTGGCAAGGGCACGGTGAGCTTCGTGCACAAGCCTCAGGGGCAGCCGTGGGTCATCAAGGAATTTGATCCGAAGACGAAGCAGATTGCGACACTGGTCAATACGCTCGAACGCAGTGAAGACCTGGCCTGGACACCTGACGGCGCGATTGTCATGGGACAGGCCGGCAAGTTGTCTGTCTGGCGCGAGGGCGGACAGTGGACTGAAGTGGCCGACCTTTCGGGCCGGGGCGTTGGCAACATCACGCGCCTGACGGTGAGCCCGGATGGCAAGTGGATCGCGCTCGTCTCGCAAGCGCCGGCGCCGAGTCGATGACACATACGCAGTCACAGCGCCTTGCGCGCGTCCAGACGCCAATCATTCCCATCGTCTCGCGGTGGATTGCCGAGACGCCGGGCACGGTGTCACTCGGGCAGGGGGTGGTGTCGTACGGTCCGCCCGACGCTGCGGTCGCGGCGCTCGTCGACTTTCCCGCATCACCGCTGGATCATCGATATGGCGCCGTCGAGGGTGAGGCATCACTCGTCCGGTTGATTGAAGACAAGTTGCGCGACGAAAACGGCATTGACGTGACCGGTCGCAGCCGCGTCGTGGTCACGGCCGGCGGAAATATCGCTTTCATGAATGCCGTGCTGGCCGTCACCGATCCCGGCGACGAAGTGATCCTGCCTGTGCCGTATTACTTCAATCACGAGATGGCCATCGAGATGGCTGGGGCTCGGGTGGTGCCGGTCGCCACGGATGCGCAGCGGCAGCTGGATCTCGACGCCATTCGTGCCGCCATCACACCGCGGACCCGGGCCATCGTCACGGTGTCGCCCAACAATCCAACCGGCGTCGTGTATCCCGCACACGCGTTGCGAGCCGTCAACGATCTGTGCCGTGAGCGCGGGATCTTCCACATCCACGACGAGGTCTACGAGTACTTCCTGTACGACAAGGCTCAAGCCGTGTCGCCCGGCGGATTTGAAGGGGCAGCGCCACACACCATCTCGATGTATTCCCTGTCGAAGGCCTATGGCCTCGCCAGCTGGCGTATGGGCTACATGGTGGTGCCCGAATCCCTGTGGGAGGCGGTCAACAAGATTCAGGACACATTGCTGGTCTGTCCACCCGTCGTGTCGCAACGCGTGGCCGCCGCCGCGATGCAGGTGGGGCGCGCCTATTGCGCGCCGCAGGTGGCGCGCCTCGATGAGATGCGCCGGCTGATGGCTGAGGCGCTGACCGCGCCAGGCGTGCCGGCGGAGGTGCCGACGGCGCTCGGCGCGTTCTACTACTTCGTGAAGGTGCACACCTCGCTCGACGCGTTGGCGTTGACCGAGCGATTGATTCGGGAACACAAGGTGGCGGTCATTCCCGGCAGCGCATTTGGCGCGCATGACGGCACGTTCATTCGTGTGTCGTACGGCGCGCTTGACCGTGCGACCGCAGCTGAGGGCATCGGCCGCCTCGTGAAAGGGCTGCAGGCGCTCGCGTGAAGGTCATTACCTGGAATGTGAACGGAATCCGCGCCCGGCAGGCGCAGGTGCAGGAGCTGATCGCGACAGAGCAGCCGGATGTGTTGTGCCTGCAGGAGATCAAGGCCACGCCGGAGCAGGTGCCGGAGCTGCTGGTGGCGCCGGGTGAGTATTGGACGTACTGGCACGGCGGCGGGGGATATTCGGGGGTGGCGCTGCTCATTCGCCGCACATTTGCCCCGGAACCGCCCCGCTTCTGGCATCCCGACTTCGACTTTGAACATCGCCTGCTCGTGGCCGACCTGGACGGTGGCGAACAGGCAAACCCCCGCACCCGCCGTTTCGTCTCCGTTTATGTGCCCAACGGCGGCAAGGACTTCGAGGCCAAGATGCGGTTCTTCACGGCCCTGAAGGGATGGCTCGCTGAAACGAATCACACGGATGTGGCGCTAGTGCTCTGTGGAGACATCAACGTGGCGCGAGAGGAGCGGGACGTGCATCCCAAGGAACGCAAGCCCAATCAGATCGGCACACGTCCCGAAGAACGCGCCCTGTTTGCCGATATCCTCGCGTCCGGCGTCAGTGATGTGGGACGCGCACTCGACGGTGACAACGACGAGTTGTTCACCTGGTGGGCGCCCTGGCGGAATCTGCGGCAGCGGAATATTGGCTGGCGGATTGACTACGTGCTTGCCGGCGGCGCCGTGGCCTCGCGGGCGGTATCCTGTGAGTCGCGACGCACGTTCGGCACAAGTGACCACGCGCCCGTGATTGCCACATTCCTGCCATGAAGCTCCGCACTCGTCTCATCGTCGCCTTTCTGGTGCTGTCGGTGGGCCCGCTGGCCGCCGTCACGTATTTCTCGTACACAAGCCAGGCCAAGGCGCTGAAGGACCTCGCGACGCGCGAAGCCGATGCCTTGTCCAGCGAGATGACCCAGCGCATGCAGCTGGTCACGACCGAACTCAGCGCGCGCGTCGAGCAGTTGGCGGGTATGCAGGAATCCGACGTCGTACGCGTCGCGCAGCGGAGCACGCCGGCCGCCGATACCGGTGTCGACACCGTGACGCCACCTCCCGTGGCCGCTGCTCCGCCGCCCGCGCCGGCGACACCGGACACTCCAGCGACGCCGGCTGCCAGTGTGGTCAGTGCGGCGGGTGACATAGCCCAGGCGATGGAGCAGAACAAGGTGGCCGAGGCGTTGGGTGCCGCGGCGATGCTGCTCCAGAGCGTTGAATTGCAGGGCATGCGCGGTCGTCCGCCGTCTGGTGGCGACCGGACGCAACCCGGTGTCCGGAATCCCGAGCAGGGCGGCCGAAGCGGGGATCCGCGCTTCCGGGTCAACGGCCGGGGAGGCACGCGTGTGGGCCGTTCAGGCGAACCTCCTGCGACCGCCACCGGTGGAGATTCAGCTCCGCCGACGACACCGCCTTCGACACCGCCAGCCACGCCGGAGACAACAGCCCCGGCCGCGGCGCCGAAGGTCGTCATCGACATGGGCTCGATCGCGCGGGACATGTATCGCCAGTACATGCCTGAAGGCGGGTTCGACAAGATGACGCCCCAGCAGCGTCAGGAACTCGCGCGTGAGATCAACCTGCGCATGGTTGGCATCGCCGAAGGCATCAAACTTGGCGCTGCCGAGTTGCAGAAACGCGCGGAGGAAGCGCGAAAGGAAGCGTCTTCTGCCTCCACGACGACCCCGCCGGCCGCGCCTGCCAACGAGCCGCCGACGCCACCCGCGCCCCCGAAGCCGAATCCGCCGGCGACGACGTCCAGTACGCGCCAGCCGACACGCCCGGTGACCAGCACATCCAGACTGGTTGGCAACAAACTCGACGTGACCCTGATGCAGGGCGGCGAGGTGGTCGGCAAGGCCAACGCCACGATTGACCTCGAGAATGTGCTCGCGACGGTGTTTTCGCCGACGCGACGCGAGGGCGGCGAAGTGCCGTTTGCCGTTGCGCCAGACGGCAAGGTCTACACCGTGACGGAAGAAGACCGGAAGACGGTTGAAGATCTCGGCCCCATCGCCCGCCCCGATGGCCCTCTCGGCAAGACCACACTGCCCGACTGGATCGTGTTTACGACGCAGGATCCCTCCGGGTCAGGCCTTCGATTCGGGATCGCTCGACCCGTCGGCGATTCCCTCGACCAGCTGCGACGCACCGCGGGCCGGAATGCCGGACTCGGTTTGCTCCTGGTGGGGTTGTTGACCGTTGGCGTCGTGCCCCTGTCAGGCCGATTGACCAAGGACCTCACGGCGCTCACTGAGGGCGTCGATCGCATCGCGCATGGCGACTATCGGGCGCGTGTTCCCGTACGCGGTCGGGATGAAATCGCCGAGTTGGCGACGGCGTTCAACAAAATGGCCGCCGATGTTGAACAACATCAGCACGCGATGGTGGAGCAGGAACGACTGCGCCGCGAGCTCGAGCTCGGGCGCCGCATTCAGAACGAGATGCTCCCCCACGAGCCGCTGTCATTTGGGCTCACCGAAGTGCAGGGTGTCTCGATTCCCGCGCGTGAAGTGGGTGGCGACTTCTTCAACTACTTCGTACTCGACAACGGCCAGGTCGCGTTGATCGTGGGCGACGTCTCCGGCAAAGGTGTGGGCGCCGCGTTGCTGATGGCCAACATCCAGGCCTCACTGCGCACCCGCCTGGCGTTGGGCCAGAATCTCTCGGCCATCGCGGAGGCCATCGATCACGAAATGACGGCCTCGGCAGGCTCACTCTACGTCACGTTGTTCCTTGGCATCTTTGATCCGGTCAGCCGTCGTCTCGAATACGTCAATGCGGGGCACAATCCGCAGTTCGTTCTGCGACTTGGTCAGCCCCTGGAAAAGATGGACGCGACCGGGATCCCGATGGGCCTGCTCTCCGGCCGCGGGTACGCACACCGGGTCGTGCAGGTCAGCGCCGGCGACCTGCTCTTCTTCTACACCGATGGTTGCGTCGAGTCTGAAAACGAAGCCGACGAGATGTTCGGCGCAGACAGGCTCGAAGCGCTGCTGATGTCAATCGCCGAGGCGGGACCCTCCACACCGGACCGGGTCCTGCGTCAGGTCGAAGAAGCCGTCACCGCGTTCCGCGGCACTCGAGAACCCAATGACGACGCCACGATGATGGCGGTTCGCATCGGCTGACGCCTCAGTGGCATCAGTTCGTCCTCAACGCGATCAGCGGATCAACCGTCGCCGCGCGTCGTGCCGGCACGACCGCTGCGATCGCGGTGACGATGAGGAGTCCGGCGAAGGCGGTGAGATAGCTGATCGGGTCAAGTGCCGTCACGCCCAGCAGCACGCTGCCCAGCGCCTGAGCGGCGACCATCGCCAGGCCCAGGCCCACGACGAGTCCGATGCCCACCAGCAGACCCGCCTCTCGGACGACGGCCGAGACGACCGCACCGCGGGTTGACCCGAGCGCCATCCGAATGCCGATCTCCCGTGTACGTCGCGACACGCTGAAGGCAATCACGCCGTAGAGTCCAAGCCCGGCGAGCAACATCGCCAGCGCCGCCAGGCCGCCGAAAATCCACGCCCCGAGTGTGATGGGGATGATGGACGTTGCGGCCATGCGCGACACGGGTCCGACCTCAAGGAACACGAGATCCGGTTCCATCGCTCGCAGTTCCCGCTGAAGCGTTGTGGCGAGCGCGCTGGTGTCGCCGGCGGTGCGAATCGCGAAGCTGTACGAGTTGCTCCGGCTTTGTTCGGCGGCAAACTGAATCAGCGGCCGCGGTTCCTCGCCGATGGAGCGCACGGCATAGTCGGCAGAGATGCCGATGATTTCGTACGGCTTGCCCGACTGATCACGTTGCCGGACGCGACGTCCGACCGCGTCGCCATCCGGGAAGTACCGGCGCGCAAACGCCTGCGACACCACAGCGACCGCTGTGGATGACGCGGTGTCTCGGCTGTCGAATCCGCGCCCCGCGACAATGGGCACACCCAGCGTGTCGAAGAACTCCGGCGTGACCCTGGTCGTGTCGACCTGCGCGCCGTTGCGCGGAGTGGCGTCGGGACGGCCGTCGACCACGATGGTGGTGGTATGCGTGTTTGGGGAAAACGGCATGCGCTCCGCGAGCGCGACGTGCGAGACGCCGGGAATCTGCGCGATGCGCGCGGTCGCCGCGTCAAAAAACGCCCGCGACCGACCGTCGTCATAACCGTGCAGGTCGAGACTGATCGTTGCGGTGACGAGTCCGTCAAGCGACAGCCCGGGATCACTGCGGAATCCCGCAAATACGCTGCGCGTCAGGAGCAGGCCGCCGACCAGAAGCACGACCGCAATCGCGACCTGCGCCACCACGAGCGCCTGCCGCACACCGAAGGCACGGCCCGGACGGCTCAACGACGCATCGTCTTTGAGCGAGGGCACCAGATCCGGGCGCGATGCGCGCAGGGCCGGGAGGAGCCCAAAGGTGAGGCCGGTGATCAGGGAAAGCCCGAGGGTGAATGCGGCCAGGCGCCAGTCGATGGGCAGTGAAAACGTCAGAGGAATGTCGATTGGCAGCGGGGCCGAGACGATCGCCGACGACGCCCACATGGCGAGCCCGAGGCCAACCGCACCGCCGGCAAGTGATAGCACCACGCTCTCAACGGCAATCTGCCGCATCAGTCGACCGCGAGTGGCGCCGATGGCCGACCGCAACGCCATTTCGCGCGTGCGTGCAGCGCCGCGCGCGAGCAACATGCTGGCGAGGTTGGCGCAGGCAATCAGCAACACAAGGCCGACAGCGCCCGCAAGCACCGCGCTGGCCGGACGCATCACTGCATCGATGTCAGGGTGGAAACGGACCTGCTCCACGGGGACCACGGCAGGTCGACGTTCCCGATTGCTGACCGGGTTGGCGGACTCGGCGCTGGCCATGATCGTCGCAAGGTTCGCCTGCGCGGCCGCGGGAGACACGCCATCGCGAAGACGCCCTTTGAGGAACATCCAACGGAAGCCGCGCCGTTCGAGCGTTGTGGTGCCCGACGATGAGGGCACCACGTCGATTTGTCCCGCCGGTTCGACATCGCCGACCTGCGATACCGGGATCCAGAGGTCGGACGTGAGTCCCGGCATCGATCCCACGAAGTCGTCCTTCGTGACGCCGACGATCGTGTACGGGCGGCTCTTGATCTTCAGGGTTCGGCCAATGACGTCTGCGCGGCCGCCGAAGCTGCGCTGCCACAGGCGATGGCTGATGACGGTGACCGGGTGGCCGCCTTCCACCCGGTCGTCGTCTGCCGAGAAGCCCTGGCCGATCGCGAGCGGGATGCCGAGGGCCGAGAAGTAGTTGGCCGTGACGATTTCGCCGAAGGTCAGCCGGTTGTCGCCCTCGATACTGACAGCGGCAAACATCATCGCGTGCCCCACGATGCTGCTCAGCGTGGTGTTCTGGCTCGCCATGTCGCGATAGTCCAGGTAGGAGGATGAGCCGAATGCGGAGCCGCGTTCGTCACTCGTGTAGATGGCGACGAGCGACCCGGTGTCGGTGTACGGCAACGGACGCAGCAGCAGATTGTCGACCATCGCGAAGATGGTGCTGTTGAGCCCAATGCCGAGTGCGAGCGACAGGATCGCGATGGCGGAGAAGCCGGGCGCCCGGCGCAACGTGCGAGCACCGTACCGGACGTCCTGCCAGATCGTGGACCACATGATGTGTCTTCTTTCCTGATGGGCCATGCGCACGCGGGTGTGCCAGGGGCGCGTAATGGCCAGGTGGATGGTCTGTGCGATGTACCAGAGAGTGGCGCGCCGCACGCGACGGCCGTAGTCTTCATCGAGGTCGTCGAGGATGTCCTCACGGAGGCCGGAGGGCAGCAGCCGGGCGGCGACCCATCGCACCGGAGCCGGCGGGCGTCTCATTGCAGTGACTCCAGCTTTGGCTTCAGACCGCGGGTCATGCGTGACCAGGTCTCGTAGGCGCGGCCGACGGCGGCCTGCCCTTCGGCGGTGAGCCTGAAGATCTTCCGCTTGCGTTGTCCGGTCGCCTCGGGCGCGACCACATCAGCGTCGATGAGTCCCTTGTCCGCCAGACGCTGGAGCGTCGTGTAGATCGCGCCAATCCAGACCGTCCGCTGGCTGCCTTCCTCGACGGCCTGCCGTATCGCCGCCCCGGAGGCATCCTCCCCAAGTCTGATGATGGCGAGCATGACCAACTGTTCGAACTCGCCCAGGTACGTGCCCATGGGCTAATACTACGTTGTAGAGTCAGGACGGTTCCAGCATGGTGGGGCACAATGTGGCCATGCGGACATGGGTCGGCCTGGCAATGGCTGCGCTGGTGGCGACCAGCGTGTTGACGGCACAGTCGAGGGAACAGAAACCCGAAGGGTATTCGCCGCTCGGGTACTACGACCTCGAGGAGTACATCCGCGCGTTCCCGGGCACGCCGGGCAGTCTCGAAGTGCGTCGCGCGTCCACCCAGCGTTTCTGGATTTACAACGGTCTGGCCTACAAGGGAACGGAATCGCTCGGCGCCGTCTGGGAGAGCCTCGGGCCAGAGGTGACGCTGCAGTCGAACACGTCCAGCCTCGCGGAGAGTGTGTCGGGCCGTGTGTCGGCGATGGCCATTTCGCCCAGGTGTACCGTGCGTGGCCGCTGCCGGCTCTGGGTCGGCACGGCGGGTGGTGGTGTCTGGCGGACCGACGACGCGATGAACGTCACTGACCCAGGCTGGATGTGGATTTCGAGAGGCCTGCGAACCAACAGCATCGGGGCCCTCGCGCTGGATCCGAATGATTCGTCCGGCAACACGATCTATGTCGGCACCGGCGAGACCAACTCGCCGCAAAACTCGAATGCCGGCACGGGACTCTACCGCTCAACGAACGGCGGCGATACCTGGACGAGAGTGGGGACCACGGTGATTGACCCGGCGGTGTCGGCGGCGCCAATCGACTTCACCCTTACTCGCGGCATCAGCACCGTCGTCATTGAACCTGGCCGGCCTCAGACCATGTATGTCGCGACGACGACGGCCATGCTGGGGATGACGGCTGTACGTGGCGGGCAGTCGCAGGCGACGGGGTATCCACAGCCACGGCCTGGCCTCTACAAGACAGACAACGGCGGCGTGACGTGGTCGCTCATCTGGGTGCCGCCTCTTGATCCCGTGTTGGCCAACTCACCGCACCTGAACGAAGGCGTGCTCGACACGCTCATCGGTGTGCGGCACGTGAAGCTCGATCCGAAAACGCCGTCGATTGTGTACGCGTCGGCATTCAACAACGGCATCTACCGTTCGGCATCGTCACTCGAGGGCGGGGACGGAGCGTTCAAGCCGGTGTTTGCAACCGTGAACGGCACGCGGTATCAGGATCTCGCGATGTTCGACCTGACCGTGAAGGACGGTCGCACCCGCATCTACGTGTACAACGGCACGGAGAACACCGGCCCACAGGGCCTGTATCGGGTCGACAACGCGGACGTGCCGGCGTCATCACTGGCGACGGGCAGCGGCGTCGGCATCCGCAACACCTCTGCGTGGCTGGCGCTGTCGAGCAACGATACGTCGCAGCCTGGATCGATCAGCCGCGCGATCTGTTCTGCTCAGTGTTTTTACGACCTCGTGGTGGCCGTGCCCGAAGGCCAGCCGGACACCGTTGTCATTGGCGGCGTGGCGTCGCCGACGTTTGGCGAGCCGACGCTGCGATCCATCGATGCCGGCGTTCGTTTCTCCGGCTTTGGACGTGACTCGCAGAATCCCCGTGTCAGCAGTCACGTCGACGTTCGTGTGGTGGTATTTCATCCTGAGGATCCCAATATCGCCTTCACCGGTTCGGACGGCGGCGTCATACGGAACGACGGGTCGTTTGTGGACATTGGCAGCCGCTGTGCAGCGCTGTTTGGATCTGCCCCACAGTGTTCAGTGGCGTTGCAGCGCGTGCCGCAGCGGTTGTTCTTCCTGAACAAGGGACTGCAGACCATGCAGTTCTTCAACGTGGCACTCGACCCGCAGAATCCCACCGGGCGTCTGATTGGCGGGCTGCAGGACAACAGCACGATCTGGTACAACGGCCTTGGCGATCGCCGTGTCTGGGGTCCGCTGTTTTCGTTTGGCGACGGCACATCAGCGTCCGGATTCCATCCATCGCGATCAAGCGTCCTGTTCGCCAGTTTTCAGAGCAACCGGTTCTTCGTGAACTTCCGGAACGGTGACGCCGCATGGTGGGTCAGGACGGATGACCCGATCCGCAACGCGGATGAGCGTGCGACGGTCACGACATCAACAGGCCGGCAGTTCATCACGTTCGATCGCGTCAATCCAGACACGCAGTTCACCGGCTATCAGCACATCTGGCGCACGCAGAATAACGGTGGCGCTCAGGCGGCGCTTGAGTCGAGCTGCCGCTTCCCGACAGGCGCCGTTGCCGGGGCGGTCTGTGGAGACTGGGTGCCGCTTGGCGTGGCGTATCCATTCGCGTCAGGGACGTCTCCGGAGTCGAGCAGTCGGAAACCCGGCGATCTGACGAGCGACTTCTACGGTACCGATCGCGAAGGCGGCATCATCGTGGCTGCCGAGCGATCACCCGCCAACGCCGGCACATTGTGGGCCGCCACCAGCAAGGGGCGGTTGTTCATCGCGCGCAACGCCGATGGTCCGGCCTCTGCAGTGAGCTTCGACCGCATTGACTCCGCCGCGACTCCTGGCCGTTTTGTGACGCGGATCATTGCTGACCCTGCAGATGCGAACGCCGCATTCGTGTCCTACACCGGGTTCAACGCGTTGACGCCCTCGACACCTGGACACGTGTTTCGTGTCGTCGTGAACCCCGCCAACAACAGCGCCACCTACACGTTGCTCGACTACGACCTCGGCGATCTGCCCGTCAACACGATGGCGTGGGATCATCTGCGCGGCGATCTGTATGTCGGCACGGACTTCGGGCCCTTGGTGCTCAAACGCGGGGCGGCGCAATGGACCATTGCCGGTCAGGGCTTTCCTGAAGTCGTGATGGTTGATCTGGAGATCGCTCCCGAGCAGGGTGTGCTCGTCGCCGCCACCCACGGTCTCGGGATTTTCTCGCTGCGTATCGATCGTTAGCTAGAACCGGATACCGATCCCTGCGGTGATCACGTAGCGCACCTGCCAGTCACTCGAGCGGAACGCCTCGAAGCCAGACAGGGGATCGCCCGACAAGGTCGAGAGACCCGCGGCAGGGTTGTTGCTGAAGTGTACGGCGGGAGTCGTGAAGGACTCGACAAGCGCGCCCGGGCTTCTGGTCTCGATTGTCGGCGACGACTCGAGCGTCAGCGTGTAGGTCGGCCTGCCAATCATCGCGCGGCCGTCCACGACCAGAGTTACGCGCGGCGCCAACGTGGTGCGGAATCCTGCTCCGACGATGCCCTGCAGGCTGAGCGGTTGTTTGAAGCCCACGGTGAGCGTGTCGGACTCCGCGAACGATGGTCCACTGAGGAACGTGAAGGCGTAGCTGCCCTGCAACGTGATGGACGGCCGGGTGCCGATTCCACTCAGCACGCCACCGCCGATGGTCAAGTACGGCGACGTGGAGCCTTCAACCACATGCACGCGAAGCGCGACCGTTGCCAGCAGTTCACGGGTGGTTGCCCCGGCCACGTTGGATGATGAGGCCACCGAGACGTTGGAGAAGGCGCCGGCCGAAAAGAGCCCGGTAAATGCCTGCTCGAATCCCGCACTCGCTGCCTGGGCTGCCGAGATGAGCGCGGGATCGATCTCCGCCGAGCCCTGATGCAGCGTCGCACCCAACTCCAGCGCGATTCGATCGGTGAAATACCGGGCGATGCGCACCCCACCCAGCGGGGCATTGCCGCCCCTGAGCCCGAGGCCCACCAGCGCTTCGTCAATCGGCGTGAGTTGCGCTGCCACGCCGAGTTCCTGGTTCGTGCCGTTGATCAAGGCGGCGCCATCGCCGAGGAACCAGGTCGGCACCCGGCGGCTCTGGTTGGCCGGGCCGGTGCCGGTGATCGTCGGCCCCGGCGGGGGCAGGGCCGCGTCGCCGCTGCTCGGAAGGTCGAAGAGTGACACGCCACCAAGCAACTCCACCTGCCAGCGGCCCGACCGTTCGTTCCCGGACTGTGCCGAGGCCGGGGCCGCCACCACACCAAGCACGCCGATCGCCATCGCGCACACACCCGTGAGTCGCCGCATGTGCTGACTGTAACTGAAGTCGGCCCCCTCGCGACGCGCTCAGGGATGTTTGACGGTCTCTTCCTTCACGGCGATATCGAGGCGCTCGGACTTGATGTCAACTCGTACCCGTGCGTACAAGCTCAAATAGACGTTCGTGACCGCGACCACGGCAAAGATGCTCAACAGGTAGCCGCGCCAGTCGTCAATCAGTAAACGGAATCCCGTGAGCGCGACGAGCCCGGCCACCACGTAGTGGCTGAAGCAGTACTCACAGGTGAGCGCGTAGAAGAACTTCCGCTCGACCAGGAGCGGTCGGCGCTTGCTGCACTTGACGCAGTACTCGTGAAACTCGCGGAAGATCTCTTCGTGCGTGACGGTCCAGGCGATGGTGGCGGCTGGAAGCGCCAGCACGAAGATCCAGATGACCTGCTCGAGGATCGGGGCCATGCCCAGACCGAGACTGCAATCCGGGTACCAGACCCGCCTCCGCCGGGGCGCGTGTCAGCCGCGAATCATCTTGCCGAGCCTGGCACGTGTGCCTGCCAGGATGTCGTAGAACGTGGGAATCACCAGCAGAGTCAGCACGGTCGACGCCAGTACGCCACCGATGACCGCCCGGCCCAGTGGAGCGCGGAAGTCCGCGCCTTCACCAATGCCAAGCGCCACCGGTACCATGCCCGCCGTCAGCGCGAACGTCGTCATCAGGATCGGCCGCAGTCGCTGTCGGCCGGCCTCGATGAGCGCCTGCTGTCGCGGCATCCCTTCCGCCTCGGCCATCTTGGCGAAGTCGATCAACAGGATCGCGTTTTTGGCCACGATGCCCATCAGCAGGATGACGCCGATCATGCTCATGATGTTGAGCGTGTCGCCGGTCATCATCAGGATGAGCACCACGCCGATGAGCGACAGCGGCAGCGACAACATGATCGCGAACGGATCCAGGAACGATCCGAACTGCACGACCAGCACCAGATACATCAGCATCACGGCGACGCCGAGGGCGATGATGATGCGCGAAAAGACCTCCTGCTGGTCCTCCGTTTCGCCGCCCTGCGTGATGGAGTACCCGGCAGGCAGGGCAATCTGATCAATGCGCCTCTGAATCTCGTTGATGACCTCGGTGAGGGGGCGTCCCTGTGTGTTGGCCTGCACCGCGATGACGCGGTCGCGATCGAGGTGATCGATACGCGCCGGACCCAGTGACGAATTGATGGTCGCCACCTGCCCCAACGGCAGGCTGGCCGGGCGTCCCTGCGCGTCGCGCACGATGATGGGCAAGCTCGCAAGGTCGGCGGCGCGCTGCCGAACCTCAGGCGCCAGCCGCACGGTGACGTCCCGGGTCTTTCCTGTGGGGTCAACCCAGTCACCGGCATCGATCCCCGCAAAGGCGGGTCGAAGCGTCTGCGCCACATCAGCAACTGTGAGTCCCAGCGATCCGGCCAACGCGCGGTCGAGCTTCACATCGAGCTCCGGCTTCTGGCCGCGTGTTGAGAACCCGACGTCCACCGCGCCCGGCACCTGTCGCACCTGGGTGAGCACTTCATCGGCAAGCCGCGTCAGTTCGCGTGTGTCCGCGCCCCGCACCTGCACCTGGATCTGCTTGGCGTTGTCGAGGCGGCCACTGGAAATGGAGGCCGTGACGCCTCCAAGCTGTGAGAACTCCTGCCGCAGCTCGGCCGCAATGGTGTCCTGGTGCCGTGTGCGTGTCGCCTTGGGCGTCAGGCGCACGTATACCGAACCTTCATCAACGGCGCCGGTGACGCCACCAATCGTCGTGTACGTGTACTGCACCTCTGACTTTGCGCGGGCCAATGCCGCCGCCTCCTCGGCCTTACGCTTCGTGTAGTCGAGGCTCGAGCCCGGCGGCGTCTCGATCTGGACGATGAACTCCGAGACGTCCTGCACGGGGAAGAAGCCGCCTCCGAGGTAACCCATCGCGGGCATGGCCAGCGCGAACACGAATGACCCGATGGCGAGCGCCACCATCGCCAGCCGGTGCCGCAGTGCCCAGCCGATGACGCGCTTGTAGTTGTCAGCCTGCCGATCGAACCACTTGTTGAAGCGATCGAGGCCGCGGGAGATGAACGACCGCTGCGCCATCGGCAGGTGCGGGTCCGGCCAGTAAGCCGACAACATCGGGTCGAGCGAGAACGACACAAACAGCGAGACCATGACCGAGAACGCAATCGTCAGCGCAAACGGCGCAAACCATTGCTCGGCTTCGCCACCCATGAACGCGATCGGGACGAATACGACAACAATCGAGAGCGTGGTCGCTGTGACCGCCAGGCCGATTTCCGACGTGCCTTCACGCGATGCCTCGTAGTGGTTCTTGCCCATCTCGACGTGGCGCACGATGTTCTCGCGCACCACGATCGCATCGTCAATGAGAATGCCGATGGCAAGGGACAATCCGAGCAGCGACATCGTGTTCAGCGTGAAGCCGAAGGCCCACACAGCCACAAACGAGGCGATGACGGATACCGGCAGCGCGAGGCCGGTGATGACGGTGGACCGCCACGAGTTGAGGAAGAGGAACACCACCAGCACGGTCAGCACGGCGCCTTCGATGAGTGCCGACTGCACGTTGGCCACCGAGTTCTCGACGCGGGTGCCGGCATCACGAACGATGTGCAGGACGACGCCGTCAGGGAGCGTCGGCTTCAATTGCTCGACCTCGGCGCGGATGGCATCGGCGACGGCGGTGGTGCTGAACCCGCGCGACTTCTTGATGTCGATGCCAACGGCGTCCTGGCCGGAGTAGACGGCGGTCGTGCGCGGCTCTTCCACGCCGACGCGCACATTGGCGACGTCACCAAGGCGCACGACACGGCCGCTCCGCTCGGCGACGATGACCCGAGCAAAGTCGTCAGCCGTTTCCACGCGGCCACGCAGACGAATCGTCCGCTCATCGTTGACACCCTGCAGCCGGCCGACCGGCGCCGCAAGATTCTGGCGCTGGATGGCGCCGACCACTTCGCCGACACTCACACCGGTCGTCTGCAGCGCGTCCGGCCGCAGCTCAACCGACATCTCCCGTGTGTGTGCGCCGGACACGGTGACGGACCCGACGCCGCCCAGTGCCTTCAGCCGCCGCGTGATTCCCGGATCGGCCAGCAGTGTGAGCTCCGGAATCGACATGCGATCGGAGGCCAGCGCCAGTGAGACGACAGGGAAGTCGTCCAGGCTGATCTTGGTCAGCACCGGTTCTTCCATCTCCGGCGGCAGCTCGTTGCGGATCTCGTTGATCTCGTCACGAATCTCCTGCACGGCTTCCTGCAGGTCCTTTTCGTAGGTGAACTGAATCGTGATCGTCGCAAAGCTGTCCAGTGACGAGGACTGGATCTTCTTCACGCCGCTGATCGACGCCAGCGACTCTTCAATGGGTTCGACGACCTCGCGTTCAACGTTGTCAGGCGACGCGCCGGGATACGGTACGGCGATGACGACGATGGGAGGTTGCACCTCGGGGAATTCATCCGTGTGCAACTGCGTCAGCGCGACCAGGCCGAATCCGACCAGCGCCACCATCGAAACGACGGTGATGACCGGACGGCGGATCGCAAAATCCGAGATGACCATGAACTAGACTCCCGACGGCAGGCCCGCCGTCTCAGGCACCGTGCCGACGACCCGCACCGGCGTTCCGGTCGACAGCGTGCGCGCCGCGCCGAGCACGACGACGTCGCCTTCGGTGAGGCCGCTCGTCACTTCCACAAGTTCTGCCTCGGCCTGTCGGAGGCCCAACGTGACGGGGACTCGTTCCGCCTTGCCATCACGAATGCGGGTGACCAGCGGCGTCGGGCCGGATTCGTCAATGGCCGACAGCGGCACGATGATGCCAGTGCGCGTTTCCGCATCAACGCGACCCTCCGCAAACAGGCCGGCAATGAGCTTGCCTCCGATGTTGGGCAGCGTGACGAAGATCGTGACTTGGCGCGTGACCGGATCCGCCGTCGGTGTCAGCCTGTCCACCGTTCCGGTGAACACCTCAGTCGAGAGGCCACGGACGCGGAAGCGCACCTTGGCGCCGGGCTGCACTTTGCCGAGCTGATCTGACGACACGGCCGCTTCCAGTCGCATGCTTGACGGATCGATGATTGTGACCAGTGCTGTACCTGGCGACACGATGTCGCCGGCGCTGGCCTGGCGTTCGGAGACGATGCCCGAGAGCGGCGCGCGCACGTTGGTGTCGTCGAGCTGCTGCCAGATCGATTTCTCGCGCGCCTTGGCCGCAGCGACTTGCGCTTCGGCGGCCGTCACCATGTTGTTGGCCTGTTCGAGGTCACGCGCCGCAAGCGCGCCTCCCTTCACCAGTGACGCCGTTCGGGCCGCTTCGCTGCGAGCCACCGTCAGAGCGGCCTCGGCGGATTTGACCGCCACCTGCGCCGATGTCATCGCATCGTCCAGGTCACGCGCCGCGATGCGGCCGATCACGTCGCCGGCGCGTACGGTGCGACCGCGGTCGACGGTCAGGCTGACGAGCGGGCCGCCGACCTGCGCGCGGACTGTCGCTTCACGTGCAGGCACGAGCTGGCCCGAGATGAAGGGGCCGGACGTCAGCTCGGCCACCGCAGCGCGCGCGGTGTTTTCCGGCGCCAGCTGCACGACCGTCGGGGTCGTTTCGGCAACGGCCGGCTGTTCAGCGCTGCCACCACATCCGGCGGCGGCGATCGCCAGCACTCCGGCTCCAACTACGGACCACTTCAGCTTCGTTCGCATCTGTTCCCTCATGTCGCTCATCCAATCGGAAGATCGGGCAGCAGCGCGACACGCACACGTGCCAGCTGCAGATCGCGCGCGGCCTGCGCGCGGTTGGCCTGCGCCGACTGCAGCGCCAGGCGCGAGTCGGACAGTTCCAGTTGTGTTGACAGTCCCTCGCGGAAACGAAGCTCCGCGATTTCGTAGGCGCGCGCGGCCTGGGCAATCGTGCCGGCCGTCGCCTCCCACGCGGCTCGCGCCGACTCCATGTCCTGCAGCGCCGTGGCGCGTTGCAGCGCGGCCAGTTCACGCGCCTGCTTGAGGCGCGCTTCCGCTTCGGTCAGATCCGCCTTGGCCGCGGCTTCTTCGGCAGGGATTCGGAATCCCGCAAAAATCGGCATCGTCACCTGCGCGCCAACCGTCCAGTTGTTCCGGATGTTGCCGAAGTCTGGATAAATCTCTTTCGGATAGTTCGTGGCGCTGTACGTCGTGACTGCGCTGACCGTCGGACGTTTGGCGGAGCGGACGATGTCGATGCCAAGTTGGCGGAGGCGAACGACCAGCTCGGCCTGCGCGAGTGTCGTGCGGGATGCGAGGTCGACCTGTTGCTGTACGGCCGTCAGGGCTTCGGCAAACGGCGCCGGTGCCGCGAGATCGTTGGCTTCGAGATCGACGGCAAGAGTGATGGGTGTGCCGGCGGGCAACTCGAGCAATTGGCGGAGTCGCAGCAGCGCAGTGTCACGTGCCGCGCGCGCGCGGATGACGACGGGCCGCTGGTTGTCACGTTGCACTTGTGCGCGCAGGACCTCGAACTCCGGCAACCGGCCCGCATCAAAGGCGAGTCGTGTCTGCTGATAGGCGGCGTCGGCCTGGTCGAAACCTGACTGCGCAATGGCGAGCAGGCGTTCACCAAGAGCGGCGTCGTAGAAGGCGCGAGTAACGTCGAGCTGGACCTGCGCGCGAATGCCGGCGGTGGTGAGTTCCGCGGCGCGGATGCCAGTGGTCGCCTGATCGCGTTGCAACCCCACGCGGCCGCCGGTGTAGAGCAGCTGGGAGCCGCTCAGTGTGAAGCGCCACGCGTTGGCCTGGCCAAACGGCAGGTTGCTGAAATCGGGGCCATCGTCGGAAGAGGAACCGCTGTCGAAGACACCGCTGAACTCGGAGGCGAGCGTGCGGTCGTAGCCGCCGGAGAAGTTGATCTGCGGATAACGCTGGGAATTGGTGCGTTTGAGATCCGCCTGGGCGCGGGATTCACCGGCTGCGGCGATGACCATGGCCTCCGAATTGGCTTCGGCGCGCGCCAGCGCTTCTTCAAGCGTCAACACAACCGGCGTCTGGGCCGACGTGGAGGTGGCCCAGCCGAGCAGCAGGGCCGTGAGCAGAATCGAGCGACGCATTACTTGACCTCTCGCGCGCCGATGGCGCGCAGGAACAGCTGCAGGTAGTGGCTCACGCCATCCCGCATGGAGTAGGGGTATTTCTCGGGCATTGGTTCGCGTCCCATCGCGTCGGCGAACAACGTGCCCATCAACATCGCGGCCGCGGCCGCGGGCACGATGTCGCCGGCGATGAGGCCGGCCTTCTGCGCGGTCGCCAGGTAGTCGGTGACCTCGTTCGAGATACGTACCGATGCGCACATCGCCTGTTTGCACTGCTCGGGGTTGTCTTCGAATTCGCCCATCGAGGTGCGGATGAGTGCGCGCAGGCGGTACAGGTGTTTGTGGTGGTCGGTGGCCCAGGCTTCGAGCTCGGCCGGCACGTTGACCGGCGTGTCCGGCAGTCGCTGGTAGGCGGTTTCGGTCGCGACCTTGTCGAGCGCGGCGTGCAGCAGGGCCTGTTTGTTGGGGAAGTGGCGGAAGAGGGTGACCTCGTTGACACCGGCTTCCTGGGCGATGCGGCGCGTGGTGGCGCCCCGGCTTCCGTGTTCGGAAAAGAGCTTGAGTGCGGCTCTCAGCAGCGATTCTCTGACGTCTGCGGCAACCATGTCTCCCACCCTATCGCGCGGTTCTCTGTGAAAGCAAGTGTTTACTTGCTTGCTGTTTGATCCGTCAAAAACGGTCAGACAATGGCAACTTTACGGCCTTTCTGCAATGTTTGTTCGACAGTTTCACAAACTTAAGATTCTTTTCAGATCCGGCAGGCGACTCCGGACCTCCGGTAGGTGCTTGTACAGCAACGGCTTAGCCGGCCCTTCGGCACCCCGGCACCCCGGCACCCCGGCACCCCGGCACCCCGGCACCCCGGCACCTCGGCACCTCGGCACCTCGGCACCTCGGAACTTCGGTACTCTGCTGCCGTGGCTCTCCCGTTCCAGATCCCCCTGCCGTGGACCCTGCCGACAGCCCGGCCGCAGCGGACGAAGGCTCCGGACACGATTGAGGTCGATGGGCGGAGCTGGCGACTCAAGGTGGTTCGCCATCGCCGGGCACGCCGTTATGTGTTGCGGATGACGCCGGCGGGGGAACTGCGCCTCACCGTGCCGCTGCGCGCCCCGTTGTCTGGCGGCCTCGCGTTTGTCGCCACGCAGGGAGAGTGGATTGGGCGAGAGCATGCGCGACGGAATCGCGCCCAACTGGATCCCGCGGTACTGCGTGAGCTGCGAGAACGTGCAGCCCGCGAATTACCGATGCGGTGTCTGGAACTTGCCGCGCACCACGGTGCGACCGTCACGCGTGTGAGCGTGCGGAATCAGCGCTCGCGGTGGGGGTCGTGTTCAGCGAAAGGCACCATCGCGCTCAACTGGCGACTCGTGCAGATGCCGGCGATGGTGCGTGACTACGTGATCCTGCACGAGCTCATGCACCTGCGGCAGGCGAACCACTCGAGCGCCTTCTGGCGCGAGGTGGCGTCGGTGTGTCCGGACTGGCGGGAAGCGGAGCGCTGGTTGCGCAAACACGGACGCGAGCTGTTGTAGCTGCTGCACACTTGGTCGACATTGAGCGCAGGCGCGGATCAGCGTCGCCCGGCGAAGGGCAGTCTCAGGGGTCCGCGGCCGTGCACCGAGGTGCTACGACTGCAACACCTCGATGGCCGACACGCGGCTGGTACGCCAGCTCGGCACGACACTGCCGGCCAGTCCGGCGAGGATCATCACCCCCCACCACCACGATGGTTCGCCGACCAGGAGGCTGAGTTCGCTTGACGGCAAACTTTTTGACGACCGCTCTCGTCCAACGGCCAGGCAACAAATATCGATGTGCGATATATCATGCATGTCGATAAGTTTTGGAGGCATCATGGCGGGCGACGAGACTCTCTCACGGTCGGCATTTCTCATCCTGCTCTCGTTATCGGACAGACCCCGCCACGGGCTGGCCATCGTCGACCGCGTGGAAGACGCCTCACGTGGTGAAGTCAAGATGGGGCCGGGCACCCTCTACGGCACCCTGCAGAAGTTGGTCGCCGCGGGCCTGATCAAGGAGCAGCGACAGCCCCCGGACCCGGATGACGATGACCCGCGGCGGCGGTATTACGGGCTGACGCCGCGCGGGGACCGCGCCCTGCGCGCCGAGGCTCTCCGGCTCAAGGCCCTGGTGCAGGCCGCCGCAAAACAGCGCCTGTTTGGAGACCTGTGATGGCGGCGCCGGCGATGACACGGGCCGGCCAACGCCTCGTCAAGGGCGTGGCCGTGGTCTTGAGCTGGCTGTATCCCCATCGGTTCCGGCGACAGGTGGGGGCCGGATTCGCCGATGTGGCCGCGGACCGCTTCGGACGAGAGGTCTCGGCCACCGGTCGTACCGGCCTGGCGATTGGCCGGACGGTCTGGATCTTGTGCGCCGATACCGCGCTGGCCGCGCCTTCGCTGTGGCGCGCGACGGTCGCCGGCGATGAGCGGCGGCCTCCGATCCGCGCGCGCGTCACACGGTGGATGACACAAGGGTCCGACGACCTGCGCCTCGCGGCCCGCACGTTCGTTCAGCAGCCGCTATTCGCGCTGCTCGTGGTCGGCACATTGGGGCTTGGCATCGGCGCCTCGGCTGCGGCTTTCTCGGCGCTCGATCGCGCGGTGCTCCGGCCGCTCGCCTTTCCTGAGGGTGATCGCCTGGCCTTCGTGTCGATGATGAATCCGGAGCAGGGATGGCGATTCGTGCCGCCATTTGACGCGATTGAACGATGGCGCGCAAACTCGCGGTCCGTTGAACGCCTGGAGGCCTATCAGCCCTCCACGGTCACCTACTACGGCAGCGGCGCCCCGGAACTGGTGTCGGCCGCCAACATGTCGCCGGGGCTGCCGGCGCTGCTGCGCGTGCGCCCGGTCGTTGGGCGCGTGCTCGGCGAGGCGGACCTGGCCGACGGCGCCGCGCCGGCGGTCATGATCTCAGAATCGTTCTGGCGCACGCGTTACGGCGGCGCCGCCGACATCGTCGGCCGCAGCGAGCGACTCGGGACGCTCACCTACACGATCGTCGGCGTGTGGCCCCAGCACGCCCGCGTGGACCCGTCCGAGCAGGCCGATGTGTTCCTGGTCCGCCGTGATGCCGACGCCTTCAACCCCAGTTCGTGGACCTTCACGGTCGCCAGGCTGTCCCCGGGGATCAGCCATGACCAGGCGCAGCGGGATCTCAACTCGCACCTCAGCGATCTGAGCAGTGTGCGACCAGAACGCCCGGCTTCGGTGACACCGCCGACCGAGTTCCTCAGTCAGGCCTACGTGCGGGGCCTGTGGCTGGTGTTCGGCGCCGCGACGCTGTTGATGATCGTGGCAGTCGCCAATGCGTCCAACCTGCTGCTCGCCCGCGCGTCAGCCCGCGACCGCGAAATCGGCATTCGACTGGCGATGGGCGGATCAACCGGCAGCCTTGTCCGGCTGTTTCTCATGGAGGGAGCGACACTGTCGGCGGCCGGTGGCGGCCTGGCACTCGGTGTGGCGTGGTGTATCGGTGGTCTGCTGACGTCACTCGCATCGGGCCGCATCCCGATCAGTCACTTCGAAGGCTTCCCGCCGTCGGTCTACGTCTTCGCGGGGGCCGGTGGAGTGTTCTCCGCGCTGGTGTGTGGACTCGTTCCGCTCGTTCATGCACGCACCTCGGACATCAGGCGCCTGTCGGGGACCGACAGCGATCTTCGTGTCGTGGCCGGCACCTCGCGGGTACGACAGACGCTGGTGGCGCTCCAGGCAGCGGTGGGTGTCATCCTCGTCTCAGGTGCCATCCTGATGGCCCGCAGCATGTACAACCTGGCGGCCACCGACGTGGGTTTCGCACTGCGTGAGTTGACGACGGTGTCTGTGGCCCCGCCGGCCGCGCGGTATCGCACACCCGAGGCGCGCGCGGCGTTTATCGAACGCGTGCGCGGCGAACTCGCATCGATTCCTGGCGTCACCGGAGTCGTCACCTCCGGCATGCCGTTGTTTCGGCATTCCACTCAGGCCGGAGTTCCGTACCTGGACGGGGAGGCCCCGCCAGCCGGCCTGGCCGGTGAAACGACACGTGTGGGCGCGGCGCCTGGATTTTTCGAGGTCATGGGCATCCCGCTGCGCCGGGGACGAGTCTTTGAACCGGGTGAAACCAACGTTGTCGTGGTCAACGAATCATTCGCCATGTCGAGGGGTGGCAACGTGATCGGTCGCCGGCTGTACCAGCCGCGCGAAGGAACGCCGCACGACCGGCTGCCCTCGGCCGAGATCGTCGGCGTGGTCGGCGATGTGCGACCGGACAGCGGCACGGGGCACGGCGTGACCGCCGCGCAGGTCTATGCTCCCTCGTCCGGCCACTCGGACGGCTTCGCGCGGTTCATGATCCGTTCGGAGGTCGACCCGGGTGTGGTGCTCGCCACCGCTCGCGATCGAGTGGCCGCCCTCGATCCCCTTCTGCCTCTGCGGGAAGCGACGACCGGAGCAGAAGTGTTCCTGGTCGAGACCGCGCTGCATCGCTTCGTGGCGGTGCTCCTCGGCGGGCTCGCCCTGCTTGGTGTCACCCTCGCCGTCGCCGGCGTGTATGGTGCTGTCGCCATCGAGGTGCGCCGCCGGTTTCGCGAAGCCGGCCTGCGTGTCGCGCTTGGCGCCACGGGCAGTCAAGTCGTGCGCCTGTTCATTCGGCGAGGCATGTTTCCTGTGCTCATGGGCCTGGCGGTTGGTGCGATCGGCTGGACCTGGGTGTCGTCATTGCTCTCGGCGCTGCTGGTCCGGATTGATGCGCGTGACGGTTTCAGCACGGTGACCGGCGTCGGGTTTCTCACCGTGGTGGCGGTGCTCGCGTGTCTGTGGCCGGCGCGTCGCGCGAGCCGGGTGGATCCGGCCGTGACGTTGCGGGTCAACTAGTGTTCACCCCGGCATCTGCGGCAGGCGAACCACTCGCGCGCATTCTGGCGTGAGAGACACGGACGCGAGCTGTTGTCGCCGCGTCCGTCAAAAGAGCGGGCGGGCCCGGCGGCCCGCCCCCAAGTACACGGCTAGCGCAGGATCTGGTCGAGCCGGATCTTCAGCGCGTCGAGTTCCTTCTTCAGCGTCTCGTAACGCTCAATCGCATCGCGGCCGACCTTCTGGTCCACACCGAGACCCAGTCGATTGATGTACTGAATGTGCGCCTGCAGACCGGGCTTGCCGTAGCGAACCGGATCAGTCAACAGCTCGTCGGCGATCTCGTCGAGCACTTTGCGCTTGGCAGGGTCGGTTACCTGCTGCTGCGCCTGACGCACCCGCGCGACGACCTGGTTCACATCCGTCACGAGCGCCGCCACACGCACGCCGTGTTCGAACTGTTCCTTCAGATCCGACGGCGTCACATCGTCAATCGCGACACGCGGATCAATCAGCACGTTGACCTTCTGCGTGAGCACGGTGTCTCCGACCTTCAGGCGCACCTGATACGCCGCCGGCGGCACGAGCATGCCGTTCTGATGACGCACGTCCCACACGAAGCGGTTGAAGCCTTCGTTGCGCGTGACGCGGCCCACCACCACGGTCGGCGGCGCGGATGGCGCAGCCGTGCGCCCTTCCATCATCGCGTCGTCCGGATCGGCCGGCGGCTGACCGCCACCACGACCACCGCGGCCGCCACGTCCACCGCCACGACCCGCCGGAGTGGCCGACGAGTACGTGTTCACGAGCTGACCCTTGTCGTCGAGGATTTCGATGGTGACGTGTCCCTCCGGCGCGCTGGGCAGGTAGTAGTCAATCGTCGGGCCAAGCAACTCCGGGCTCACACGGGTGCGATACCCATCACGCGGCACGAACACGGTCGGTGCCGTTGGCGCGGTTGGTCCGTTGAGCTGCTGCACCGGCGTGAGGTTGTCGAAGATCCAGAAACCGCGGCCCTGCGTCGCGATGACGAGGTCCTTCCGATAGACCTGGATCTCGTTGATCGGCACGTTCGGCATGTTGAGCTGGAACGAGTGCCAGCTCTTGCCGTTGTCGTACGAGATGAACATGCCGAATTCGGTGCCCGCGTAGAGCAGGCCTTCACGGCTTGGATCTTCGCGCACGACACGCGCCGGCCAGTCGGCGGGGATGCCGTTGGTGCCGGTCGTGAGGCGCGTCCAGGTCGCACCATAGTCATCCGTGCGGTAGAGATACGGCGCGTAGTCGCCAAGCAGGTAGCGGTAGACCGCGAAGTACGCTGAGCCCTTGCGGTGCGGCGATGGATCGATCCACGCCACGCGACCACCCTCAGGCAGATCCTTCGGCGTGATCTTCGTCCACGTCTTGCCGTTGTCGCGAGTCACATGGAATGGACCGTCATTGGCGCCCGTCCAGATGACGCCCTGTTCGAGCGGCGATTCAGCAATCGCATAGAGCGTGCTGTAGAACTCTTCGCCCGTCACGTCGCGCGTGATTGGTTCGCCGCTGGCGCCCTGGCAGCACGGCGGGAATGCGGTGAGGTCCGGCGAGATCTTCTCCCACGTCACACCAAGGTCGCGCGTGCGGTGCAGGTACTGCGAGCCGTAATACAGCACGGTCGGGTCATGCGGCGACGTCGCCATCGGCGAGACGCGCTGGAAGCGATAGATGAGATCACCGCCGGCGTTGCCATACAGCGACTGCGCGCCCACCCAGTAACTCTTCTCCTGCCGTGTCGCGGTGTTCATCACCGAGTACTGGCCCTTGCACGAGCCATAGATGATGTCCCTGCGGCTCGGGTGGGGGAGGATCGGGCCCGTCTCGCAACCCGGTCCGGTCACCAGGTCATCGTCAAACACGCCGCGCACACTCGACAGCACGAGCGTCGTGTTGTCCTGCTGCGCACCGTAGATGTTGTATGGGAACTCGCGGTCCATCGTGACGCCGTAGAACTCGCCGGTGGGCTGGTTCTCCTGCGTGGACCACGTGCGGCCGCCGTCGGTTGAGACGTTGGCGCCGCCGTCGTTGGACTGCACCATGATCTGGCCATTGTTCGGGTTCACCCAGATGTCGTGGTTATCCCCGTGCGGCGTGCGCATCGTCTGGAACGTCTTGCCGCCATCGGTCGACTTGAAGAACGACTCGGCGCCGGCGTAGACGATGTCGGCGTTGGTGGGGTCGGCGCCAATCGTCGTGTAGTAGAACGGGCGCTGGATCATCGCCGCCTGCTGGTTGGCCGGCGCGCCGGTGTTGGCCCACGTCATGCCGGCGTCATCCGAGCGGTAGAAGCCGCCGCCCGGCTCGGCCTCGATCAGCGCGTAGATGCGGTTCGGATTGGCTGCCGTCACGGCGAGGTTGCCCTTGCCGATCAGCTGCTGGGGAAGTCCCGTGGAGATCTTGGTGAACGTTTCGCCCGCATCGGTGCTCTTGTAGAAACCGCCGACCGTGCCGCCGCTGATGATCGTCCATGGCTTGCGCTCGAGGCGCGACATCCAGGCATAGACGACGTTCGGGTTGCCGGGCTGCAGTTCCACGTCCGCGGCGCCGACCTCATCGGAGATGTACAGGACCTTCTTCCACGACTTGCCGCCGTCGGTCGTCTTGAACACGCCGCGTTCCGCGTTCGCCTTGAACAGGTCGCCCGTGGCCGAGACCCAGACGATGTCGGGGTTGGTGGGGTGGATGCGGACCGCGCCAATCTGGCCGGCGTTGTAGAGGCCCGCGAACGTCCACGTCTTGCCTTCGTCGGTCGACTTGTAGACGCCGCGTCCGGTCGAGACGTTGCTGCGGGCGCCATCCGAGCCCGTGCCGAGATAGATGACGTTCGGGTCGGAGTCGGCCACCGCGATGGCGCCCACCGAGCCGAGGGGGACCTGTCCGTCGGTGATCGGCGTCCATGTCTGGCCGTTGTCGGTCGTGCGGAACACGCCGCCACTGGCCACACCCATGTAGAAGGTCGTGGGTTTGGACGGCACGCCGGTCACGGCCGTGACACGGCCTCCGCGCGAGGGGCCGACCAGGCGGTACGACAGGCCCTTGAACACGTCGGAGGTCAAGGGGGTGGTCACCATCTGGCGCGCGGCCAGGGGTGTCAGGGTCAGCGCCAGCAGCAGGGCTGCCGCCGACGGAATCAGCAGGGACTTGGAGGATCGAGCCATGGCGAAATCCTACCGCCTGTCGGCGGCTGGCGCCACCTCGGGGCTTGCGCGTCAGATGTGGGGCGGGCCTTCAGGCCCGCCGGGCAGATGTAGGGCAGGGGCTTCAGCCCCGCCGAGGTGCGCGCTCTGGCGCCCTCCCTCCTGGCGACACTATGCAGATTGGCATTATGTTCGTCGGCATAATGTCGCTCCTGACCCATCAACTGC
>CBINOO010000008.1:0-72892 GCA_966252305.1 uncultured Acidimicrobiia bacterium
CGGGGGAAGCAGCCCGAGCAGACCGAGCTGTTCCCGCTCGTCCGAGGTGAAGCACGTGCCCTTGTTCAGGACCGGGTCGTCCTTGAGCGCCGCGCCCCTGGCGCGGACGGCCAGGTATCGCTGCCCAGAGTGAGGATCAATCCGAACCTCGAACGGCTTCACGGGGAGGATCGAGGCAATGTCGATGCCGTATCTGGAACAACGCATCCGCTCACGAATCGGCGTTGCCGGCCGCTTGCCTCAGTGACACTTCATGGGAAATTTCCCGACCAATGGGGACGAACCACGCGCAACCTGGTAAGACGCCGACTATCGCCGGTTTCGGGTCCAGAGCGCAACGACCCCAAAGACGGCTGCAGACGACAAGGCAACCGGCAGGAAGTGCCACGTGAAGATGTGCGCGTGTGACGTCACCGGGCAGATCATCTCGGTGCCGAGCACCCCAAAGGCCAGCGAGGCGATTGCCGCCATGCCGGCCGTCCATCGCCAATCCAGTGGCGCAGCGCCTCGCGCCATCGTCAGGAGCACGGCAGCGGGACCGACTCCGATGCCCCAGGTCTTCCACAGGCAGCTGCTGCCCCACCCGCCGCGTGTCAGTTGCGCGCCATCGATGGCGGCGTCCACGAGCAGGACGGTCATCCAGACGACCAGGAGTCCCGGGGGAATCCACCGCAGCCACGGACGGGTCACGGCTCCGGGCACGGCCAGGCCCATCGTCAGCATCGCTGCCGACACACCGATGGCCAATACCAACGCGGTCGTGACGATAAATGCAGGGTCGGCCATCGCCATCGGCCAGTTGTCGCGGAGGCCGCGCAGCGCGACACCTGCGCCCACGGCCACAAGCGCCAGCAGGATCCATCGAGCCGCGCGGACGCGCGGCGCCGGGAGAGGGGTCACCGGCGACACATCGGCCACAAGTTCAGCGATCAGTCGTTCGTGGCTCATGACCTGTTCTCCGGCGCCCCACCAAGCATCGTCCGCAGACGTTTGTATCCTCTGTGCGCCATCACCTTCACTGCGCTTTCCGACATGCCGTGCCGCGCTGCCAAGCTTTTCACCGTTTCCTCCCGCAGCTTGAGTCCTTCCACGATGTCGCGCTGGCGTGCCGGGAGCGACGCGAGGGCGGCATGCACGGCGTTCATGTCCACGTCGTCTGTGACCGACGCAGTGTCGGGCTGGGGAGCTGGGAACTCGAGCTGATCCGTGCCGTCTTCCCGAAGCCTGACGCGGCGTTCTCGTCGGTACACGTCCACGATGCGATGGGACGCGATCGCGTAGAACCACGGCGCAAAGGGGCGAGAGCCGTCCCACGTGTGACGCGCGCGGTGGACGGAGATCAGCGTTTCCTGTACGGCATCGTCGATCCAGGTGGCCGCGCCGGCGCGATGGCGCACGAATCTCCGCGCGACCGATGTCAGGGTCGCGAGCAGGTGCGCGTATGCAGTCTGGTCTCCGCCCTGTGCTGCCTGCATCAACGCAGCTGCCCGGGCCTCTTCCGCGGCGGTCATGGACGCCACACGGTACTACGGGGCGTCTGGCGGGAGGTTACGTGGGGTGGTTCAGCGTCCGAGGGCAATGCCGACGCCGATTCGGACGCCGACGTTCGCGCGCTCGATTGACGGCGTCGACAGGTATCGCCGGACGCTGACGCCAGCCGTCACGAATGCGCGAGGCGCGAGGAACGCTGTCAGGGTGCCGCCGGCCGCACCAGCCGCCAACGTTTCGCGGCGTGAGCTGGAGAACTGTTGCTCGTGCGGCGGATCCGCATACACGAGACTCTGCTGTTCGTACGACTCCTTCACATGGTCGACAAGCAGCGCCACTGACACCGAGGCCCGCCATCGGCGGCCCCGTACGGCGTCCAGCCCCTGCCCAATTGCCACGGACCACCCTTCTCGCACAGTCGTCTGTCCGATGACCGCGTTTGCCAGGCCCCCGGGGATACTCGGCGAAGGAGGCACCGAGGGAAGCGGAAGGTCACGCTCGTGTCTTGCCCGGTGTTTCCAATCAACACTCGCGGCAGAAAACGCGCGCCTCCCCCAGTTGAGCCGAACAGCCGGGCCGAAAGACCATGTCGACACCGTGTCATCGATCGCCGCGTAACGCGGCGGAGTTCTCGGCTCGCAGCAGCTCACAACAGTCACGGGAGACCGTGCGCCGGCAACGGTCGCAGCGACCTCAACTCGGGGCCGTTCCGGTGAGTTCTGCGCAAGAGCAGGGGACGCGAACAGCGTTCCAGTGATGAGCAGCGGGAGACATCGCAAGACACGCATCCGACACCTCTGTCTGGATCATGCCACGATCGTTCGTCGCGCGAGCGCGATAGACTCTCGCGCAATGGCCGACAACTGGGTAGACCTCGGTTCCGTGGACGCACTCAGCGCCCGCCCCCTTCAATCCATCACACACGGGCGCACGCGACTGGCGTTGTCGTATGTCGACGGCACGTTCAGTGCGATCTCCGGTGTGTGTAATCACGTCGGCGGCCCGCTGGGCGACGGTCGCCTGGACGGTGACTACATCACGTGCCCCTGGCACGGCTGGAAGTTCCACTGCCGCACGGGCGTCGGCGAACCGGGCTACGAAGCCGATCGCGTGCCGAGCCACGACGTGGAGCTCCGCGATGGCCATGTCTGGGTCAACCTGACGCCGGCGACCGCACGCCAGAAGGCGCCGCACGAACCACATCCGCTGGCTCGGACCGTGAGCCGCGCTCCAGGCCCGCTGCGGGTTGTGGGCATCTCGACGACCAACATGAACGAGGCGCTGCCGCGCACATCGACGTCGGACCTGCTGCTCACAACCGCGCTGGACCGTGCAACAGCCGGTGGCGCCGAGTCGCGCCTGATTCGACTGAGCACGCTCCAGTTCCGCGCGTGCGAGGGCTACTACTCGATCTCGGCACATGCCTGCACCTGGCCGTGTTCGATCACGCAGATGGATCCCGCGGATCAAATGGACCAGGTGTACGAGGCGATCGTGCACTGGGCGGACGTCATCTTCATCGCCACGCCGATTCGATGGGGCGGCGCCAGCGCGCTGTATTACAAGATGGTCGAGCGGCTCAATTGCGTGCAGAACCAGATCACGATTCGCAACCGGGAACTGATTCAGAACAAAGTCGCGGCCATGATCATCACGGGCGGCCAGGATAACGTGCAGGCCGTCGCCGGTCAGCTGCTGGGGTTCTTCGCCGAGATCGGCTGCGTGTTTCCGCCATTCCCCTACATCGCCCACTCACGCGGCTGGACGGCTGAGGACATGGAACGCAACATCGCCGATGTCGCCAACAGCCACGACCTGCATGAGGCGGCGCGAGGCCTGATGGATCGATCACTCGAGACAGCGGCGCGCCTGCTGCAGACCCCGCATCACGACCTCACCTGCCGCGGAGGCCGGAAGGCCCATCACCTGCGCGACGTGTAACCACTCGGACTCCTCGTGCGAAACACGACACGACACGGCGAACCACTCAAGCCGTGGCGATGTTTTCACACAAGGAGTCCGAATCATGCCCGTCAGCAAACGTCTCGTCATCGCGTCCGCCCTCGCGGCTGCTGTCTCCGCCCCGGCGCTGTACGCCGCGGTCACCACAAGCCAGGCCCAGGCGCCGGCCTTCAAGGCTGAAAAGTGCTACGGCATCGCCAAGGCCGGCAAAAACGACTGCGCGTCCACCGGCAACAACTCGTGCGCGGGTCACTCGAAGATGAACGGCGATCCCAAGGCCTGGATCTTCGTGGCCGAAGGCTACTGCGAGCGCATCGTCAACGGCACGAAGCAGCCGATGTAACGCGTTGCAGGGGTGGCCATCATGCACATGTCGCTGAATCCGCTCGACTCAGGCGCCGGCATCGGCCTGCGGCTTCCGCACCTGGCTGAGGTGGTGGCCACCCGACCCCGTGTGCCCTTCTTTGAAGTGCATCCGGAGTCTTTTCTCGCCAACCCGCACGCGACCGAACTGTTGTTGCAGATCGCAGAACGTTATCCGATTTCGATTCACACGGTCGGTGTGTCGGTGGGCAGCGCGTCAGGGATCGACCGGACGCACCTTCTGCGCGTCAAGGCGCTGGTCGATCGCGTGAACCCAGTGCTGCTGTCAGGCCACGTGGCGTGGTCGACACACGAGGGTGAGTACCTTAACGATCTGCTGCCGTTGCCCTACACGGACGAGTCGCTGAGTGTGCTGACACGCCATATCCACGAGGTGCAGGACGCCTTCAATCGGCCATTCCTGCTTGAAAATCCCTCCAGCTACGTCGGTTTCGCCCAGTCGACGATGACCGAACCGGAGTTCCTCACGGAACTGGTGGCACGCACGGGCTGCCGGCTGCTTGTGGACGTCAGCAACATCCACCTGAGCGCGCACAACATGGGATTTGACGCGCACACCTACCTGCGCGCGCTGCCGTGGTCCGCCGTCGACGAACTGCACCTTGGCGGATTCGAAGTCGAAGACGATGACGCCATCCCTGGTGGGCTGGTCATTGTCGACACGCACGGCACTGTCGTGGATGAGGCGTCGTGGGCGCTGTATGAATACGCCGTCGAGCGGATCGGCCCCAAGCCCACGCTGCTCGAACGCGACAACGACATTCCAGGTCTGGCGCCCCTCATTGCCGAGGCGAGACGGGCGCAACGCCACGCCGAAGTCGGCGTCACCGCTGCCGAACACAGCCTGTGGGATCGAGGCGCGCATGCCGTCGCTGTCTGAGACACAAGCGGCCGTGCGAACGGCCGTCGTCACGTCCGACCTGGCCAGTGCCGGATCGCTCCTGATTGGCGGGGCCGAGCCCACACGGCGTCTCGAGATCCACCGCCGGCACTATCACGCCAGTTTGATCGAGACACTTCACGGACGTTTCCCCGGGGTCGCATGGCTCATCGGCGACGAAGCGGTGATCGGAGCGGCCGCGGAGTTCGTGGCAAGCGCGCCGCCGACAGTTCTGTGCATGGCTGAGTTTGGCGGGTTGTTCCCCGCGTGGCTGGGCTCCCGCCCAACGCTTTCGCACATTCCGTATCTCGCGGAGTTTGCGGCCCTCGAGTGGGAAGTGGGCCGCGTCTCGGTGGCGATATCGCATCCGTCGCTGGACGTCTCGTGGTTGAAGACGCAGGACCCAGCCACGCTGGGCGAACAGCGGCTCAGGCTGCAACCTGGGGCGGCCTGGATCACCGCGCGACACAACGTCGACGAGTTGGTGCGCGCGTTCCTGGCTGGTACCGCGCCGGCTCAATTCACTCTTGTACGGTCCGACCGCTGGATCGAAGTCCGCGGCACGCGCGGCGATGTCGATGTTCGGGCCATTCCAGCCGGCGACTGGCACTTTCGTCACGCGCTCGCCCGCGGCGGCTCGATTGAAGACGCCGCAGGCGTCGCACTCGACGCCGACCGGTCATGGGACCCGGGCGTCGCCCTCGTTCACCTCCTCTCTGAAGGCCTTGCTGTATGTCCCTGACCCGCCGCTATCATTCCGCTGTCTCGTACCTTGAACGCATCCCGATGTCGCTGCTGCTGTTGTTGGCGCGCGTGGGCGTCGGCATGGTGTTCTTCAAGGCCGGACTCCTCAAGTACGAGTCGTTTGAGTTCACGGTCCTGCTCTTCCGCGACGAATACAAGGTGCCGTTTCTTGATCCTGAGCTGGGCGCACGCATGGCCATGATTCAGGAACTCGCCCTGCCGGTGTTGCTGTTCCTGGGCCTCGGTACGCGGCTGGCGACGCTCCCACTGTTCGGCATGATCTTCGTGATTCAGACGTTTGTGTATCCGAACGCGTGGGCAGACCATCTCTATTGGACCGGCACACTCCTGTTGATCCTCGCGAAGGGGCCAGGAATGTTCTCCCTGGACCATCTGATCAGCAACGCAGTTGCAGCGCCGATCGGTGATCATCAAAGGGCATGACGCGGGTGTTGCGCGGCGCGTCCGGTCTGTTGCTGGGCTTGGCTCTCGTGAGCCTCGCCAGCGGCGCCGCTACGCGTGCCGTTCAACTGCCACCGATATCCGTATTCCTTGACGCTGCGGGTTCCGACGCAGCCGCCGCTGAGCGGGCGCTCGACCGGATCGCGGCGACCTGGAAGAACGGCTGGTCGTCGATGTTCATCGACGTCGCACGGCTGCTCCAGCCGCGTGTCGTGAATGGCGAGCCATTCCCGAACCCGGTTCGGGTCCGCCTGATCCGTTTCCTTGAGCAACAGACTGGACAGCGGCTTGGTGACGACCTCAACCGCTGGCGTGAATGGATGTGGAGCCTGCCCTACGATCCACATCCCGACTATGTCGCGTTCAAGGCGGCGGTGTACGCGCGCGTCGATCCCCGCATGCGGCAGTTCTTCGAGTCGGGCAATCGCTCCACGATTCGCCTCGACGAAGTGGACTGGGGCGGCGTCAGCGTCAATGGCATTCCGCCACTCGACCACGCGCGAACGATCTCCGCTGCCGACGCCGGCTACCTCGGCGATTCTCACATCGTGTTCGGCCTCGTGGTGAACGGTCAGGCGCGCGCGTATCCAAAGCGCATTCTCGCCTGGCACGAAATGGCGCTCGACCGTCTCGGCGACGTGGATCTCACGATCGTCTACTGCACACTCTGCGGCACGGTCATTCCATACAGAAGCGTCGTCGGGGGAACGAAGCGGACCTTTGGCACCAGCGGACTGCTGTATCGCTCGAACAAATTGATGTTCGACCGGGAGTCGATGAGTTTGTGGTCAACGCTGGATGGACGACCGGTGATCGGACCACTCGCCGGCCAGCCACTCACGCTGGAGGCACTGCCGATCGTGACGACAACGTGGCGCGAATGGCGAACGACGCATCCCACAACGACGGTGCTGTCGGTGGATACCGGTCACGAGCGCGACTACGCCGAGGGCGCAGCGTATCGCGACTACTTCCAGACCGATCGTCTGATGTTCCGCGTGCCGAAGGTCGACACCCGTCTCAAGAACAAGGACGAGGTGCTCGGCGTGCTGGTGCCGGCCGTCGGAGGCGGTCGTCAGGCTGTGGCTTTCTCGGTGGATTTCCTGGCCCGCACGCGGATTCATCATGAAACCGTCGAGGGACGCGCCTTCGTCGTGTTGACGTCTCGACGCGGAGCCAATCGCGTCTACGAATCGTCCGCGGTCCGCTTCGTCAGCTCGATTGACGATGAACACGTGCGAGACGCAAACGGCGGGCGCTGGAAAGCCACCGAGGAGGCGCTGGTGGCTGAGGACGGACGCGGTCGCCTGCCCCGCGTGGCCGCGTTTCGCGCGTTCTGGTTCGGCTGGTACGCGCAGTTCCCCGAGACGCGGCTGGTGAAGTAATCGGCGGCCAACCGCGTCAGTACTGCAGCACCCGCAGGCCGGGAATGCGGGTGAAGTCCTTGACGTTCCGCGTCACCACCGGGGCGTCGTCAAGCACGGCGGCAGTCGCGATGAGCAGATCCATCGTGGCCACCTCGGATTGTGATCGCTTGATCGTGGCGAGCAGCCGGGCATAGGCGGGAGCGAAGCGGTCGTCTGGATACGCGACGAGCAGGCCCGACACCAGTCGGTCGACTTCTTCATGTGTCTCCACGGGCCGACGCGTCAACTCGGCGCCAGTCCGAAGTTCACACAACACGTGGACGGAAATCGCCAAGACCTCGGCCGGGTCCAGTGCTTCAAGGAACGCAAAGGCGGGACCCGGCTGGTCGCGCCCGGTCTCACGCTGGAGGTCAACAAGGAAGCTGGTGTCGAGGTGGATCATCGGCGTCCGCGCTCACGGGAGTCGAGCGACACCGTCCTTGCGGGCTCACGCCCACGGTCGCCGACAATCTCGTCGAGTGCGTCGAGCGCCTGTTCCGAGAGCCGCACCGACCGAAGCCGCTGCAGTAATCGCCCGGCCGTGGGCTGAGGTCCAAAGTGCGACTTGATTACCTGAGAGAAGGACTGGCCCGCGCGCTTGTGGCGAGCCAACGCCTCATAGGCTTCCATGTCGATGGTGATCGTTTTCACAGCCATGCACTTATCGTGCACTTAGCTCGACGCAGTCGTCAATCGCTGGGCACACGCGGACACACAAGAGACAATCAAATCGTCATATTTGACGATTAGGCTCGAATTATTCAATTTAATCGTCTAATATGACGATATAAATGAGCAACATCGGCCACTCAGACGAGCTCGTTCTGCAGCAACTTGGGCGGCGCCTGAGCGACGCCAGGCTTGCGAGGAGTTTGACGCAGGCTTCTTTGGCTCGCGAAGCCGGAGTGTCCAAACGAACGGTCGAGCGTCTCGAGTCGGGTGAGGTGGCCTCGCGGCTGTCGGCGCTGGTCCGCGTGTTGCGAGTGCTGGGACTGCTGGAACGCCTTGAGGATCTCGTGCCGTCGCAGCCCGTCAGCCCAGTTGAACTGTTGAAGCTGGAGGGCCGTCGGCGCAAGCGGGCATCGGGGCGCCGCACAAAGCCCTCGGCACCTCGTACATGGACGTGGGGTGACGAGTCGTGATTGCCGAGGTGCGCCTGTGGGGCAGCACGATTGGCGCCGTCGCCATGGTTGAAGGCCGCGATCATGCGGCATTCGAATTCACGCCCGAGTTCCTGCGCAGCGGCATCGAGGTCGCGCCTGTGATGATGCCGCTCGGGCCGATGATCTACGAATTTCCCACGCTGCCCCGCCAGGCGTTTCACGGCTTGCCGGGGATGCTTGCCGACTCGCTGCCCGATCGCTTCGGCAACGCACTCATCGATGCATGGCTCGCGACACAGGGTCGATCAGCGTCCAGCTTCACCGCTGTTGAACGGCTCTGCTACACGGGGTCACGTGGCATGGGCGCGCTGGAATATCGGCCGGCGCTTGGTCCGCGCCAGGGTGAGTCCGTTCCGGTGGACGTTGATGCGCTGGTCCAACTCGCCTCCGACGTCCTCACGCGGCACCAGGGAGTTGGCGGACGCTTGGACGACGATGGTGATTCGAACGGATTGACGGACATCCTCGCAGTCGGCACCTCCGCCGGCGGCGCGCGCGCCAAAGCGGTCATCGCCTGGAATCCGCAGACCCATGAGGTCCGTTCAGGGCAGGTACCCGCTGGTAAGGGATTTCAGTACTGGCTGCTGAAGTTCGACGGCGTCGCAGGCAACCGCGACAAGGAACTGGAGGACCCGCAGGGATACGGTGTCATCGAATACGCGTACGCGCTGATGGCGCGTGCCGCCGGGCTGACGATGACGGAGTGCCGCCTGCTTGAAGAACACGGCCGTCGTCACTTCATGACGAAGCGATTTGATCGGGACGGTGATGGCCGCAAGCTGCACATGTCGTCGCTCGGCGCGCTCGCGCACTTCGACTACAACCTGCCGGGGGCGTACGGCTACGAGCAGGCGTTCCAGGTAATGCGCACACTCGCCTTGCCCATGTCTACGTTCGAAGAACAATTCCGGCGAATGGTTTTCAACATCGTGGGTCGCAATCAGGACGACCACGTGAAGAACATCGCGTTCCTGATGGACAAGGCCGGCACCTGGTCGCTGGCGCCGGCGTTTGACGTGACCTACAGCTACAATCCGGCGGGGGCGTGGACCTCTGCGCATCAGATGACCGTGAACGGAAAGCGTGACGGATTCACCCGCGACGACCTGCGCGCGGTGGCGCGAGTCGCGGGCCTCAAGCGTGGGGGCGCCGACGCAATCGTCGACGATGTCATCGCCGCCATCCGCCGATGGCCGGAGTTCGCAGCGTCAGCGGGCTTGGGTGACGACGTGGCGGCGGCCATCAGCCGCGCACATCGCCTGTCGATCTGATGGGAGGCGCCGGGAACCCGCCGTACCCGCCGGTCCTTGTGTTACCCTCCGGCCACTGCCTATGTCTCGATCCATTACCGCTGCTACCGGCCTCATCGTCCTCACCCTGATCGTTGCCGTTCCGCATGCCCAGGAGCGTCGCGCACTTACCGCCGCCGATTACGACCGCGCCGTGCGCATGCTCGCGCAGAACGTGAACGGGCTGGTCGTCAACGCCTCGGTGAATCCCAACTGGCTGCCCGACGGCCGGTTCTGGTACACGCGCACAGGCGCCAACGGCCAGGAGAACGTCCTGATCGATCCCGTCGCGCGCACCCGTGAAATCGTGGCGACGCCGCCATCGCGCGGCGGCGAAGGTGCGGCGCCGGGTGGTCGTCAGGGCGGCCGCGGAGGGCGTGGAGGTCGCGGCGGCGGGCAAACCATCGACAAGGCCTGCGGCGTCAACGTGACCGGACGCTCGGGACCGCCCCCGGCCTCCATGTCGCCAGACGGCAAGAAGGCCGCGTTCATCTGCGACTGGAACCTCTGGGTGCGCGACATCGCCACCGGCCAGGACCGCCAGTTGACCACCGATGGTGAACCGAACTTCGGTTATGCCACCAGCAACGCCGGCTGGACCACCAGCGCCGCACCCGCGCTCTCCTGGTCGCCCGACAGCCGCAAGATCGCGACGCAGCAGCAGGACGAACGCAAGGTCGGCGACATGTATCTGGTCGAGACGCCGGTCAACGGTGGACACCCGGTGCTCCGCGCGTGGAAATATCCGCTGGCGGGCGACGAACATGTCGCGATGATCAGCCGCGTGGTCATCGACGTGGAATCCGGAAAGATGACGCGCCTGCTGATGGCGCCGGACTATCACCGCGCCATGGACGAAGACGACATCGACATGGGCGAATACGTGTGGAGCCCCGACAGCTCGCGCCTGGGTTTTGTCTCCACCGACCGCTTCCACAAGAACTCCACCGCCAAAGTGGCCGATACCGTCAGCGGTGAAGTGCGCACGCTGTTCACCGAGACGGAAAAGACCCACGTGCAGACGCGCGTGCAGTGGCAGATTTTCTGGGAGTCGCGCGAAATCCTCTGGTATTCCCAGCGCGACAATTTCGCGCAGTTGTACCTCTACGATTTGGACAGCGGACAGCTGAAGAACAAGATCACCACCGGCGACGGCATGGTCACCCGTGTCGCAAAGATCGACCACGCGACACGCACGATGTGGTACGAAGCCGTTGGCAAAGCCCCAGGCCAGGACCCGTATTTCACGCACCTGTACAAGGTCGGCCTCGACGGCAAGAACCATGTGGCGCTGACGCCGGATGTCGGAACCCACTCGGTCCAGTTCTCACCGGACGGCAAGTTCCTGATCGATACCTTCTCCCAGCCGGATGTCGCGCCGGTCATCAACCTGCGGAATGCCATGACTGGTGAGCTCGTGATGGCACTCGAGAAGGCGGACATCTCGAAACTCGAGGCCTACGGCTGGAAGCCGCCGATGCAGATCACGATGAAGGCGGCCGACGGCAAGACAGACATCTACGGCGTCTTGTTCCGCCCCACCAACTTCGACCCCTCGAAGAAGTACCCGATCATCAACCAGGCGTATCCGGGTCCGCAGTCGGGCAGTGTGGGTTCACGCGCATTCTCGGCGGCACGCGGTGATCGACAGGCGCTGGCTGAGCTTGGCTTCGTGGTCGTCAGCATCGACGGCATGGGCACGCCCAACCGTTCGAAGGCGTTCACCGACGCGTATTACGGCGCGATGGGCCGCCACAATACGATCCCGGATCAGATCGCGGGCATGAAGGAACTGGCCCAGCGCTTCCCGTGGATCGACATCGACAAGGCCGCGATGTGGGGACACTCAGGCGGCGGTTTCATCACGGCCGATGCCCTGCTGCGCGCGCCGTTCAACGACTTCTTCAAGGTCGGCATTGCCGAGTCGGGTAACCACGACCAGCGCCAGTACGAAGACGACTGGGGCGAGCGGTATCAGGGGCCACTCGTCAAGAACCCCGACGGCACCGACAACTACGCCATGGAAGCCAATCAGGCGCACGCCGCCGGGCTCAAGGGCAAGTTGTTCCTGATTCACGGCACGCTCGACAACAACGTGCCGCCCTACAACACGTATCTGGTGGCCGACGCGCTCATCAAGGCGAACAAGGAATTTGATCTGCTCATGATTCCGAACGCCGGCCACGGTTTTGGCGCGGCAGGCAACTACGTCATGCGCCGCCGGTGGGACTACTTCGTTCGGCATCTGCTCAACGTCGAGCCGCCACACGACTACGTCATCCGATAACACGGACGCTTCGTCATGGAATACCGTCGACTGGGCCGCAGCGGCCTGCAGGTCTCCCGGCTCGCGCTCGGGTGCATGAGTTACGGGACGCCGGCATGGCGCCCGTGGGTGCTGGACGAGGCTGCAGCACGGCCGTTTTTTGTGGCGGCACTTGAGGCCGGGATCAACTTCTTCGACACCGCGGACATGTACTCGCGCGGCGTCAGCGAAGAAGTCACCGGACGCCTGTTGCGAGAGCTGGGCCGGCGAGACGAACTGGTGATCGCCACGAAGGTCCATTTCGCAATGGGCGCCTCACCCGACACGCCAAACATGGGCGGACTCTCACGCAAACACATCGTGCAGGCGTGTGAGGCAAGTCTCCGACGCCTGGGCATGGACGCGATCGACCTGTATCAGATCCATCGATTCGATCGCGACGTGCCGATCGAGGAGACACTCGAGGCGCTCAACGATCTCGTGAGGGCCGGCAAGGTGCGGTACATCGGCGCCAGCTCAGGGTCGGCCTGGCGCATGGCGCTGGCCCTGTCGGCCTCAGAACGCCGCGGCTGGGCGCGTTTCATCTCGATGCAGCATCACTACAACCTCCTCTATCGCGAGGAGGAACGGGAGATGGTGCCGCTGTGTCTGGATCAGGGAATCGGACTGATTCCATGGAGCCCGCTCGCCAGAGGACTGTTGACCCGGCCACGCCCGTCCGATGCGGACGTACGCGGTGGCGGCACGACCCGCGCGGCATCCGACGACTACTCCCCCAGGCTGTACGACCAGCCCGCCGACTGGAACGTCGTTGATGCCGTTGAGCGCGTGGCCGCGGGTCGTGGGATTCCCATGGCGCAGGTGGCGCTTGCGTGGCTGCTCTCACGTCCTGGTGTGGTGGCGCCGATCATCGGCGCAACACGGTTGCAGCACCTCGCGGATGCCGTCGCTGCGCTGGACGTTCGACTGACCGATGAAGAGTGCTCGGCGATTGAGACGTGTTACGAGCCGCACGGCGTGCGCGGCTTTCAGGTCTAGCCCCTCAGCCTGGCGCAGGTTTCTGGATCAAGCCTTGCAGTCGCTCCATGGTGGCGCGCTCGTGCGTCCACAAAGGAGGCTGCGTGTCCGACTTTCAGTCGTACAAGGCCGAACAGGCTCGTATCTCGCGCGTTCGCTTATATCCGCTCACGGCGTTTTACGTCACATACACCATCATCACACTCGCCATCGTCGCCAGGTCTGTGCATCCATGGATTGGCCTGGCCGCGTTTGTCGCGGGTCTTCCCGTGTGGACATTGGTGGAATATCTCTTCCATCGGTACGTGCTGCACGGCCGTTTTCCGAAACGGGAAAGCCGCCTCGGGCAATGGATGCACGATCGGCTGGATCCGCTTCATTGGGAACACCACCAGCGCCCGTTTGACGGACTCCACATCAGCGGACAACTCAGCGACCTGATCGGGCTCTTTGCCGTGGCTGCGGCCTTCAGCTGGATGTGGCCCTCCTACACGGCTCCTGCCCTGCTGGCGGGTGTCGTATTCAGCTACGTCATCGAAGAATGGGTGCACCACTCCGTACACTTCTATGAATTCAGGAACCGGTACTTCCGCTACATCCAGAAACACCACCGGTATCACCACAGCCAGGAGGGCATGGAACTGGGCTACGGCCTGACAAGTGACCTCTGGGACCACGTGTTTGAGACGCAGTATCCGGCGCCGGTGCGCGAGGCCCTGTTCCGAAGGACGAAGTCGGCCGCACCACGCGCGACCGGTCGGCCGTAGAATCGGGGCATGCCGCCTCGACTTCGGCACCTGCTCGAGTATCAAGCCGTTGCGGAAGACCAGATGCCGGCGCGTGCGGAGGCCTTTGCGGCCGACCTCGCGCGACGGCGCACGGTCCGCGACTTTTCGGACCGTCCGATTCCGGCAGGCGTCGTGGATGCGTGCATTCGCACCGCAGGGACGGCCCCAAGCGGCGCGAACCTGCAGCCGTGGCACTTCGTGGTGGTGACCGACCCGGCCATCAAACGTCGTATCCGCGAGGCGGCCGAGGCCGAAGAGCGGGAGTTCTACGAGAAACGAGCGACGCCGGAGTGGCTCGCGGCACTCGAGCCGCTCGGCACCGATGCCAACAAGCCCTTCCTTGAAACGGCTCCGGCCCTCATCGCCATCTTTGCCGAGGCGTACGGTGAACGTGCAGACGGCACCCGCATCAAGCACTACTACGTCGCCGAATCGGTAGGCATCGCGACCGGCCTGCTGATCGCCGCCGTGCACAACGCCGGCCTCGTGTCGCTGACACACACCCCAAGCCCCATGGGCTTTCTCAACGAGATTCTCGAACGGCCGACGCGTGAACGCCCTTACCTGCTGCTCGTCGTGGGCTTCCCCGCTGAGGATGCCCAGGTACCCGACATCGCGCGCAAGCCGCTGTCGGACATCCGGACCGTGCGGTAGCGCCAGCTGACACCCCGCGGGACTTGATGGCATCCTAGGGTCGGCATGATTGTTGGACAGTCCATGACGCCTATCGCGACCACGGCCGAGCTTGATGCTGCCGTTGCCGCTTCACACACGCACCCAGTCATTCTGTTCAAGCACAGCCTGACATGCGGCACCAGCGCGATGGCCGCGGAGGAAATGACCGACCTCGACGCTCGTGAAGGCGTCAATGCCGACATTCGGCTCGTCGTCGTGCAGAAGTCGCGCGACGTGTCGTGGGACATCGAGCGCCGATTCAAGGTGCGCCACGAATCGCCGCAGGTGCTGATCCTGCACAAGGGTGACGTCGTGTGGCACGTGTCACACTTCCGCGTGACGGCAGACGCGGTGGCCGCAGCACTCGCCGCCTACTCGCGATAAAACGGAATCCGGTACGTGGTCGTCGTGCCTTCATCTCGGCCCGGCGCGTCGATGCGCAGCTCGTGGCGGCCGGGGGCCAGCGTGCGCACGTCCAGATAGCTGACAAGCCCGACGAAGTCGCTGCCGGCATCCCTGGTGAAGTCAAACGTCAGGCCGTCGAGTGTTCCCTCGTCCAGAAACAGGGTGTGCAGCCCGCCCAGACATGCGGCTGACGCCGGCATCTGGTCAGCGACAGGCCCGGTCAGCGGGCAGGCCTTGTCCATGAGCGGGTTGTGCCGACGCGGCCGATACGGCAGATAGACGCGCAGGTACGGGCCGCGAATGATGTCGGAGTCAATCGACGGAGTGGTGCCGGTTCGCCGGACGCCGCTGTCGCGGTATTGCGCCGGTTCGAATCCCACCGTGCCGGCCTCCGACGCATAACGTGTCCACCCGTCCACGCGCAGATCGCCGGAGCGCCACAACATCCCGCCAATCATGATCATGCCGAGCAGTGCCGCCGCCAGCGTCATGGCCACGGTCAATGACTTTTCGCCCAGGCGGCCCTGAAACACGAACTGCACCGGCCCGGAGATCCGGACGATCGAGAAACGCAACATCAGCCGAATCCACGTGTCGAGCAGACGGCCGACCGCGCAGTCCCGAGCGATCCGATGGCCCGCAAACCGGTCGATCATCGGCAGCGCGATCAGGAAGCTCAACCACACACCGAGCACCACGAAAAACGCCGTCATCCCGTCTATCGATCCACGGGACACCAGGGAGACGAGCCAGCCGACTGGCAGAGCCATGACGCTGAGCACGAGCGAGTAGAGAAAGACCATCGCCAGCAGTGCTCCGGCCGCGAACACCACCGAGGCACGGTCGTCGGCCCGATCGATGCTGACCGCCAGGGTCGGCACCTGCCCCTCGACGTAGGGGCGGGAGTAGGGGCCGAACTTCAAGTCGGCCCAGTTCCAGCCGTCAGGCCAGACACTCTCGAGACCCAGAAGGGCGACCCAATACCCACGCATCGCCAACTGCAGGATGAACATGCCGAGCAGCGAGTACGCGATCATCAGAGCGTAGAGGAACAGATAGGAGGCAACGGCTGTGGCCAGGCCGTCGAACCGCGGCATCCAGGTATCAAACGCCTGCTCGATCGCACCCGGAATCTGGAACAGGCCAAAAACGAGCGCGCCCGAGATCAGCAGTTCAATCTCGTAGGTGCGGGTGTGCATGTCTCGGAAGCGGCTGGTGGTCACGGCGGCATCCTACACCGGACTACAATTGCTGCATGTCGGATCCTGAGGCCCCTGCCCGAGTTGATTTCATCCGCGACATCATCACCGCCGACCAGGAGTCGGGCCGACACCAGGGACGAGTGGCCACGCGTTTTCCGCCGGAACCAAACGGCTATCTGCACCTGGGTCACGCCAAATCGATTTGCCTGAACTTCGGTGTGGCCCAGCAGTTTGGCGGCACGTGCAACCTGCGCTTCGACGACACGAACCCGGTCACGGAAGACACCGAGTACGTGGACGCCATCCAGGCCGATGTGCGGTGGCTGGGATTCTCCTGGGATGACCGGTTGTTTTACGCCTCCGACTATTTCGAGCGGCTCTACGAGTGCGCCCTGCAGCTGATCCGCGATGGCAAGGCGTATGTCGACAGCCTCACCGCTGATGAGATGCGGGAGTACCGGGGCACGCTCAAGGAGCCCGGGCGCGAAAGTCCGTACCGCGGCCGCTCGGTCGAGGAGAATCTCGACCTGTTCACACGCATGCGGGCGGGAGAATTCGAAGACGGCGCCCATGTCCTGCGCGCGAAGATCGACATGGCGTCGCCGAACATCACGATGCGGGATCCGGTGCTGTACCGCATCAGGCGCGCGCACCATCACCGCACGGGCGATGCGTGGTGCCTGTACCCGATGTACGACTACGCACATCCGCTGTCGGATGCCTTCGAACGCATCACACACTCGCTGTGTACGCTCGAGTTCGAGGAACATCGGCCGCTGTACGACTGGTTGATCGCCAACGTCACCGGACTGCCTTCACAGCCGCAGCAAATCGAATTCGCCCGTCTCAACCTGTCGTACACCGTGATGAGCAAGCGCAAATTGCTGCAGCTGGTGAACGAGGGACACGTGCGCGGCTGGGACGATCCGCGCATGCCGACGTTGTCCGGCATTCGACGACGAGGGTTCACCCCTGAGGCCATCCGCCGCTTCTGTGACGAAATTGGCGTGGCCAGACGCGAGAACCTGATCGATGTCGGCCTGCTTGAGTTCTGCGTCCGCGAAGATCTGAACGTGCGCGCGCCTCGGGCAATGGCCGTGCTCGATCCGCTCAAGCTGATCATCGACAACTATCCGGAAGGTCAGACAGAACACTTCGACCTCGCCAATCATCCGAACAATCCCGATCTCGGTACACGCCAGGTGCCGTTTGGCCGCGAGATCTACATCGAACGTGACGATTTCATGGAGGATCCGCCCAAGAAGTTCTTCCGTCTCGCACCGGGACGCGAAGTGCGACTGCGCGGCGCCTACCTGATCACCTGTCAGGAGGCCATCAGGGACGCATCGGGAGCCATCACGGCCCTTCGGTGTACGTACGACCCGGCCACCCGAGGCGGCGATGCCCCCGATGGCCGCAAGGTAAAGGGAACACTGCACTGGGTGTCGGCGGCACACGCGATTGACGCAGAAGTGCGGCTCTACGATCGTCTCTTCACGGACGAAACACCAGGGTCAGGCGATGCGGACTTCCTCGCGCAGATCAACCCGCACGCGCTCGACGTGCGAACCGGCTGCAAACTTGAACCGTCGCTTGCGGACGCCCCTGCCGGCGCTCGTTACCAGTTCGAACGCAGCGGCTACTTCTGCGCCGATCCGGACGGCACGCCTGGACGCCCCGTGTTCAACCGCACCGTCACACTCAAGGACAGCTACAAGCCGTAGGACTCAGTCACGAAGCGCCGTGACGGGGCTGACCCGCATGGCTCGTGTTGCCGGAATCCACACCGCGAGCCCCACGACCGCGACCACAGTGACGGTCACCCCGGCATAGGTCGCCACATCAGTCGGCGCAATGCCATACAGCGCCGACGATGAAGCGAAGGCAAGGAGGGCGGCCACCACAAGGCCAATGAGCACGCCTACCGCCGAGACAGCCATGCCCTCGCGAAGCACCATGGCGCGTATGGCGCCGGGCTGCGCCCCCAACGCGAGTCGCACCCCGAACTCCTGCCTGCGCTGGCTGACCGTGAACGCAATGACGCCGTACAGCCCGGCGGCCGCCAGGGCCAGCGCCAGGCCGCCAAAGCCAAGGAAGATGCCGGAGATGATGCGGGAACTGGACGCATCTTCTTCAAACCTCGTCGCCAGGGACTTGGGCGGTGTCACCGCAAGCGTCGCATCAACGCCGTTGACCGCACGCCGCGCGTCGGTCGCAAGACTCTCTGGCGACGCCGAGGACGCGACGACCGTCAATGACGCGACAGGAGACTGTGCGATTGGCACGAAGAGTTGGGGATCAACAACGACGAGGTCCTCGTTTTTTGTGTCAGAGACAACCCCGACCACCGTCACGGCCGAGGGGCCGTCTTCGCCGTGCAGCTGAATCACGCGACCGAGCGCCGCGTCTGCGCTGTCGAAGTACCGCACCGCCGCCGTGCGGTTGATGACCGCGACGGGCCGACGGCCGTCCACATCAGTGGATTCAAGGCCGCGCCCGGCCAGCACATCGATGCCGACGACGGCGAAGAAGTCCTCGGAGACGGCGTACCACGCCGCAAACGGCTGCTCTCCGTCGCGGACGCCATCGTTCGGCGTTCCGCTGAGGGTTCGCGTCGCTTGGGCGTCAAAGACGGGCAGGTGCGATGCCGCCGCGGCGGCAGCCACACCGGGCACCCGACGCACCGCATCCACCAGCGCCGTCGTTCCCCTCCGGCGCGCGTCATCGTCCTGGTATCGCGAGGCGGGCAGTTCCAGGGACAGGCTCAAGACGCGGTCAAGCTGCATACCCGTCGGCGTGTGACTGAGCCGCCACATCGACTGCACCGCGAGCGCTGAGACAACAAGCAGAGACAACGCCATGGCCACCTGGGAGGCGATCAGCACACGTCCCTTCCGGCGGCCGACCACACCGCCGCGGATGCGCGTGCCCCGCAGGTGTTCCACATCGGCCGGACGGCTGTGACGCAGCGCCGGCCACACGCTGAACAGCAGAGGCGTCACCACCGAGAGGCCAAGGTTGAAGGCCAGGACATATCCGTCAATGGTCAACATGCGGAAGTACTGCTCAAACGCCACGGCGTTGATGGCCTTCAGGCCCGCCTGTGCGAGGCCGAGACCGACGGCTCCGCCTATGACGCCGAGCACGACACTTTCCGAGACCAGGGGAGCGATCAATTGGAGCCGAGAGGCCCCGAGCGCGCGACGGACGTCGAGGTCCTGCGCGCGCCCGACCAGCCGTGCCCGCGCGAGGTTCGCGAGACTGGCGCAGGCGATGAGCAGGACAAAGCCCACGACCACGGACATCAACGCGAGGATCACCCACGTGTCGCCGCCGGTGATGGCTGACCGTGTGTCAACCACCACGAGATCCCATCCGCTATTGGTGGCGGGATACTGCTCGGCCAGCCGGTCCGCAATCGCCTGCATTTCACTATTGGCCTGTGTGAGCGAGACGTCCGGAGCCAGGGTTCCCATGACGCTGAGTGTGCGGGCGTCCCTGGCGGCGGTGGCGTCGAGCGGGAGCGGCGTCCAGATGTCGATCTCGGCGAGACTGCCAAACTCGATCTTCTGTGTCATGACGCCAACGATCGTCAGTGGCCGGCCATCCAGAGAGACGGTCCGCCCGACAACTGAGGCGTCGCCGCTGAAGGCGTCGCGCCAGAACCTGTAGCTCAGCACACCAACGGCGGCCGCGCCCACGGCGTCCTCACCTGGGAGAAACAGGCGCCCTTCAGTTGGAGCCAATCCCCAGACCGCCGGAAGATTGGTGGTGACGCGCATCAGGTTGACACGCGTCGGGTCACCGGCCGTGACGAGGGTGCCGGCGCCGATTTCCCGTGCGGCCAGGGTCTCGAACGAGCGGGCCTGCGCGCGAAAATCGAGAAAATCGGGGATTGAGGTCCGCCCGGTGGTGACGCCCCTGGGCCCATTCACCTGGCGGACCCAGCCAATGGCGTCAGGGTCCGAGATGGGCAGAGGACGAACGACCAGCGGATTGGCGATGCTGAACAGCAAGGTGTTCGCCCCGATCGCGAGGGCCATGGTGGTGATGGCGACGAGGCTGTAACCGGGTGACCGAAGGGCCGTGCGGAGTCCAAGTTTCAGGTCGCGGAACATGGTCGGGATTGGACGAGGCCCGCACGCGTTCTGTTGCCTGGGTCGACGAGCGCTGCCATCGTGGTGGCATGAAGCCTGCTAGATCGAGCCACTGTATGACTCGTTTGTCCTCTCTTGTGTGCACTGCGGTGGTCATGCTGACCGCTGCCTGTTCGACTCCGACCGATCCTGTTGATGCCACGATGACGCTCGCGCCTGGCCAGACCGGCAGCGCGGGTTCACTGAACGTGAAGTTCATCGGCGTCACGATCGATACACGGTGCCCGGCCAACGCGCTGTGTATCCAGGCCGGTGATGCCTACATTGCGCTTGAAGCCTCGGTGGCCGCGACGCACCGCTCCTTTGAGCTGCAGGTCCTCAATCCCACCAATCGCGAGACGGAAGTCCGCGGCTTCCTGATCAACGTCGAATCGCTGTCACCGTATCCCTTCGCACCAGACCCCATCGACCCTGAGGACTACCGCGTCACTCTGCGGGTGACGCGATAGGTCGTCGGGCTCATCACACAAAAACACGGGGCGGCAGATCCGAAGATCTGCCGCCCCGTCGTGTGTACGAGCGTGAAGCGAACTAGAACGTGAGCTTGACCGACAGACGCGCCGAGCGCGCGCCCTGGAAGCCCGAGTTCTGCTTGTAACGCGGGTCCGGACGACCCACCGGCGAGCGCGTCGCCATTGACGAGACCGTGTCGAACCCGGCAAAAAACGCCTGGTCGTTGGCCAGCACGAGCGCGTCGCGATACGCCGTCGAGAACAACGTGGTCGCCGTCATCTGGTCGAACAGGTTGTCGATGTTGAACTGCGCCTGCAGCCGCATGTTGCGCGGCAGCTTGATGCTCTGCGTGAAGTTCAGGTCCGTCTGCGTGTAGACCGGCGAACGACCGAGGTCGTTACGGCCGAACACGAACACCGGCACACCCTTGTAGGTGACCGACGTGGTGTTGGGCAGACCCGAGAACGCCACGAAGTTCACACCAACCTGCGTGCCCCACGGCAGGATGTACGCGCCCTGCGCCTTGAACTGCACGGGACGATCGCTCTGCAGGTTGCCACTGAGCGCCTTGCCGGTCTGGTCGAACTGCATGTAGAGACCGTCAAACGAACGGTTGACGTTCGGGCTGTTGCGGCCGTTTTCGTCCGAGTTCGTCAGACCGGCGTAGTTGCCGGCCGTCCGGCTCAGCAGGATGTTCGCGTTCAGGAACCAGTTGTCCTGCAGACGACGACGGAAGGAGAGGTCGATGCCGTCATAGGTGCGCTTCGGACGCGGCGTCGCCGGGAAGTCCGTGCCGAGCGGGTACTCGCCGAAGCCCTTGCCGGGATTGGCGATGTAGTAGACCTCGCCGACGCCAGGCACCTGCACGCCCACGTCTTCGATCGTTTCATTGAGCCACTTGTGCGCGTAGCGGACACCGACAGACATCGTGCGCGTCAGCTCGTGGTCGAGGCCAAGGGTCAGTTCCTGCGTCTTCACCGGCTTGAGGTTCGGGTCAACGAGGTTGTCGGCCGGATCGTTGGAGACGTGCCGGAAGTCGACCTGTTCGATGAACGTCCCGCGGCAGCCGCTGTTGACGGGGCCTTCGCAGTCGATCGTGTTCCAGTTGTAGTCGTCCAGCGTCCAGTAGTAGCTGATCCAGCGATCCGCACCCCACGCGCCGCGCGGCATGTCCAGCTTCTCGATGTCGTAGAACACGCCCCACGAACCGTAGGCCTTCCACTTCGAATCGCCCTTGACGTCATAGGCGAAGCCCAGGCGCGGAGCGATCTTGTCACCCCAGCCAAACGTGATGCCGGGGTTCTCCGGACGATAGGACGGAATCGACGTGTGCTCCGCGCGAATGCCGTAGTTGAGGGTCAGCTGACCGTTGACCGACCACTGATCCTGCAGGAACAGACCGAGGTTGTTCGACTTGATGTCGCCGTCGGTGTATTGGCGCGTAACCGTGTAGTAGCCATAGGTGCCGCGCACCAGGGTGTTCGACAACGTCGCGCGCGAGCTGTTCCACGAGAACGCGATGTTCGGATGCTGCTGGCCGCTCGAGACGCTGTTCTCGATGCGCTCCAGCTGCACGCCGAACTTGAACGCGTGCTGGCCGCGCCACTCGCGGAACATCGTGATGTCCGAATTCACCGACCAGCGGGCGTAGTCGTCGTACCGCGTGAAGCTGTTTGACGGGTTGTCGGCAAATCCACTCAGCTGCTGCAGGGAGGCGGGAACGTCAAGCAGGTTGACGTTCGTCGTCGAGAACGTGCGGCGTGTGCCGTGATAGTAGTCGCCGCCCTCGGTGCCGCTGCCGTAACCGAGGTAACCCGCAGTCACGTTGGCATACATCCGATCGTTGACCGTCCAGTCAAACGCCAGCGAATAGGAGTCGTTGAACGACGCCGTGTACGTCGTCGGACGCGGATTGAACAACGTGGCATTGGCCGCGCTGGTCGGGTTGGTCGAGCTGGTGTTGTTCGCGTCAATCGCCGGCAGACTCAGGCCCCCGGTGCTGCGCGTATTCGCCCCGGTCGCACGAACGCGCATCGCGTTGTTGCGTGTCAGGGCGTGGGTGACGGTGTACTGGTACGTCTTGTCGGTGGACTTCGAGTTGAAGCTCTGCACGGGATCGAACCCGCGCGGATTCGTCCAGGTCACGGTGCGGTCCGTGTTCTGCACGTTGTTGTTGTAGCCGACCCAGAACCACGTCCGATTGCGGAAGACGGGACCGCCAAGATCGTAGACCTGCTCGATGCGCTGGGTCTCCTTCAGTCGGGGCGCCGTGAAGTACTCAGCAAGTGTGTTGTCGCTTGGCACGAGGCGCAGCGACGGTCGCACGTCGCCGGCGAGCCAGTCGAGTTTCTTGCCCGTGAGATAGCCGCTGACGCCACCGCGGAACGCGTTCGTGCCGCTCTTGGTGATCGCCGAGACGACACCGCCGGTCGACGCGCGGAACTCCGCGTTGTAGCCGGACTGCTTGACCTGCACCTGATCGAGGAAGTCCACGATGACGCTGCGTCCGGACACGCCGGTGCGCAGGTTGGTCGTGTCCATGCCGTCAACCATGTAGCGAATTTCCGAGGCGCCGGCGCCGTCAATCATCAGACCGCCGCCGCGTCCTTCGATACCGGTGCCCGCGACGCCCGTGATGGCGTCAAGGAAGTTACGGCCAACAGGCAGCAGGTCGATGACGTCCTTGGTGATCGTCGCCGTCACCGCGTTCTGCTTGACGTCGACAATCGGCGCTTCGGCCGACACCTGCACTGACTCTGCAAGGCCCGACACCGACATGGTCATGTCAGCCTTCAGGAGCTGGCCGGCGAGCAGAGTGATGCCGTCGCGCTTGGCCGGGGCGAACCCCGACAACGTGGCCGTCAGCGTGAACTGCCCCGGGGGCAGCGACGGAAAGCGATAGACACCGTTCGCGTCACTCACCGCCGCCTGCACCGCATTCGTTGCGGCATGCCGCGCTTCCACGGTCACGCCGGGCAGGACACCGCCCGACGCGTCCTTCAGCGTCCCTTCAATCGCCCCGCGCAGTTCCTGGGCGTGTGCCGGCAACGCGACAAGTGTCCCTAAGAGAACACCTGCAACCAGCACTCCAATACATCGTTTCAGCATATTTACTCCTCCATCCCCGGACATGTTGGTTTAAAGACATGAGTCACCGTGATGAACGACATGTAACGAGGGATGGCGCATACTACACCTCCAGGGTATTTATGGGAATGGCGAATTCACTAACCAGAACTGTCCTTATATGGACAGTTCTGGGGACGACCAGTGCGGCGGCCGCACAAACCCAGGCGCCGCCCGCCTTCAGGTCAGCCGTCGAGCGGATTCCCGTCGATGTTTCGGTCCTGGATTCCAGCGGACGACCGGTAAGTGACCTGACCCTCACCGACTTTCAGGTCACGGTCGATGGCCGCCCCCGGGAGGTGCTGTCCGCCGACTTTGTGCAGGCTGGCCGCCTCGCCGACGCCCCTCCGAACCCGGAGTGGTACAGCACCAATGCCGGTCAGCGGCCGGGTCGCCTGGTCGCACTGGTCATCGACGAAGCTCACGTGCGCCGAGGCGCATCCCGGCAGGTCTTTCAGGCCGCTGCCCGCTTCGTCCGGGGACTCGACCGCGCCGACCGGGTGGCCGTGTTCCTGATCCCTGGCACAGGTCCCCTCACAGGTTTCACGAGCAATCACGCGCTCGTGGTGCGGCTGCTCGACGCGGCGTCCGGCATGAACACGGAAGCGGACATCTCAGGTCGGGTCGGCATTGCCGAAGCCTTCGAACTGCTGGACCGCCCCCCGGATCCAAACTCCCCGACGCTGGGCCCTCCAGGCTCCCTGCTTGAGGAGGTCTTCTCCAGAGAATGCGCGGGGGAAAACGACGCCAACTCCATTGCAGCCTGCCGCAGGCGCGTCGAAGCCGAGGCCCGTAACGTCTTCACTCTCACACGGGGACGCACCACACGATCACTCACGGCCCTCCGGGGCCTGCTTGAAGAACTCGCCCGGACGCCGGAGAGCAAGACCATGGTGTTGCTGACGGAAGGCATCATCCTCGGCCGCGACATGACGGACATCAGCTGGATGAACGCCCTGGCGGCCCGAGCACAGGTTTCCCTGTACGCCCTGCGCCTGGACGGTGAGCTGTTCGACGCCGGCATCGGACGCGTCTCTCCAAGCCGGCGAGCCGATCTTGACCTGCTGCATGCCGGCCTGGATCAACTGGTCGGCGCCGCCAACGGCACGGTCATGCCGGTCGCCGTGAACGCGGACGCCTTGTTCGCGCGCCTGGATGTCGAGTTGTCCGGCTACTACCTGCTCGGGCTCGCGCCCCTGCCGGCCGATCGTGATGGCCGCACCCACCACATCGGCGTCAATGTCACCAGGCCCGGAGTGCGCGTTCGATCGCGTCGCGAGTTCAGCCTTGCCGCGGATCGGCCGGTCACACGCGCCGAGCAGCTGGCCGATGCGCTCATTGCCCCGGTCCTCCACAGCGATTTCACGCTGCAGGCCACGACCTGGAGTTTCCCGGACGGTCCAGCGTCTCGGCGCGTGAAGACACTGGTCGGGCTCTCGATCGACCGCTCGTTCAACCCGGATGGTCGGTTTGGGGTCGCATGGACGCTGCACGACACGTCGGGCCGGCTCGTGACGGCACAGGACGAAACGACCATCACTTTTCCGCCCGGCGCCACACCGGGCGCGCCCCAGGCCTGGGCCGACGCCATCGTCGTGCCTCCGGGCGTCTACGTGCTGAAGGTCGCGGTGGTTGACGACCAGGGAAGACGCGCGACTGTTGAGCATGCGTTCGAGGCGAGTGTGGCGGGCTTCGATCAGGTGCGCATGAGTGATGTGCTGGTGGCCACGCCGGCCGTCGCAGGCGCAGCCGCCACCCCAAGCGTGGACGGCACGATCTCCTCGTCGAGTCTGGTGGGCTACGTGGAGCTGGCCGCTGACCGGCCGGAGCCGCTGATGCCGATCAGTGTGGTGCTCGAGATTGCGCGCAACGAAGACGATGCGCCACTGGAGACGGCGACCATGCGGTTCGTGGAGGGGGCATCGGATGCGCAACGTCGCGCGGAAGCCGTAATCGGCGTCGCCCACCTTGCCGACGGCGCGTACGTCGTGCGGGCGCGTCTGCACTCGAACGGCCGCCCCGTCCGAGCCGTGTCACGGCGCGTGACGCTGGCGCGAGCGGCAACCACACTCGGCCCGAGCGTTGCGCCCGTCCCGGCGGCCGCAGTGCCTGCACCTCCGCCCTTCGATCGCGCGGTCGTGCTCGAACGCGCCGCAGTTGGTTTCATGCTCGACCAGCTGAACGCGAGCAACCTTCCGCCGGTGCCGGACAGTCTGGTGCCGGCGCTCGGGCTCACGCGTATCGGACGCTTCGCGCAGGCCGCAGAGATTGCCACGGCAGCCACGACGCCACATTTTGCGGCGCCGTTTTTTCGGGGGCTGGCGGCACTGGCAGCCGGGACACTTGATGACGCCGTCACCCACTTCGCCGCGTCGCTGAAAGCGGCGCCGGACTTTCTGCCTGCCGGCTTCTACCTCGGCGCATGTTACGCAGCGGCCGGACGCGACGGTGACGCGCTCACGGCCTGGCGGACCGGACTGATCGCGGACGATCGCGCGCCATGGATCTACACCACGGCGGTTGACGCCGCGCTGCGGGCGGGTGACGCGCGGTTCGCGCTGCAATTGAGCACCGATGGCATCACACGCTGGCCGGCCCGGACCGACCTGCGGTTGCGCCTCGCGTACAGCAGCGCGCTGGCCGGGCAACCGGTGGCGGCGTTGCAGGCATTGAGACCGGCCATCGACGCCACCACTCCTCGGGCCGACACACTGCTGCTCGGACTCCAGTTATTGCGCCAATTGGCTGCCGCCGGCCAGTCGCTCGGCACGCCCGCAGACGACCTCGCGTTGTTTGACACGTGGGCGCGCCAATACGCGGCAGCGGGTGGACAGGAAACAGCCGCGATCGCCCAGTGGCGGCGCGTGCTCGAAGGGCGCTGACTCGCCCACCACGCGGTCGCCAGGTAGAAACGACCTTCCGCCAGCGAGCAACTAATTCCCTCTCAGGGCCACAGGGGAGGCTCCCATCAAGCCGCGCGCCGGTCGCAGGCCCACTTTCCGCCGCCGAAAAGCTGGAATGAACCTTGAAACACCGTAGCGGCTGATGGCGATTCGACAGCAACTGCGCGCTCTTGGACAGCGATTCGGAGTCCTGCACCAGCGACTGGGACGTTGGGCGTGGCCGGCGTGGCTGGCCGCGGCAGGCGCGTCCGCGGTCGCCATCAACCTTCTTCTGGTCGTGCCCGGCGAAGGCGGCATCGAACGGGCGGCCGAGATGCCGATCGCGACTCTGGTGTACGACCGCCGGGACAAGCCGGTCTTTTCGATCTTCAAGGAACACCGCACAACCGTGCCTTTGGCGAAAATCTCGCCTGACGTTGTGCGTGCGACGCTGGCGGTCGAAGATGAGCGCTTCTACGACCACTTCGGCGTTGATGTCCGTCGGATCGCGGGGGCGGCTCTCGCCAATCTGAAGGCGGGCTCGCTGGTCCAGGGCGGTTCGACGATTACGCAGCAGCTGGCGCGCAAGACGTTTCTGACCGACCAGAAGTCGTTCTGGCGCAAGGCCCGCGAAATGGTGCTTGCCGTACGTCTCGAGTGGGCCTTCGAGAAGGACGCGATCCTCGAGATGTATCTCAATCGGATCTACTTCGGTCGGGGCTTCTACGGGATCGAGGCCGCGGCGCAGGGCTACTTCGGCAAGCCCGCGTCGGCGCTCACCCTCGATGAGGCGGCCCTGCTGGTGGGACTGATTCAGGCGCCGTCGGCGTACGCGCCACCGTCACATCTCGACAAGGCGCTGGCCCGACGCCAGATCGTGCTGGGCCGCATGGTGGCGGTGGGCGCCATCACGCAGAAACAGGCCGACAGGGCGGCGGCGGCGAAGGTGCGGCTTCGCCGAGACCTCGGACAACCCAGGTTCGGCGAGTACTTCCGCAATCGTGTCGCGCGCGAGCTCACCGAACGCTTCGGCGACGACATGGTCTGGAACGGCGGGTTGCGTGTCTACACGACGATCGATCCAGCACTGCAACGTTCGGCGGAACGCGCGCTGACGACGGGCCTCACCGCGATTGAGAATCGCCGTGACTTCAAGGGACCGCGCATGCGTGATGCCGCCGAGATCGAGGGACCGCCCAACTATCTGCAGGGCGCCGTGGTCGCGATTGATCCGCGCAACGGCCACGTCCGTGCCCTCGTCGGCGGACGCGACTTTGAAGACAGCACGTTCGACCGCGCCATCGACGCCCATCGCCAGGCCGGGTCCGCCTACAAACCGTTTGTCTTCGCTGCCGCACTCGAAGCGGGCGCGAGTCCGGCAACCCTCCTGACCAACATCAACGACACCACAGCCATCGACGGCGGCGTCTGGCGTCCCAACGAAGGCGTCGAAGCCGTTGACACGATGACGATGCGCGAGGCGATGCGGGTGTCACACAACCGCGCAGCCGTCCGGGTGCTCAACACCGTGGGTATCCGCAGCGCCTCGTCGTATGCGCTCCGTCTGGGCCTGGAAGCGCCGCCTCCAGTCCCCTCGCTGGTCCTGGGCTCCGGCGAAGTCACGCTCCTCTCGATGACGACCGCGTACGGCGCCTTCGCCAACGGCGGCGTGATCCACGAGCCGCAGTTCATCCGGCGCGTCGAGGACGCGCATGGCATCGTGTTGTGGGAAAACGAGGCCGAGTCTCATCGCGCCGTCTCGGAGAGCACGGCCTTCCTGATGGCTGACATGCTCGCTGACGTCATCGATCGCGGCACCGGTTACCGCGCGCGCAGTGAGGGCTTCCGCCTGCCCGCCGGCGGCAAGACCGGCACGACCGATGACTACAAGGACGCCTGGTTCGTAGGCTTCACGCCGTCACTGGTCACCGGTGTCTGGACCGGCTTCGACCAGCCGCGCACGATTGCGTCCAACGGCTACGCCACGACGATCGCGGTGCCCATCTGGGCGCAGTTCATGAAGGAGGCCACGCGAGGTCAGGCCTCCACCTGGCTTGAACGCCCCGCCGACGTCGTTGCACGACAGGTCTGCCTCCGCTCGGGCCTGTTGCCTACCGGCGGATGCCACCTGGTCACTCTCGACGAAAACGGCGAGCCGATGTCACCGGGCGTGGGCTGGGAATACTTCAGGGACGGCACGGCGCCGGAGGACTACTGTCCTCTGCACGGCCAGCGGTCGTGGCTCTCGCGTTTGCTGGGAATCGGCAGGTAGGCAAGAAGCGGCCATTACCCGCCGAACGTGCGATAGACCCAGTACACAATCGGGATCAGGGCGCCGGTGCCGACGAGCCATTTGCCTCGGCCACCAAGGCCGGTGGGGCCGCGGAGCACGAACATCCCGGTGATCGCCATGCCAATCAGTGCAATCGCATAGAGATCCGAGATGAACGTCCAGATGCCTTTGGACGCATTGATGTGCAGCTGGTTGACGGCAAACAACACGGGACGCGGTCGGGTCTCTTCGATCAGCACCTGCCCGGTGGGCGCATCGATCGCAAACGTGCGCCCCTCATAAAACAGCTGAAGCGTTTCCGGATCAGGCCGGAAGACGTTGAGGGGTTCATCCGTCAGGCCGAGTTTGGCGCGCGCATCGGCCACGAGCGCATCACGGCCCTCGCCCACCAGCGGCGCAATCTGCGACACGGTACGTGTCTGCCTGTAGTTGGGATTCCAGTCGGCGATGTGGTTGAGCGCAAGGCCCGAGACGCCGAAGACCAGCGTGAGGCCCACGATCAGGTACCCCACGTCACGATGGAGGATGTTGTTGTATCTCCGGGCCCGGCTTGCGCCGGGCCTCGGTACGCCGGCCATGGGCGGATCGCTCAGTAAACGATCGCGCCTTCGCCCTTGATCTGAATGTCGACCTTGGGGCCCTTCACGGTCTTCGGATCAAAGGTCGTCTTCTGTTCCTTGGCGTGCTCCATGCCCTGCGCAATCTGCTGTTCCACCGACAGGGTCATCACGTTGATGATCCCCTCGACCTTGGCGTTTTTGCCCTTGATCGACATCGGGAACACGATCACGCCGTCTTCAACCTTGAAGCGGATCGTCTGGAATTCCTTGTCGGAACCCAGCGCGAGCCAGCAGCCCATCATCTGACAGACGTCGACGATCGGCCCCTGCACGAGCACGCGCTTGCCGCTGTACTTCTCGGGCGAGGCGTAGATGTCGGAGACCTTCGTGACCTCCGTCAACGTGAGCTCCGAACCGTATTTCTTGCCTTCCTGCGCGGCAACTCCCGCCACGACGCCCGCCACCAACGCACACGCAATCACAAGACGACGCATTCCACGACCTCCAACTGTCCGACGATACCACGCCTCAGGCACGAAGGTGGTCAGCCTGCCACTCGCGGATCATCTGCTTGATGACCTTCTTGTCATGGATGTGATCCCGCAGCACCACCGTGGCCAGTTCGGGCAGTTCTTCGTCGCTGGCAAACCGCATGGCGACCAGCTGATCGGGCGTGAAGTCCACGATCCGGGGATGGAGCCCCAGCGGCAGCACCTCGCGCAACCGTAACCGCATCTCGAGCCGAATCACACGGTCCTGCACACGCAGCGCGAAGATCCGGGCCATGAAAAACACGATGACCAGTGCAATGGACGTCAGCGCATTCACGATGCTGTCGCCGGTACGCAGCGAAAACATGCGATACATCGCCCAGACCATGTTGATGACGATCAGGGGGAATGCGACGAAGTGATACGCGGGGACGAACTTCGAGTGATTCTTATAAGACTGCACCGGCTCGGCCATGTGCGCTCCCGTTGACTGACGGAATCATACCCTCAATCCCGGAGCACCTCGGCCGGATCCACCCGCCCTGCGGTGAGTGCGGGCTGGAGCGTGGCCACCAGGACGGCGCCCAGCAGCACGGCCGGCAGCCCGACCCAGACACGCAGGTCACCGGCGGACACCTCAAACAGGAGCCCTCCCGCGCCAAGCGCGCGAGCGGCGGCAACAGCCGGAACGGCGCCAAGCACCAATCCGACGACGGCCAGGACGCTCCCTCTGCGCAGGAACAGGCCGACGACATCGGTCACCCGAGCGCCCAGTGCCAGTCGCACGCCCACCTCGCGACGCCGCTGTGCCACGGCATAGGCCATCGACGCGTACGTGCCCAGGCAGGCCAGAAGCAGCGTCACGATGGCCAGCACGGTAAAGGTGGCGGCCAGAAACCGCTCTCCCCAGGTGGTAACCCGTCGCCGCTCGGCCAGCGACATCACGTCAAAGGTCGCAAATGACGGATCCACCGCGCGCACGGCGCGGCGCATCGGCTCGGCGAGCGCGGCGGGAGCGCCGGCCGTCCTCGCAAGGATCGCGAGCGTCCGTCCACCCTGCCGCGCATAGGGCACATACAGATTGAGCTCCGCTTGCGGAGGAACCTCGCCGAACTCCTCGTAGACCAGATCGGGCGCCACACCAATCACCCGCAGCGACGCGGTCACCGCGCCGCGGGCATTGACCAGCTCGATGGTCTGGTCGACCGGCGTCCGCTGCGGCCACAGGCGCTCGGCCAACCGCCGATTCACGATGACGACGTCGGCGTCCGGATCCCGGTGCTCTACCTCGCTGAATGGCCGCCCCTGTTCCAGCTCGAGCCCCAACGTGTCCCACAATCCCGGCGTTGTCGAAAACGCCATGACACCCAGCGGAACGGCTGCCTGGCTCGCCTCCCGCACCAGCACTGTCGGTCCTCCGTCGTCAGCCGGGATGGCCAGCGTCACGGCCGCGTGGGTCACGCCGGGAATCGCCGCCACCGCATCAACCACCCGACTGACGGCGGCGGCGCGGTTCTCGATCGCGTCGTACGCGTCGCCGACGATATAGAACCGTCCGCTCAACACCGGATTGGGATCGAAACCGGGATCGGCCCGCTGCAGAGCCACGGCGGACGCCGCGAGGAGCGTGGCGCCTGCAAGCAGCACGAAGCTCACGGCGACCTGCGCGACCACCAGTGTGCGTTGCACACGCTGGTGACTCACTGACCCGCCGGAGACTCTGGCCGCGGAGCCCATCGCCGACAGATCCACACGCGACAACCTCAGTGCGGGCACCGCGCCGGCAAGGATCGCGACAATGACCGTGACCATCGTCACGAGCGCGGTCACGCGGAGGTCGATGGCCGGCTGCACCCAATACGCGGGCAGCTCCGGGACGGTGGACAAGATGGCCGGCAGGGCCCACGCCGAACACAGCACGCCGACGACGCCGCCGGCCGCGGCGATCACCAGGGCCTCGGCCAGCACCAGTGACACCAGCCGCGCGCGGCCGGCACCCAGTGCCGCGCGTGTCGCCAACTCCTGCGTCCGGGATGCGCCGCGAGCGATCAACAGACCCGACACGTTGGCGCACGCCACGAGCAGCAGGAGCAACACGGCTGCAAGCATCGTGGTCGTGCCGCGGGTGTTGCCGACCTGAAACTCGCGCAGCGTGAGCAGGTGGAATCCCCACTCGCGATGTGTGTCCGGAAACTCGCGGGAGAGCGTATTCGCAACGCGGTCAAGATCGACCGCTGCCTGGCCGGCCGACACACCCTGTCGAAGCAACCCGTAGGCCGTCAGCGCGCGGTTGCCGCGGCTGGCGACGGCGTCGCCGGCGTACGGCAGCCAGACATGATGTTGCTCGGGAAACCGGAACCCTTCCGGCATGACACCAACGACGGTGACCGGCCGGGCGTTGAGCATGATGGCTGAACCGATGACATCCGCGCGTCCCGCGAGAGTGGTCGACCACAACGTGTGGCTGATGATCACGACCGACTCCAACCCTGGCAGCGCGGCCTCATCGTCGCGAAACAGGCGCCCGTGCGCGGGCGCGACACCCAACATGGCGAACAGGCCGGGAGTCACCGACGCGCCGAGCACGCGCGCGGCATCATCAGTACTCGCCACCGAGAAGTTGCGATCGATGACGCCCTCAACGGCTTCAAGCGTTGTCGTCCGCGCGCGCATATCGAGGATGTCGGAGTACGACACCTCGGAATCGTCCCAGTCGCGCGCCTGCGACGGGTGCGTGGAGTGCAGCGTCACCAGGCGGGAGCTGCGGTCTCCGAACGGGAGTGGTCGCAGCAGCATCGCGTCAACGATGGCAAACACCACCGTGAAGGCGGCAATCCCCAGGGCAAGGGTGCCAATCGCCGCCAGCGAAAAGGCCGGTGCCTTGCGAAGGCCACGCACGCTCACACGCAGGTCGCCACGGAGCCGCTGGAACAGCCCTCCCCGCTCGGCCCGTCGTTCGCGGCGCACATCACGACGAAGCCCGACGACCGTGCGAACGGCATCCATGAAGGCGGGCACACGGGCACGCCGCCTCTGGTCGCCGGCCGACGCGGCTTCGGCGGTCGCGAGCAGTTCGTCGCCGAACTGGTCGCGAAATTCGCGGGGGCAGCAGCGGAGGAGCAGGCGATAGAGCGCGGGAGTCACGCGAGGCTCTTGCGGCGCTTGGCGGCTTGCACCACGCGCGCCATTCTGGCGAGGTCGGCCTCCAGGACCGCGCGCCCGAGCGGCGTCGCCCGGTAATACCGCCGCCGTTCATCGTCGCTTGGCTCTCCGGCGGGGCGGGCCACCTCGGCAATCAGGTCATCGAGCAGCAGGCGCCGCAACGTGCGATAGAGGGCGCCGGTCTGGATCTGCAGCTCTCCGGACGAGCGCGCTTCCACGTCCTTGATGATCGCGTAGCCGTGCAGCGCGCGGGCGTCGAGCGCCATGAGGATGTATGCCACGTCGGACTTGAGCGGCAGGAAGGTCGCCGGATCGGGTCGGGCCATGCCCGAAGCCTAGCCTATCTGTAGACATCTTGTCTACAGACACGTCTCACCCTTTCAGCGTGGCGCCCGGGTCGAGCCGCCGCACACGCAGCGCCGGCAGCACGCTGGCGATCGCGGCCACCAGCAGCAGGAACACCGCGGCGCCGGCATGGGTGAACGGGTCGCGGTCAGTGACGCCGTACAGCGACGACGTCACGAGCGCCACGGCCGGACGCGCCAGGCCAAGGCCGATCACCACACCCACCACCGCGAGCCCGAGGCCGCTGCTCACCACCAGGCGGACGACACTGCCCGGCGTCGCGCCCAGTGCCAGCCGGATGCCGAATTCGCGCATCCGCTCGCCGACGGCGTTGGCAATCACACCGTGCAACCCGACCGCCATCAGCACCAGCGCCGTTGCGGCGAGAAGGCCGACCAGCGTCATGAGCAGCCGCTCTGCTGACGTGGCGGAGGCCCGGAGATCGCCCAGTGACTGCACGCGCCCAATCGGCAGGAGCGGATCGGCGGCCGCCACGGCTGACGCCAGCGCCCGCTCGGCATCCGCACGGGAGGCCGCCCGCACCGTGAACGCCGGCCCGAACCACAGATGAGCGCCGGCGATGCCGGCCGTCATCTGCGCGGCAGGCACATAGATGGTCGGCGAGGCCACGAGCGGACCCGGCACCATCCCGGTGACGGTGAAACCCGGACGCTGCTGAACATCCCCCACGACGCCGACGATCTCCCAGTCCTGACCGGAGACGCGGAGCTCGCGACCCAGCACGGGCTCACCCTTCGCATACAGCCGCTGCATGGCGTCGTTGACGACCACCACCGGCCGGGACGAGGCGCTGTCGCCCGAAGCAAACGTCCGACCGTCACGCACGCGAATCCCGAAAGTCTCGAAAAACGTGGGGGACACATACATCACGCTCGCGGTGCGGGCCCGTTCATCGCCGGTAAACCGGAATCCCATGTTGAGCGCCCGCTGGAATGGCAGGCCCAGCGACACGGCAGCCGACTCCACCGCCGGATCGCGCTCCAGTTGTTCGAGAACGCGCTGAAAGAGGGGCCGCACCTCATCGGGCCCCGGATACCGGGCGTCAAGCAGGGACACCTGCGTCGTCACCAACCCGTCGGGCTCAAACCCGGCATCCAGGTCGGTGAGGTTGACGAACGTCCGCGTCAGCAGACCAGCACACACCAGCAACACGACGCCAAGCGCCACTTCAGCCACGATGAGCCCACGCCGTGTCCAGTGCCGGCCGCCGCCCGCAATGGCGCGGGTGCTGCCCTCATTCATCGCCGCCTGGACGTCAAGACGCGACGCCTGCCAGGCCGGCCCGAGGCCAAACGCCAGACTTGTCAACACGGCGAGTCCGCCGCACGCCGCCACCACGCGAATGTCCATGGCGACACGCGTCCAATCCGAGAATTGCTCACCGGCCAGTTGCTGCAGCCACTGGAGCCCCGCCCAGCCCAGGATCAGTCCTCCGGCGCCGCCAATCGTCGCCAGCAACAGGGCCTCGACCATCAGCTGCCGCACCACGGCGCGTCGCCCGCTGCCCAGCGCCATCCGTGTGGCAATCTCCCGGGTGCGCGCGCCTCCCCGGGCCAGCATCAGGGTCGCGAGGTTCGCACAGGCAATGATCAGGACGACGATGGCGGCCGCGGCAAGCATGAAAATGACATCACGATGTCCCGTCGTCAGCCACTCACGCAGCGGCACAAGCGCCACCGTTGCCGTGCTGTCGTCTCGCAGACCGCGTTCGCGCAACGACGGGTCGAGCAGCGGACGCATCTCAGCCGTAGCGGCTTCGACAGCGATCCCCTCGGGGACACGAATCAGGATCGTGTAGTTCGTGCCGCCACCCTCACCCGAGGTTGACGGACGAAGCGGCGTCCACAGGTCAGCGTCAGCCGTGCTCCGGAAGCCATCCGGCATCACACCAATCACCTGCCAGGGTTCGCCCCGCAGCATGATGGACTGTCCCAGCGCGTCCTCTCGACCTTGAAAGAGACGCTGCCACAACTGGTGACTGAGAATGACGACGGCCGGCCCACCGACGCGGTCCTCTTCAGGCAGGAACTCGCGGCCGCGCGCGGGCGACACACCAAGCACACGAAAGAAGCCGGCGCTGACACGCTGCTGGTCGACAAACAGCGCCTGCCCATCGGCCGCCAGATTCACACTCGACGACCATCCGGTGAGGACCGCTGCGCGATCGCGCCACGGTGTGCGAGACAACGCCTCCCACACAAACCCATCCTGACCGGTCCCGGAAAACTGGCCGCGGGGCGACCGGACGTCCGCCGCCAGCAGATGCAGCTGTGACGATGAGGGATATGGGAGATCGGCGAGCAGCAGTCCATTGGCGAGACTGAACACGGCCGTGTTTGCGCCGATCACCACGGCGAGTGTGGCCACCACAGTGAAGGCGAACCCCGGTGCGCGTCGCAACATGCGTACGGCATAACGAAGGTCACGCGTCACGGTCTCAACGAGCGGCAGTGTCTGCATCGCGTCCATCTCCTCTCGCCGGCTGCGCACGTTGCCCAGGAGCACACGCGCCTGCCGTCGTGCCTCCTCCGGGTCAACCCCGCGCGCCACCAGGTCGTCCACATGCATGGCCAGATGTGTTTCGAGTTCTTCAACCCGCTGCCGGTCACGCCGGCGACGGACAAACCAGGGAACCCACGCCATGGCTACACCGGGCGAAGCACCCTGCGCACGGCGCGGGCGAGCTGTTCGAAGCGTGTGGTCTCCGCGGCGAGCTGTCGCTTGCCTGCCGCAGTCAACTGATAGAACCGCGCGCGACGGTTCGACTCGGACTGTCCCCAATACGACGACACCCAGCCTCGGTCTTCGAGCCGCTGGAGCGCCGGGTAGAGCGACCCCTGCTCGACCTGCAACACGTCATCGGACCGCTGCGCAATCGTCGACGCGATGGCGTAGCCGTGCGCGGGACCCAGCTGCAGCGTCTGCAGCACCAGCAGATCCAGTGTGCCCATGAGCAGGTCGCCCTGGGAGGAAGCCGCCTTGCGTGTCATCGTTGATCTCCACCAGAAGTTCTAATGGACTCTTCGACGGGAGCGGCCGTGGAAAGGTTTACTGGCCTGCCGACGCCGCGCGAAGTGGTCCGCCGCGGCGACAGGAGAACGTCATAGAGTGAAAGCCATGAAATCAGGCTTGTTCAGATCGGGTGTGGCGCTGCTGGTTGCGCTCGCGGGATCGTCCACGTTCGGACACGGCGCCATGGGCACGATGGACTGGCCGCGCTTTCGCGGTCCCCACGGCAACGGCGTCGCCGATGCCACGTTGCCTGACTCGTGGTCGAAGACCGAAAACGTCCGCTGGGTCATCGATGTCCCTGGGCGGGGCTGGTCCTCGCCAATCATCTGGAAGGGCGTCGTGTACATGACGTCCGCGATCAGCAACAAGCCGTTCAAGCAGCCCTCGCCCGGCCTGTACGGCAACGACTACATCGCCGAGCTGCGCGCGAAGGGGATTCCCCCTGCGGAAGTCAGCCGGATGGTGCGGGAACGCGACAACGAGGTGCCATCCGAGTCGGACGAGATTCGGTACATGGTGTATGCGTTTGACGCGGCGACCGGCCGGACGTTGTGGGAGCGCGAGGCGCACAAAGGCCTGCCCTTCGGCGGGCGGCACCGCAAGAACACCTACGCCTCAGAGACGCCCTTCACCGACGGCCAGCGCCTCTACGTCTCGTTTGGCCAGAACATCGGGATGTTCGCGTTCTCGCTTGACGGCACGCCACTCTGGAAGCAGACGTGGGATCCTCAACGCATCTACCTCGACTTCGGCACGGCTTCATCCCCGGTCGTGCACGACGGCAAGGTCTTCCTGCTGCAGGACAGCGAACAGCAGTCTTTTCTCACGGCGCTTGATGCGTCGACAGGCAGGCAGCTGTGGCGGACGCCGCGCGCGTCGGAGGGCCTGCTCCACTCCTCGTGGAATACCCCGTACATCTGGACCCACGAGGGACGCACGGAAGTCATCGTCACGGGCCATCACTCCGTGCGCAGCTACAGCTTGACGGGCGAAGAACTCTGGCGTGTGTCGATCGCGGGCACGACCATGCCGACGCCGTCGGCGTTTGCCGTGGACGGGATGTTGTATGTGGGCACCGGCGCGCAGGGCGGCGATGCGTCCAGGCCGTTTTTCGCGATTCGCCCCGGCGCCAAAGGCGACATCTCGCTGCAGGGCGACGCCACGAGCAACGAGTTCGTGGCCTGGGTGCATCCACGTGCGTCCGGCTACACACCGTCCCCGGTCTACGTCGACGGACGTCTCTACCTGCTGCATGACACCGGCATCATGGCCGTGCTCGATGCCGAGACCGGCAAAGAACTCTACAAGGCGCGGGTAGGTGGCCTGGGCCACACGTTTTCGGCTTCACCGATCGTTGCCGGAGGCCGGATTTACTTTTTTGACGAGGAAGGCACGACCATCATCGTCAAGCCGGCGGGTGAGTACAGGGAGATTCGCCAGAACTCGCTCGACGAGATGATGCTGGCGACCCCGGCCATTGCCGACAACTCGTTGTTCATCCGCACCGAAACCCGGCTGTACCGCATCGGGTCTCCGATACAATCCGGCCATGCAGGGGTCGTCGGTTCTCCACTATCGCATCCTCCGTCAGCTGGGCAGCGGCGGGATGGGGATCGTCTACGAGGCGGAAGACACGAAGCTGGGTCGCCACGTCGCGATCAAGTTTCTGCCCGACTCCCTCAACCTCGCTCCTGACGCGGCCGAGCGCTTCGAGCGTGAAGCGCGACTGGCGGGGTCGCTCTCGCATCCGAACATCTGCACGGTCCATGACAGCGGCGTCCACGACGGACGCCGCTTCTTTGTCATGGAACTGCTGGAAGGCCATTCGCTCAAGAGCCTGATCACCGGAGAGCTGCTGCCGACAGAGCAGATTCTGGACATCGGGTGTCAGCTCGCTGATGCGCTTGATGCCGCGCACGCCAAAGGCATCGTGCATCGCGACGTGAAGCCGGCCAACATCTTCATCAACACACGCGGCCAGGCCAAGCTGCTCGACTTCGGTGTCGCGACCGCGGGCAAGGCGCACGCCGCCGCCGATGAGACCCGCGTGGCCGCTGACGCGCTGACGGTTGCCGGCACGGCGATCGGGTCGGTCAACTACATGTCGCCCGAGCAGGCGCGGGGCGAAGACATTGACGGACGCTCGGACCTGTTTTCGCTCGGCCTCGTGTTGTACGAGATGGCCACGGGTCGCCAGGCATTTGGCGGCCAGACCACGGCCGTCGTGTTTGATGCCATTCTCAACCGCGACCCGGTTCCGGTGAGGCAGGCCAATCCCTCGCTGCCGATCGAACTCGAGCACATCATCACGCGCGCGATCGAAAAGGACCGCAGGATGCGGTACCAGACGGCCGCGGATCTGCTGTCAGAGCTGTCGCGCCTGCGCCGCGACACCACCATGCGCACCGCGGCTGCGCCCGCGGCGCGTCCGGCGACAACTCAGGCCACAGCTGCGCCGTGGATGAAGGCGGTCGTCTTCGCCGTGCCGGTGCTGGCCGTGGCAGCGGCGGCGTATTTCTACTGGCCTCGCACGGCCACGGCCTCGTTCACCGAACGGGATCCCATCGTGATTGCCGACTTCGACAACCGCACCGGCGACGCGGTGTTCGACGATGCCCTGCGGCAGGCGGTGTCGGTGCAACTGCAGCAGTCGCCATTTGTGACCCTGCTGCCGGACCAGACCGTGCAGCGCACCCTGCGGCTGATGTCGCGCGGACCTGAAGAACCGCTGACCAGCGCAGTCGCGCGCGAAGTCTGCCAGCGCGCTGGTGCCAAGGCGTCGGTCGAAGGCTCCATTTCCCAGCTGGGCTCTGCGTACGTGATCGCCATCGGCGTCTTCAACTGTGAGACCGGCGGCGCCATCGCGCAGGAACAGGTGCAGGCGTCCAGCAAGGAAGACGTGTTGACCACGCTCGGCGCGGCCATCACCACGGTGCGCGAACGGCTCGGCGAATCGCTGGCCTCGATCAAACAGTACGACGTGCCCATCACGGACGCGACGACGCGTTCGTTGGAGGCGCTCAAGGCCTACGGCCAGGCCGCCCGCGTGCGTCAAACCAAGGGTGACGAAGCCGCAATCCCGTTCTTCCAGCAGGCGGTCTCACTTGATCCGCAATTTGCGCTCGCCTACGCAAAACTTGGCGTCCTGTCAGCCAACATCGGCCGAGTCGACGATGCACGGAAGTATACGGAGCAGGCCTACGCCCTCCGCGACAAGGTCAGCGAATACGAACGTCTGTACATCGAGTGGAGTCACGCCTCGCGCGTCACCAATGACACCGCCCAGGCCCGCCGCACGCTTGAAATGATGGTGGCGTCGTACCCGGGCGACTATGCCACGCGCAACAACCTCGGCGTGCTCCTGATGGGCCAGGCCGAATTTGCGAAAGCCCTCGAGCAGTACGAGGCCGCCGCCGGCATGGCGCCCAATGAACCCGTGCCGGTGAGTAACACCGCCTACGCGCTGTTGTTCCTCGGGCGCGTGGAGGATGCGTTTACCGCGGTGGATCGCGCGCTGGCGCTTCGACCGGATCCGAATCTGTCGATCATGCGCTGGACCGCCGCGCGCCTTGACCACCACCCGCGGGCGGCTGAATTCGAAGCGCAGGCCCGGTCCATCGCGAATCCGCAGCAGATCGCCTTTGCCGATTCGAATCTGGCGATCTGGGATGGACGCCTTGCTGACTACCGGCGCATCGTCGGCGACCTTCAGACCCAGATGCGGGCGGCTGGTGACATGACGACCGTCGAGGGGTTGCAGGCGGCCGAGGTCATCACACTCGCCGTGGTGCAGCGCGGAGAATGGATTCCGCGCCTCAAGGCGCTGCTCAAGGGCGGTGTGCCGGAGGCGGGGGTGGCGCAGGTCGTGGCCGCGCTGGCGATCATCGGCGAGATGGACACCGTGCAGGCGGCTCTGCCACGAATCGCCAATGTCGACCAGAACGACCCCTCTCAGTACCAGCCGGCGCGAGTCGCGCGGGCGTTGGCTGATGCAGCAGCGGGACGAGCCGAGGCCGCCGTCCAGATGCTGCGCGATACCATCGCCGCAAACCCACGCGCGCTCGAACTGCATTACTACCTTGGTCTCATCCACGAGCGCGCAAACCAGCCGGCCGCAGCCATTGCGTCCTACCGGTCGGCGATCGGCGCGCGCTACTCGGTGGGTCCCAATCCCGCGATCATGGGGGCGCGCCTGCAACTGGGTCTCCTGCTCAAGCAACAGGGCGACATGGCGGGCGCCAACGAACAGTTCGACATCCTGACCAGGCAGTGGGCCAACGCTGACGGCGATTTTGCGATGGCCGCCGCGGTGCGCAACGCCCGGCAATAAGGACCAGGCTCAGAGAAACGTCAGCGCCGAATTCCGGAAGTTGCCGCCCAGGATGGACACCGAGTCGGCGCCGAGCCACTGATCGAGCACACGCGCGTACACACTGCGGAAGTCCGTCTCGAACTTCACGTCGTTGCCGTTGTTCTCGAGCGAGCCGTCACTGTTGGCCGGATTGAGCGAGGCCGCCGTGCCGTAGATGCCGCCGTTCACACCGCCGCCCAGCGCCATCATGACACCGGCGGCGCCATGATCAGTGCCCTGGCTGCCGTTTTCGGCAATGCGTCGGCCGAACTCGGAGAACTGCAGCACCAGGGTGTCTTGCAGCAGCCCCTGATTGCGCATGTCGTTATAAAAGGCCAGCAGGCTGTCGCCAATCGTTCCCATCAGGTTGGCGTAACTTCCGTTGGCGGCATTCGTGCCTTGACCGGCGTGTGTGTCGAAGCCGCCCAGCTGCACCCAGAACACCTTCGTGCCGATGCCCCGACTGATGGCGCCCGCCACCGCCTTGAGCGCCTGCGCGAGGCCGTTGTTCGCATAGGCGACGGTGCCGGTGTAGGACGCCACTGACGCCACCCGATCAAGCGTGGCCAGCGCCGAGACCGACGTGCCGTTGACGAAGGCGACGTGGGGTCGATCCACAGGCACGTGTGACGCCAGCTGCGTCATCGCGGCCCTGGAGTACGTGGCCTCCACACCCGAATTGGGGCTCGAGAAGGCATACCCTGCGACGCTGGGAATGGCGGGTACGCTGACTTCACGACCTTCAAGCGCGTGCGGCAGCTCGCGGACCGTGCTCCAGCCCACAAGTGGATCGACGGGATCGGGCAGTGCGTCGAGATACCGTCCGAGCCACCCGGCGCCGGTCGCGTTCGCGGGATTGCCCGTGGACCAGATGTCGGTGCCGAGGAAGTGCGAGCGACTCGAGTTCTGATATCCCGTTCGCTGGATGACCGCCAGGTCACCGGCATCAAAGATCTGCCGCAGCCCGGTCAGGCGCGGATGGAGTCCCAGCGCGTGACCGGCGCGGTCGGCGCCAATCTGCAGCACACTGGCCGCCGGCACGGCCAGCGTGGGGCGACGCGAGTAATAAAACGCGTCGGTGTAGGGCACCACGGTGCTGAGCGCGTCGTTGCCGCCGTTCAGGTACAACACCACGAGATTCCTTCGGGTGCTGCCTTGCGCCTTCGCGATGTCGCTGAGGAACGCCGGCGCGGCGATGCTGACGGTGAACGCGGTGACGCCGCCCTTGACGAATTGCCGTCGGGTAACCTTCATGTGCGCACTCCGTCAGACGAATTGGTACTCGCCGGAACCGGCCAGCAGGTGACACAGCCCCCCGGCCTTGTTCAGCAACTGCGTATCGGATCCGGTCCACGCGCTGGTGGTCACGTAATTGCGCAAGACCGTCGTTGTGGACGACGGCAACACCGGCAGGGTGAAGCGGCCGAGCGCCCAGGTCAGAAGGCTGTCCGGCGTCGAACCGTGCGACCGCGCGGCATTACGCAATTCGAAGCGCTGGTTGGATGCCAGTTGTGATGCGAAGTTCATGCGGGCCAGCATCGCGCCGGTCGAAAACCACGCCGGACCCAGCGCCCAGCCGTTGACATCGGGAGGCTCAAACAGCTGCTGTCCCATGTTGAGCATCGGCGCCAGCGCGTCATTCACCGAGAAGCCGACAAACCCCAGTTCCTTCAATGCGCGCACGACAAACTCGGTGGGCCACGCGTAACGCGCGAAGTAGTGGCGGGCGTTGCGGAACGCCGTGCTCATGAACACCGCGCGCAACACCGGCCGCATCTGGGTGTCGTTGGCGAGGTACACCGACGCGATCTGTTCCACCCACGCATCGTCGGGGGCATGCACATCACTGACGAACCACGTCCACAGCCGCCTGGCCAGGCGCCGCGCAGTCTCGGGGTGATTGGCCAGCGCCGCGATCAGATCAAAGCCATCCTGCATGCCGCCAGATGCCGCACGGGCGGGAATGGTCTTCGATCCGTTGGGATAAATCGCAAACGAGAACGTCTTGGCCGCCGCGTCGTGTTGTCCGGCGTTGTAGTTGAAGGCGTAGCGTTCGGTGGCCACGCCTCGATCCAGGCGGGTCAGATTCCAGCCGGTGAACACACGCGCGGCCGCGTAGACGTCCGGCTCCCCGTAGTGGCCGATGCCGAACGTGAACAGCTCCATGAGCTCGCGGCCGAAATTCTCCTGCGGCTGGGCTTTCACGTTGGTGCGGCCGTCGAGCCAGACGATCATGGCCGGATCACGCGCGACCTCGACCAGCAGATCGCGGAAACGCTCCAGGCCCTGCTGACGAAACAGCTCGATCTGTCCCCGGACCCCACCGGGATCTTCCGAGGGCTTCGCGTCCATCATGCGCGCGCCGTCGGTCGCACCGACCGTGCCGGCCAGCTTGCTGTACGCCGTGGCGAAATGGTGATGCCAGAACAGCGCCATCTTTTCCTGCAGCGGCGATGGCGAGTGCACCATCCGGAACAGCCAACGCTGGCGCGTGTCGTTGATGACGGTGTTTGGGGCAAACACGCCGTTCCGGGCGGTGACGCCCACATGGCCGGGCGTTTGAATCAGTGAATCAACCGAAGTCGTCGCCGGATCAAATCCGACGATTTCATCAACGATCTCGGCGTACGGACGGCCGAGATAATAGGCCCGCTCGGCCTCGGTCGCGCCAAAACCCGCGCGTCGAAGCAGATGATCCAACAACGGCCACTGGCTGGTGACCTGCATAGGTGCCCCCCCGGGCAAGCGGCTGCCCTCAAGGTAAGACCGGAGGGGCCGTCCAGATGTTACAGGATGCGCCCGAAGCCCAGGGCGGCATCTTCGCGAGCCGGTTTGCCCGCGAAATGCCGTGCGGCTGCCTGTGCCGCCAGCCAGGCGCCGGCCTCGCCATGCCAGCCAAACGCCATGGCGAAGAAGTGGAACGGGTAGTTCCGATGGGCGCCGATCCACGGCAGGCCGTCGGGACCGGTCACGATGGGCACGTCCCAGCCAAAGGCCGGCGGCAACCCTGAAATCTCGGGATACCGCAGGGAGAGCTCGTACATCAGCTGATTCGCGCGCTGTACGACGGCCTTCTCCTGCAGCGCCGGCTTGACCGGCGGTGCGGTGATGCCGGCAAACATCGCGCGGCCATCTGGCAGCCAGCGCAACCACCTCGGCGATTCGGTGGCTTCCGTGTACGCGACGTCCCGCGCACCCACCGCCGCACGCATCGCAGCCGTGAGGGGATTGGTCACGACCACGTATCCCTGCGAGACCCGCACATGTCGCATCAGTTGATCGCCGATGGTGTCGGGCGCGCCGGTCGCAACCACCACGCCGCTCGCGGTGATGCGCGCGCCTTTGGTCACGACAGTCACGTCCTTCCGTGTGAACGTCGTCTTGACCACCGCCGTGTGTTCGATCACACGAACGCCCAGTTTCACTGCAGCATCGAGAAATCCACGGGCAGCCTTCACCGGGTCAATCGCTGCCGCGCGCACGCGCATGGCCCCCTGCGTCTCTGTCTGCAGCAGCTCCCGGGATGCCGCACCCGCGACCCACACCGCATCGAGGCCTGCCGACTTCCGCGCTGCAATTTCCTTCTTCAGCTGGGCGGCGTCATTGGTGAACGGCGCGTTCACCAGCAGGTCCGTCTCGGCCACGTCACACTTGATCTTCAACTTCGCCAGCGTGGCCACGAGGTCGCGCACGCTTTTTTTGTACGCGCCAAACGCGGGCTTTGACGCCTTGGCGCCGGCCTGTTTCACTGACTCGAGATACGACGCCGCGGGGGTCGGCAGGACGAGGCCCATGGCGCGGCTCGTCGCACCGCCGGCAATGACGTCCCGCTCCAGAAGCATCACCGAAAACCCGGCTTTGGCCAGCGCATACGCCGACGCGCAGCCGGTGAGCCCCCCGCCAATGACCACGATGTCGGTGGTGTAATCGCCCGAAAGCGTCCGACGCCGCGGCCCGCGCGAGGCGGGGCGACGCGTCCAGTACGACTGTCCGTAGGCTGCCATCTCCCCGCAAGGATAGCCGATTACTTCAGACGCACCTGCGCGTACCAGAAACGCAATGCCTCGACGTGGCCGTCAGCAGGCTCCACCAGCAACTCGAGCTCCACCCAATCACGGAGACTCACGGGCATGGGAACGACATAACTGCCCACCCGCAACGGGTCCCAGGCGAGATCGACTCGACCGGCCGGCTGGCCGTCAACAAACAGTCGGACACCGGGCAGCGTCGTGTTCTCGACTGGAGGCGGCGCCGGGTCCATGCGGAGCAACAGCTCCCACGGCGCGCCGGCAACAACTGGGAGACGCAGCCGGCCTGAGATTCCGGACGTACCCCTCGACGTCACATTCCCATCGGTGCGCGGCGCCTGCCAGCCATCAACGAAAAACGCGCGATCACGGGCGCCCGCGGCCACGGTGACAACGCGCTCGTCGCGCAGGGTTTCACGCGCCACCGCGGCGGGTAACGGCACCGTGGACCACCACACCACCGCCACCAACGCAACCAGCACAGCCGCCCGAGTGATCCACCATCGGCGTTCCGGTGGCCATTCCCGACGATGGGCGCGCCACCAGTCGGGGTGCACCACCCGGGCCAGGGACACGAGAGGGAGCGCCGCGGCCAGCAGCAGGAACGGATAGGCGTGCATCGTGAAGCGCCAGTCACCGATGAGCCGCCACGTCAAGGCATAGGGCACCAGTGACGCGCCGAGGACGATCAACACCAGGCGTCCTGCCGAACTCGCCAGCATCCCGATCAGGCCGATCATCGACAGCCACATGAGCGCGGGCCCCAGCCACCGATGCCAGGGCGCGAACCCACCCCACTTGTTGGCAAAGGGATAGGCGGTCATGCCGAGCACCGCGGTGTCGATGGTGCGCATGGGCTGATCGCGCAGCACGCCGGTCAGGTATTCGGACGCCGTCTGGTGCGTCTGCACCTGCTGCCCTTCCGCCTCGCGGTAGACGTCCGCGTGTACGTTGATGGCGTAGAGCGGGTCGCCATACACGCGCCAGCAGTTGATGAGATACGGCGACAGCAGCAGGACGAACACGCCGACCGCCGTCAACAACAGACGTCGACGATCAGAGGTGACGGACGGTAACAGCCACCATGTGGCGACCAGCGCAGGCACGACGAACGACAACGAGGTGATGCGAGTCAGGCACGCCAGGGCGCAGATCACGCCAAGCCACACCGCCCGCGCCGTTGTTGGTGATGCCCGCAGCCACAACACGGCATGCGCAGTCAGCACCACCGCACACGTAAACGCATCGTCGCGCCAGCCGCCCACGCCCCAGGTGATGTTCTCCATCTCGATGGCCATGGCCAGGGCCGCGAGCAGCCCCACCCATCGCGACCAGGCTCGGCGGCCAAGCAGGTAAGTTGCCCAGACGGCGAGGACGGAGAACATGGCTGACGCCCAGCTGACGGCGCGATCCTGATTGCCAAGCAACCAGAGCCAGATGCGCGTCGCAAAAACGAAGACCGGCTCGCGTCGGTGAGCATCATAGAATCCGCGGGGCTCGCGCGCGTACTGCAGATAGGTGTAGGGATCGCTGATGTAACGCCCTTCCCATCGCTGCCACGTCATCGTGGATGGGCGCAAGGCGCTGACCGCCGGCCGAGACGCCTGCAGGGACTGAAGCCACCTCGGCGAGTCGGCAGGGCCATGCATCAGCGTGACCGCGTCAAAACGCAGCACGGCGGCATACAGCACCACGAGCACGGCAAGGACGCGCACGATCATCGGCTGGGAAAATTATGCGGCTTCAAGGGTAGGATGGAGCGGACGTTACGCGGTCGACGATTGGAGAACCACGATGGAAGATGCCGTTCGAGTACTGCTGGCCCTGCACTTTCTTGGACTCGCCATGGGCTTTTCCGCCGGCTTCGGCAATCTGGTGATGGCCGGCCTGATCGCGAAGGCCCCCGCATCCGATCGGCGGGCGCTGGCCACGTTCCCACCGGCCATCGCGCGTATTGGCGACCTTGGGCTGGTCCTGCTCTGGTTGAGCGGCCTCACACTCGTGTTCGTCAAGTGGCAGGGGTTCGGCAACATCCCGCCGCTGTTTCACGCCAAGCTGACGGCGGTGGTGCTGATGACGCTGGTGATTGGTTACGGCCACTCGCTGCGGAGGAAGGTGGCCGCCGGAGACGCGGCAGCCACCGCCCGCATGCAGATGCTCGGCAAGGTGATCTTCACGCTGGCCATCCTGATCGTGCTGCTGGCCGTCTGGACCTTCAACTAAACGTCAGCGCTTCGGCACGAGTTTGAGCACGCGCCCTTTGGCGTTGTCGGTCACGACATAGACGGCGCCATCGGGCCCCTGCTTCACGTCGCGGATACGCTCAGCTTCCGGCTGCAAGTCGCGCAGCAGGCGCTCCTCGCCAACCACGCGATCACCCTTGAGGTCCAGGCGCACGAGGTTCTTGGACGCCAGGCCGCCGATGAACAGGCTGCCCTTCCACGCCGGAAACAGATCGCCCGTGTAGAACATCATGCCGCTCGGCGCGATGACAGGATCCCAGTAGTAGACGGCCTGCTCGGTGCCGGCTTTCGCGGTGATACCTTCGCGAATCGGCTGGCCACGGTACTCGATGCCGTAGGCGACGTCAGGCCATCCGTAGTTGAGGCCCTTGCGCGCGATGTTCAACTCATCGCCGCCGCGTGTGCCGTGTTCGACTTCCCACAAGTCCCCCGTCTGCGGGTGCACCGCCGCCGCCTGGGAGTTGCGATGCCCGTACGACCAGATCTCCGGGCGCGCGCCCTCCTTGCCGACAAACGGATTGTCTTTGGGAATCGAGCCGTCGGCGTTGATGCGCACGATCTTGCCGAGCAACGTGTTCAGGTCCTGCACGAGATTGCGGCCGGCCTCGATCTGCCGATCTCCCTGGCTCACAAACAGCGTGCCGTCGCGACCGAACGCGAGACGGGAACCGAAGTGGCCACGCGAGTTCATCGACGGCGCCTGTTTGTAGATCACCTGCACGTTCTGCACTGACGGCGTCGCGCCATCCACGAGGCGGCCGCGCGCCACCGCTGTGTTGTTGGTGCCGTCTTCGTGAGGCTCGGAGAAGCTCCAGTAGATCAGCTGATTGCTCGCGTAGTTGGGATCCAGCGCGACGTCGAGCAGGCCGCCCTGCCCTCGGTTGTCGACGGGAGGCAGGCCGGTGACCGGCGCCGACAACGTGCCGTCGGGTGACACGATGCGCAGCTGGCCGCCCTTTTCCGTCACGAGCATCTTGCCGCCGGGCAGGAACTCAAGGCTCCACGGCGACACCAGTCCCTCAGCGACCGTCACCACGTCAAACGCCACATTGGTGAGCCGCTCCGGCGCGCGCGTCTGCCCGGCAAACGCAGGCTTCTGCGTGGGGGCATTCGGGGGATCCTGGCTCACACCACTCTGTTGTTGCGCCGATGCCACGGCCGCCACGGCAGCCACCGAGACCATCACAAGACTGAATCGCATGGGCACGATCCTACATCGGAGCGCCTAGAATCGCTGACATGGACAATCACCGTACTCCTTCACCCGGATATCAGCTGTTCATCCTGGTCCTGTCGCTGTACGCGGTGGTCGCTCTGGGCCTGCAGACGGTCATTCCCGCCGGTTCCGAGGTGCGGGACATCTTCCATTTCGCCGACCTGGCCGTCTGCGCGGTATTTTTTGCCGATTTCCTGTTCAGCATGTACCGCGCGCCCAATCGGTGGCTGTATTTCCGGACGTGGGGCTGGCTCGATCTGCTGTCCTCGATTCCCTACATCGAGGCGGCGCGGTTTGGACGATTTGCACGCATCTTCAGAGTGATCCGGGTCATTCGTGGCCTGCGGGCATCCAAGGTGCTGCTTCAGCTGGTCGTGCAGAGACGCTCGGAGAACTCATTCATGGCGGCCACCCTGGTGGCGTTTGGACTGGTCGTGGGATCGAGCATTGCGATCCTGCAGTTCGAAAAGGTCCCTGGCGCCAACATCCATACGGCACAGGACGCCGCCTGGTGGGCGGTCGCCACAATCACCACTGTGGGCTATGGCGATCTCTACCCCGTCACCGGCGCAGGCCGCGCCGTCGCTGCGGCACTGATGGCCGGCGGCGTCGGACTATTCGGCACGTTCTCCGGCTTCCTCGCGGTCTGGTTTCTCGGCTCGGACAAACAGACCGACAACACTGCAGCAGAAATTGCCTCTCTTCGTGAGGAGATCGCGGCGCTGCGCTCGGCACTGGCGCAGCCGGGCAGCAGTCACGTCACACGACCTTGAGCTTCCACGTGCCGCGGCGGAACGCGATGGCGCCGAGCAGACCAAGCGTCGAAAACGCAATCGTCATCGCCCAGAAGACACCAACCAGGCCCCAGCCAAGCCCGATCGCCAGGCCCCAGGCAAGGGGGATCTGCCAGCACCAGAAACAGGCGAAGTTGAGCCACGTCGGCGTCCACGGATCACCGGCGCCATTAAACGCCTGCGTGAACACCAGTCCATAAGCGAAAAACACAAAGCCGCTCGACACCACTCTCAGGCTCGTGACCGCCTGTGGCGCAATCGCCGGATCACTCGTGAAGATGGCGACGATCCACGGAGCGCCGGCGATGAACACCACACTGATTACGCCAAGCACGATGGCCGTCAACCATCCGGCCGCCCATGTCGCCTCCTCCGCACGCTCAGGTTTGCCCGCCCCCAGCGCCTGCCCCACCATCGTCGAGGCCGCGTTGCTGAGTCCCCACGCGGGAAGGATCGCGAATGCCACGAGGCGGATGGCAATGGTGTAGGCCGCAAGCGCCTCGGCGCCAAAGGAGGCCACCACCCGCACGAGGCCGATCCAGCTCGAGGTATCGATGAGGATCTGCAGGAAGCCGGTGCCGGAGAGCCGGCACACTGTCCACATTTCCGCGGGCAGGATCTTCAGATACCGCCACGCAATGCGGACACGCGCGTTGCCGCGAAGCAACAGGACGAGCTGCAGCGCGACAGCTGTACCTCGGCCAATGTTGGTGGCGACTGCAGCGCCTGCAATGCCCATCTCCGGAAACGGACCAAGGCCGAAGATGAGCGCCGGATCGAGCACGATGTTGATCGCATTCCCGAGCCACAACATGCGCATCGCAATCGCCGCGTCGCCCGCGCCCCGAAAGATGGCGTTGTTGAGAAAGAGCAGCGTCACCGACGCATTGCCGGCAAACATGATGCGCGTGTAGCTGGCTGACGACTCGACCATGGCCGGCGTCGCGCCCATCAGCTCGAGCAACCACTCCGCCTGGAAGTAGCCGAACACTCCCAGTGCCGCAGCGACGATAGTGCCCAGCAAGACGGCCTGTGATGCCGCCCGGGCGGCCCCTTCCGGATCGTGTTCACCGATGCGCCGCGCCACGACCGCCGTCGCCCCGATGCCGAGGGCCATCGCCACCGTGTACACGATGGTGAGCATCGCTTCGGTCACGCCCACCGTGGCAACCGCGTCCGATCCGATGCGCGAGACAAAAAACACGTCGACCACGGCAAACACCGACTCCATGACCATTTCCATGGCCATCGGCACGGCAAGCAGCACAACCGCCCGGCGGACGGACCCACCGGTGTAGTCATGTTCAACGCCCTTCAGGGCGTCGATGATCAGGCGCCACATGACACGGCCGCCGGCAGCGCCTGCACGAGGTGCTGATAGTGCTCAACGGCCATGGTGAGCTCCTGCACGCTGATGCACTCGGCATCGGTATGCGCAACCGTGATCGATCCTGGCCCGAAGAGCAGGGGCGTGCCCCAGTTGGTAAGGAACGGCACGTCGGTGGTGTACGCAAACACTGCGCGCTCGAAGCCATCGATGATGTGCAGACGCACCGGTGGCACCACCAGCACATCGTCAACAGTGACGCGCCCGCCGGCAACGTCCAGGAGCAGCGCGCGGACGTCTTCGTAGTCACCGACCGTCCGGAACATCAGTTCGGCGGAGGCTGATGGCGAAATCACATTGGGCGCGACGCCGCCGTTGATGAGTCCAACCGAGTAGTTCGTATCACCGATCAGATCATCAGCAGGCCATTGGAGCTGCCGCGCGGCCACCAGCACGTCGATGAGTTTGTCGATCGCCGATTCACCCAGGTGCGGCAGGCTCGAGTGCGCCGCGCGACCTGTGGCCGTCAGCCGCGCACGGTACACGCCTTTGGTGGCGATCCCAAGACGCCCATCGGTCGGCTCGCCATTGATCAGCCACTGGCCGCGGACTGGCCACTCGTTCGCCGCTTTCGCGCCGTCACTGCCGCGCTCCTCGCCGGCCACAAACAGCAGGCCCACGTCAGTACGCCCTGACTGCCGCAGCCGCTCGGCCGCCACCAGTTGCGACGCCAGGATGCCCTTCGCATCACAGGCGCCGCGGCCAAACACGCGGTCACCCTCGACGCGGCTCGCGAAGAACGGCGGCACGCAGTCGAAGTGTGTCGACAACACGATGTGCGGCTGCCCGACACGGGCGATCACGTTGACGCGCCCGTCGCCGAGCGGCTGTTCATCCACATGCCAGCCGAGCTCGCTCAACGTCTGCGCGAGGAACCGCGCGACCCGCTGCTCCTGGCCTGTTGTGGACTCGATGTCCACCAGCGCGCTCGTCAACTGAACAACATCCATTACCGTATCCATGCCTCGAGTTCCGTGCGGGTATCCGTGCGATCGTCGCGGTACTTCACAATCACCGGCGTCGCCAGCGACAATCCCCACTCCTGACCCGCTCCAACTGTGACTGACCGCGCGCCCGGCACCACCACGGCACCTGCCGGCACGACAAGCGGCTGACCAGCCTCAGGCTTGATGATCCGGCCGTTCACCAAATCGTACAAGGGCGTGGAACCGGTCAGAATCGTACCAGCCGCAATCACCGCGCGCTCTTTGATGATGGCGCCTTCGTATACGCCCGTATTCCCGCCAATCAACACATCGTCTTCGACAATCACCGGCATCGCGCCGACGGGTTCAATCACGCCGCCGATCTGAGCAGCGGCCGAGATATGAACACGTGCGCCAATCTGCGCGCACGATCCAACGAGCGCGTGTGAATCGACGAGCGAGCCTTCACCCACGTACGCCCCGATGTTGATGTACATCGGCGGCATGCACACCACACTTTTCGCTACATACGCGCCGTCACGAATCGTGGAACCGCCAGGGACGATGCGGACACCGGCGTCGGGGCCGGGCTTCTTCAGCGGCATTGTGTCCTTGTCGTAAAACGGCCATCGGCCGTGATCGGCTGACAGGTCAACCACATCACCAAACCGGAAACCGAGCAGGATGCCCTGCTTCACCCACGTGTTGACGCGCCAGCCGCCCGGAGCGGCGGTATCCGGCTCTGCGGACCTGATGCTGCCGTCCGACAATCCGCGCTGCAGTTCAAAAAAGGCATCACGGGCGTCGGTCTTGTCGGCAGAGGCGCCACTCGCAAACAACGCCTCGATGCGTTGGGCCAGGCTGCTCATGCGCCCACCTCAAGGGCCGATCCGGCAACGATCGGCAGGCCAAGATCGCGCATGACCGCCACGATCTTCTGTTGCGAAGCCGGCTTCGGGGTCACTACCGGAAGGCGGTACACCTCTTCGCACAGCCCCATCGCGGCCATCGCAAACTTCACGGGTCCGGGATTCGACTCGACAAAGTTGATCTGCATGATGGGCAGCAGCCGGTTGTGGAAGTTGCGCGCCTCGATGAGGTCGCCCCGCTCGAAGGCCTCGACCATCTGCACCATTTCTTCCGGCACCTCGTTGGACGCCACGGAGATGATGCCGTGACCGCCCAGTGCCATCAGCGGCAGCGTAATCGCATCGTCACCCGACATGACCAGGAAGTCGCTTGGCACCGAGTGGCAGATCTCGGCCATCTGCGAGATGTTGCCGCTGGCCTCTTTCACGCCGATGATGTTCGGAATCTGTGCGAGGCGAACGAGCGTGGCTGGATCGATGTTGCAGCCGGTGCGGCCCGGCACGTTGTACACGATGATGGGCAGGTCGGTGGACTGCGCGATCGCCGTGTAGTGCTGCACCAGGCCTTCAGGTGTCGGCTTGTTGTAGTACGGGGTCACCGACAGGATGCCGTCCGCGCCGGCTTCCTTCACCATCGCGGCCATGTGGATGACTTCACGGGTGTCGTAGCCACCGGCGCCGGCAAGCACGAGCGCGCGGCCGCGTGCTTCCGCGACAACAAGCTCGATCACTCGGCGACGCTCTTCGAACGACAAGGTCGGCGTCTCACCCGTCGTGCCGCACGGCACGAGTACGTGTACGCCGGCGTCCACCTGGCGTCGTGCGAGGCGGCTGACCGCGGCTTCATCAAGCGCGCCGGATGCCGTAAACGGCGTGACAAGTGCGGTTCCAACTCCTGAAAACGGTCTGCGCATCAGCCCCTCTCCTGTAGATAGTCATCCATGGTCAACCAACCGGTTCGCCCGGTGATCCAGCGAGCAACGTCGAGTGCGCCTCTGGCGAATACGCCCCGGTCGCGCACGGCGTGTGTGAATGTAATGGTCTCGGTCGCGGCATCGAAACCGACGGTGTGTGTGCCGGGGATCGATCCGGCACGCGTCGAGGACATGTCGATCGTCCTCGTGTATCCGGCGGCCACCATCGTGTCGCGCAATGTCAGCGCGGTCCCTGACGGCGCGTCCTTCTTGCGGTCGTGGTGCGCCTCGTGAATCCACGCACCCACTGCCGGATCGTGCGCAAGGTCTGCGGCAGCGGCAGCCACCGCGCGCCTGAACACATGGAGGCCGATCGAGAAGTTGCTCGCAGCAAGCGCGCCGATGCGGCTGTGGGTGACGAGGGCCTGCACATCAGCAGCGGAATCCTGCCAGCCGGTTGTGCCAACAACGACGTTGATGCCGGCGTCGGCAAGCGCCGTCACGTTGTCGAGCACTGCCCCGGGTACCGTGAAATCGATGGCCACGTCGGCACGTTGTGCATACGCCGCAACCGCCCGCGAACCCTCGGCGCTCGAGACGATGCCGACGACTTCGCATTCACATTGCGGGGCCAGCGCTTCAATCAGCTGGCCCATACGACCGTGACCCAACAACAAGACTCGAGTCATCTGGTGCCTCCTGTTCCGAAGAACGCATCGTGTACACGCGTCAGCACCGCAGGCAGTTCGGCGTCCGCGATGACAAGCGTCACGTTCTGCCGCTCTGCCGCCTGAGAGAGCATCCGCACCTGCACCGGGCCTACGGCTGCCAGCAACGTTCGCAGGAATGTCGTGTCTCCGGCGACGCCTTGTCCCACAGCACACAACACCGCCATGTCCCCTTCCGTCGTGACGTCAGCAAATGCCCGAAGGTCATCGAGGATCGCCGGCAGCCGGCGTGAATCATCAAGTGTCACCGACACCGACACCTCAGACGTGGTGACAACGTCGACCGACGTCGCGTGTTTTTCAAACACGCCAAACAGCCGGTGCAGGAAGCCGTGAGCCATCAACATGCGGGTCGAGGCGATATCCACCACAGTCACCCGTCGCTTCGAGGCAATGGCTGTCACCGGTCGCCCAGCGGCCGGCGACGATGAGGTGATGGTCGTGCCTGGCGCAGTGGCGTTGCGCGAGTTCAGGATACGAACGGGAATGTCGCGCGCAACTGCGGGCAGGATTGTGGACGGATGGAGCACCTTGGCGCCGAAGTACGCGAGCTCCGAGGCTTCGGCAAACGACAGGGCCGGCACGACCTGGGCTGCAGGGACCAGGCGCGGATCCGCGGTCAACATGCCGTCGACGTCAGTCCAGATCTGGATCTCGGCAGCGTCGATACACGCGCCAACGATGGCGGCTGAGTAGTCTGATCCGCCACGCCCAAGCGTCGTGGTCACGCCGGCCTCCGTGGCGCCGATGAACCCGCCAAGAACTGGCACTCGCCCGGCGGCGGCGATGGGGGGCAGGACTTCACGCATACGTGTCCCGGTTTCGACCATCAGCGGCATTGCTCCCGTGAACGACGCGTCTGTCACCAGCGCCGTCCGAGCATCCACCCATTCCGCTGCTGTCCCGCGGTCGGTGAGCGCAGCAGCGACAATCCGGCTGCTGCACAACTCGCCGGTCGCCGCGATCGCGTCGAGCCAGCGCGGAGGCACGTCTTTCAGCACGCTCAGGGCTTCGGCCACGCGGCCGAGTTCGGCAAACTGATCCCTCAGGAATGTCTCAACCGAGGCGCGCGCCTCTGCGTCGTCGATGACGCCGGCGACGTCGAGATGCCGCTCGAGCAGTTGCTGTGCTGTCGCTCGAGCGCCGTCCCCGTCGCCAGCCGCCGCCTGGCCGGCCAAGCCGAGCAGCTTGTCAGTGGCGCCCCCAAGCGCCGAGACAACAACAATCGGCTCGGGACCCGCCGCCTGCACGATGGTGACAAGCCGTTCGATCGCGGTGCGATCGGCGACAGACGTCCCGCCAAACTTCAGGACAACCATGGTCCCTCGGCCTGCATCAGTTCGGCGTTGAGGATGGACGCCCCGGCGGCGCCGCGAACCGTGTTGTGTCCAAGGGCCACGAAGCGATGCGTGAAGACGTGGCACTCACGGACACGGCCCACTGACACCGCCATGCCGCCGCCAAGGTCACTGTCGAGCCGCGGCTGCGGTCGGTTGGCCTCCTCGCGCACGATGATCGCGGGCAGCGGGGCCGTCGGCAGTTTCAACTGCTGCGGCCGGCCTTCAAATCGCCGGAAGGCCTCGGTGACCTCAGCCACGGAGGGCTTCCCGTCCAGCTCGACGGACACCGTAATCGTGTGGCCATCGATCACGGGCACACGATTGGTGTGCGCACTGACGATCATCGGATGCAGCGAGCGTCCGCCGTCCGTTCCGAGGATCTTCTGCGTCTCGGTCTCCATCTTCTCTTCTTCGCCGCCGATGAACGGCACCAGGTTCCCAAGGATGTCGAACGACGGCACACCGGGATATCCCGCTCCCGACACGGCCTGCATCGTCTGGACGATGACGCGGGAGATGCCGAACTGGCGCAACGGAGCAAGCGCCATGGCGAGAACAACGGTCGAGCAGTTGGGGTTGGTGACGATGGCGCCGGTCCAGCCTTTGACGCGTCGCTGTTCGTCGAGTAGCGCGAGGTGATCGGCGTTGACTTCCGGGATCAGCAGCGGCACCAGCGGGTCCATGCGATGGTTGCGGGCGTTGCTGAGGACGATGTGCCCGGCGCGGGCGAAGGCTTCTTCCGTCTCGCCGGCCACAGATGCGTCGAGGGCCGAAAACACGATCTTGGGGCCTTTGCCTGGGATACAAGCGTTGACCGTCATGTCTTTCACGCGGTCAGGCATTGGTGCGGCCAGCCGCCACGGCGCGGCGGCATCGTAACGTTTGCCCTCCGACCGTTCGCTTGCGGCCAACCATCCCACCTCAAACCAGGGATGATTGGCCAGCTTACTGATGAATTGCTGACCGACCATGCCGGTCGCGCCCAGGACTCCCACTTCGATTCGATTCATATCGTCCGTACCTGCTGCCTGAAACAAAAAACCCGCTGTGCGCGTGCGCATCAGCGGGTTCGTCTGGTCTGACTTTGAGTTCAGCTATCGCTGGTTGTCAGCCGAGAGTGTTCCATCGCCCATGCGCGCGCGGGACCCGCTTCTGCGAGGCCCGCTTGGTCTTCATCTGCATGCGCTTGGCGTAAAACACGACGCGGGAAGGATAACACATCAGGATTCTGGAATTGCGCGGCTGATGCGAAAGACGTGACCGTCGGGGTGACGGACATGCATTTCGCGGACGTTCCACGGCATGTCGGCTGGCGGCCACGTGACATCGAGGCCCTGCTCGAGACAGCGTTGGTGCACGGCGTCGACGTCCTCGACCCAGATCGACATCCAAGCGCCCTTCTCGAGCCGGTCATCGCCGGTCGGGCCAAACGTCATGGCGATGTCGCTCTTTCCCCGGCCACCCTGTCCGTCCTGACACAAAAAAATCTGGCACTCGCCTGAGCACACCCCGCCAAACGTCGGCGGTTCTCCCCAGTCCCACGCCTTCGTCCAGCCGAGTTTCTCGAACCACGCAAAACTTGCCTGGATATCAGAGACATTGAGAATCGGTGTGAGTCCCTTGGCGAGCATTACCTTCTCCCGACGAAATACGTCAGCACCAGCAGCAGTATGACCGGCACGGTATAGAGCACGAGGGCGATCCTCGTCGAACTCGAACATCGGGCTCATTGTGGTTGCCTCAGTCGACCGGACGTTTCGTGTCCCAGAACTTCTGGAAGCGTGCGGTGGCGTCGGCGTATGCGGCGCGGGCTCGGCTGACGTCCTCGGTCGACGCCTCGCCCTTGTCGCGCTTGATCAGGGCGAGCTCGTACTCGAGCTGGGCAATCTGGTAGGCCTGCTTGCGGAGCGTGCCTTCAACGATCAGCGGGCTGTTGTGGAAGTCGATGGTCTGGATCTCACGACTGGTGTTCCCGACGTTCTTGAGTTGCGAGGCGGTGAGGTTCTTACGTGACATTTCGGTCAACCGCTCGAAGCTCGCCAGGAACTCCTGCATCTGTTCCAGACTCTGAAGGGCGACCGGCGCAGAGTATCCCGACGAAAACTCTGTCGGCCCCTCATTGGCGCTGGGATGACGCTTGGACAGATTCAGATATCCGACCGCTGTGGGGTCTGTGGGAACCGATGTCGACGCGCCGGATTGTTGCCGCGCGGCACCAATCGCCACCACCGATACCACGAGCCCGATCCCGAGAACCGCGATACGCATGTGCATTGCCGACATGACGCGCCCCCTTTATGACTGAGTGACTTCGTACTTCAGTTCTACCACACCATTCTTGTAGGCATTCACTGCGGATAGATGCAGGGCGACGGTGCGGTCCAATCGGTCAAAGAACGGCAGACCTTCGCCGATCAGCACCGGCAGGACCGAGCACGACACCTCGTCAGCCAGCCCACGGCGCAGGTATTCGCCTGCCACAGCACCGCCGCCTCCGCACCAGATGCGCTGATATCTGGAGCGCAGGTCCGCCATGATCACCGCGAGATCCCCCGAACGGAACTCGACCGTGTCGCGTGTGCGCGGCAGGTCGCGCGACGTCAGCACGACCACAGGTGTGTCGCCGTACACCCATCCCATGCCCTCACGTTCGAAACCGAGGGCCATTTCATACGTGTGGGAGCCCATGACGTAACAGCTGATGGACGCGAGAAACGTGGCGATGAACTCCGGATCCATTGTCTTGCCGTCGGCGAATTCGTCGGACGTGTGCATCCAGTCGATGCTGCCGTCCTTTCGGGCAATGAAGCCGTCAAGGCTCATGGCCATGTGTACGGTGACGCGGGACTTGTTGGTAGTCATGGAGTTATGACGTCCGTTGTGAGAGGAGGCCGGCGGCAAGACAGTAGCCCAGGATCGGACCAGCGCCAAATCCCAGCAGCGGCACCGGGGTGATTTGAAGCGGAGCCAGCAAAAGGATGGTGGTGTAGTAGATCGCCACGGCACCGGCACCACGTTCCCCGACACTCGCCAGGCGCAACAGAACCACGACCGGAGCCACGACCGCGCACAGCGCCGCGGCGAACACCCAGGGGGATGCATCGAGCGCTACGGAGAAGACCCCTTCAACGTAAGCCACCGGCGCAAGGGGATCGGGCTGCGCCCACGCGAGGATGACGAGCGGCGCAAGAACGCCCGCAGTGACCAACCGAAGTGGCGCGGCTCCCGGAAGGCGGAACAGCAGCGTCAGTACACCGGCCGCGAAGGCCGTGGCTTGCGCAGCGTCCGGCTGCATGGCGAGTACACCCGCCGTGGCGACGACAAGTGCACCGGTGAGCGGGGCTGAGGTGGCGCTGCGACCGAGCAGGATGAACAACGAGGGCAGCACGACCGCGGCGACATACACGCGTATACCGGCAATCGACAGCCAGCGACTCGGGCCACCGGACGACAGGAGCAGCGGCGCTGCCAGTGCGGCGAGCAGCAGGAGAAGCCACAACAATTCGGTCCTGGCCCCTGACAACCGCGACGTTCGGGAGATCGTCAGGCCGGCAACCGCGCTGACGATGATCGCGGCTGCCTGGATCGCGAATACGGAGGACGATGCGCCTGCGGTGTACATGATCCAGAAGCTGAGCGCGAGCGCGCCCAACGGCGCGAGCACCAGCAGGGTGCTGTGTTGGAGGCGCGCAGCCATCAGGTCGTCGATGGAGTCAGCGGCCAGGCACTTCGGGCAAGCTCAGCACGAAGCAACCCCAGTCGGACGCCTGAGTCGCCACCACGATCCAAGTGCCTGAATGAAGAAACTCGATGGCGGACGGGAAGAAGTACTCGGGTTCCTCAAGGGGAAAAGGCGGCTGGCCCGGCCCGCGTGAACCGTGGGCGACGGTGACGCCGATGTAGCGATATTCGCCGGCGGCGCCAACCCTGCGCGCGCGGACCAGCAGTTCCATGTTCGGGGAGTGATGCAGAGGAGACCAGGGGATCTTTACGCCCCGCCGCCGTGGATCGGGATACAGGAAGCCCGACAACCCCCCGCTGGTGACAAACTCACCCGATCTCACTGGACCCTGACCGGCTGCGTTCACACAACGTCGCTCGCTCGTTCCAGTCGCAGCAGCAGACGCAAAGATGGCCGGCATTCGCATCGGCGCCGAAGGGGCAACCGGGAATGCCCGGCCCTGGAGTTCGGCCGACGCCACGATCTGCTCCACCGTGTTGCCTGCCAGGTACTGCGCCTGACCGCTGCTCTGTTCCACGGCGGGACGCGGAATGACCAGCAGTGTCCACGCGGCCAGACAGAGGATGTGCTTCATACGACAACTCAGAACGTCGGGGCCTGGCGTTGCCGGACGTCGTCGACAAAGTCCCTCGCCTCTTTCAGGCCGGCGCCGGTGGCTTCGCGGAAGCGCTTGATGGCGAGAATCCGCTCTCCCTGTTCCAGCGCCGAGCGAACGTCCAGGGGCACGTCGCGAAGTGGATCAAAGGTGACGCCGCCGGCATCAAGCAGCGCGTCCACCTTGGCTTCCAGCCGCGAGAGTCGCGCCAGGCGCCGTTCAAGTGTCGCCAGTCGAGCGAGAAGCACCGAGAGCGCGCCGCCGATCAGGACCCCGATCAGTATCGATTCGTTCATATCCACTCCTGATGATCTGAACTGGCCGTCGGTCGTGTGTCAGTCGCGGATGGCTGCTTCGATCTCGGACATCTCGATCTTCATTTGCTTCATCATGGCCGCCATCGCCTTGGCGGCGATGGTCTTGTCTGGGTGCAACGTCAGTTCGGTGAGGCGCCTGGGAAAGACTTGCCACGACACGCCATAGCGGTCTTTGAGCCATCCACAGTGGCTCTCCTCGCCGCCGTCTGCGGTGAGGGCCTTCCACAGGCGATCCGTCTCGGCCTGGTCGTCGGTCTCGACCGAGATGGAGGCCGCCTCAGACAGCGTGAAGTGTGGACCCGCATCAAGGATCTGGTACGGCACGCCTGCGAGCGAGAAATTGATCAGCCAAGAGGTGCCCGTCTCGTTCTCGATCGTGAAACTGTCTTCAACCCGGCTGCCGGGAATCAGCGAGCAGTAGAATTCCGCGGCCTCACGGCCTCGCCCGTCGCGGAACCAGAGGCATGTACGAATGGCGCTGGACATCGGGTGACTCCTTTGGTGGTTGGACTGTGCCCCACGATCATCATGGCACGGGTCAGGTTCCGTTCGGACTCGACTCCCAACCTGGTATGCGTTCAAGCGGAATACCTTCGGACGCCAGCTCGGATGCAACGACCAACCGGACTTGATAGGTAACTTTCGCCCGGCCACGGCACCTTCATCCAGTGCTTGTCGATTTTCAGACGCCACCCCTCGAAACATTCGTCGAGCGCGTCGAGCGCGAGCGGGCCCAAAAACGGCATCGCCCGAGTAAGCCACCACGGATCCCGGCCCTCGAGCAAAGCGATGCACGCGAGGTTCGTAACCTCTTCGTCGGACGACATCAACATGGCATCCACAAAGAAGAACGCGCGCTTCAGGAGCCGATCCCTGGTGAACGAGGGAGCAAGCGCGAGGAGAATCTCGAGGTACGTGCCGAACACGTGCTCGTAGAAGCTGTACGCACCAGTGTCCTCACCAGGCCTGCCCTCCGCCGACCAGTAGCGCTCGGCTGCCGGGCGCAGTTCCGGCAGGGCATCGACTAGTGCCTCTTCAATGTTGACGAACCGGAGTGGTCCCATCCTCGTCCCGAGGATACGTATGTCCGGCTCGGCGCTGCAAGCTTGGCACTACACCACGGGCAGTAGCGAATCGAGATGCATGGGTCACTTGATGCTGGTCCCTTTGGCGGTTGCTTGCCGGTGGATTTCCTGCAGCTCGGGAAGCACAGCGCGAAAACACTGAACCAGGTCATCGAGGTGTCGCACTGGGCGCGGGAACGCCACACTGTAAACGCCCCACCGTTTTTGGTCAGGCGGCGAGATCTCGCGCGCGGCAAACGTGCCGACCTCCCAGACCACACCCGCCCGGGAGCCATCTGGCGCGACGACGTAGCCGTCTCCCCACTGACAGCCGTCTGGTTCATCGTCAAAGGCACTGATCGCGCCGAAACACCACCCGTCGGTTCTGGTTTCCTCAATCAACGGGAACCCGTAGTACACCGGCGCCCACCACGGTCGCGACAGGAACGCCGGAACCGCCCGATGCCCCCACAAGCGAGCCACTCTCGCCAACCACGAGGGGCGCGCATTGGAGTCCGTCAGGATGCGATGGCCTTCCGGCGGCTTTGATGCGTTGGCCATGTTTCGGTTCCCAGTCGCGCTAATCGGATCACGCTTCGTCCGCGATGCCTGGAATCCAGGTGGCGTGTGACTCATCGCTGGAGACGATGTGAACAAGGTGATTCATTGAGATCAGCAGATAGTGCGACATCCGCAGGCCAGAGCCCTCGTGGACTGCGCGAATCTGTTCAAGCAGTTCGGATCCCTCAACTCGCTGAAGCGGATACACCCAACTGTCCCATTGAGGGCCTCGGCATTTCGCCATGTTCGAGGGCGCTGGATACAAACTGGGAAACTCATCCTCCCAGTGAAGGGCCAGTGCACGGGCGAACTGAAGCCGAAGGTCTCTGTTCGACAGGCCCACCACGAGCGAGAAGTGCATGATCACTTCTAGGGAGTTGTCGCGAGGGAGAGTGACGCTGACCTCGGCGCATGGCCCCTCAATTCCCGATGTTGGCTCCCATGGCGTAGCGATCATGTTGCTTTTGCTCAACTCGCCTCTCCCGTGTCCCAGGTGCGAAGGGTGCTCAGCTCTGGGAGCTGACCGGGCCCGTCAAGGCCCATCACTTCGAGTTCACTCACCTCCTCTGCTGTGCCCCACAGGATCAATAACACGAGACGCCCGTCTGCCGAGTGGCCTGCCGCCTTACGAATAGGCCGACACTCGTCGGCAGAGCCGGCCAGCTGGCTAAACTCGATCGAGGCGCAGCCGCAATCACAGCCGCTCTTGGCGGACAGATCATTTGGAGCGGTCAGCCATGGGCCGAGTGGTTCATCCTGTTGAGGATGCGCAAGCAGCCACGCCACGACTTGCGCCTCGGTCTCTGTAATCGGCCGGTACATGTCCGCGTTCGTCAGAGCAACTCCTCCGGCCTCGGCTGCCGAACGCGATCTATCGAGTGCTGGTCGCACGCCCGGATGCGACGATAGTTGGCGCGTGCGTCTGTAAGACTCAGCCCTCGGTTGGGTCCACCGCGGACGTCGTCTGCATCGGTGTCGTCCTGCCCGTCGTCTTCCCAGAAGCACACCGGGCAGATCTCGAAGCACCCTGGCTCTGAAAGCGTCCGACAACCGCAACAAGGGCAACGATGTGAAGCCATGATTTGTTAGCGAGTCTGCTCGAACAGTATCCTCGCGACCCGATTTTGCTCGTCTGCACCGAACGCGATCCATTGGACATCGCTTGACGGTTTAAACACGATTCCGTATTCCTCGCGGAGCGCCCTAGCCATCCGGCTGGCCGATGTCACTGCCGACTCGACCATCTCGCTGTGGTCTTCGAGGAGGGCCAGGGATGAATTCCAATAAATGCCAAGCCCCGCGCGGTAGATGAACTGAAGGTCGATCCCCTCCGGCGCCAGAACGTGGATAGCAAGCTGGCCCGCCTGCCCCCGAATCACAGTGTCAACCGTCACGGCCTCAGCTTGTGATGGTCTGCCCAACTTATCGGCCTGCGTCCGGCGAAAGAGGGACGACGCCCGTGATGTCGAGGACCGTGGCGTCGAGCCCCCAGGTGTCGTCATATGTAAAGCCCTCGAATACTGCGAGCCGCCCCTCGCGGACAAACACGATGCAGCCTGCGCCATGTTGGGCTCCACTCAACGCGATGTCGGCGCGCCCTCCGGTGAAGTTCGGCGGGTCGGCAAGTGGCGCATCCGCTGGCACGGCAAAGTCAGCGTAGAAGCCAGCACCTGTCATTTCAACTTGTGAGACTCTCGCATTTCGAAACTGCTCCCGAAGCGCCGCCAATGCCGGATGCGGACCTGCCAGTAACTTGGGGAACAGGTCTGCAAGGAGCCTCGCAACACTGGTCGGCACCTCGGTCGGGCCGAACTTCTTCGGAAATGCCGTGCGTCGTCGCCGTTCCATCACCATCGACATACTCGCCTGAACCAAAACACCGGTGCGCTGACAAACCCAAATCGCCACGCCGGAGTCCTAACTCCCGCCGGATGAAAAGTGGATCCGTGAGGGAGATATCAGTGACAAAGATTTCTCAAACTGCCTCGATTGTAGCCCTTGCCGTGGCTATAACCGCGATTGTTACAGTGCTGGCGACCAGGCCAGCCGCCGCCCAGACTGGCGCGTGGACCGTCACTTGCACCGACCTGCCGACAGTCGACGCGACGGTCGCTCGGAACTGGATGCAGCAGCAGTTGGAGTCCGGACGGACCAGGTTCGTCACAATCCGGAGCGGCCTCTGCGCCTCCTAACTGCTACTTCACTCGACCGAACGAAACACAATGACCGGTGTTTGCCCGATCAATGAGGCAGAGTAACCGACGGTAGCTGTCGGATGGCAGCGGCGACTGCCGCTACCGGCAGTTCATCGCCGGATGCGAACGAAGTCTCCCAAACGGTCTTGTCCCAGAGTCCGACCTCGTCGGCCGACGAACACTCGAGTGCCAGCCGGCCGTCTCGACCGTCGAAGACGAGGCGATGCCGAATGCGCAACTCCTTGAGCACTGTGGCGAGTTCGCGAATCCATGGTCATCTGGCTAACGTTGGGCATCAGCCGCAGCGCCACCAAATGCTTGCATGCGCCGACGTCATCTACAAGCCGCGTTAGCCGGCTCTTTCGCTTGCCAGGCTTCGGCATTCTTCAAGCAACTCGGCATTAATGGCCGAGTGAGCGCTGTCGTCATCGAGCGCCACGTCGTCGTGGGAGTAATAGAGAGCCAAGAGTCGAGCCACACCAAGGCCGTCACCCGCGTACTCGCGCGATGGCAATACGTCATTGAGATCGATTGCGAGTCGAACGATTTTGGCCGCACCTTCCATCGGCGAAAGCGCGCCAGACGCAACCTCGCCCGCATAGTAGTGCCGCATTACCATCCCGGCCGCTGCGCGATCGGGCACCGTCCGCCCGACCTGCCGGAGTCCGCGTTCGAGCAGCTCCTCAAGTTCGGATGATGAACGTTCACCGGCGACGGTTCCGGCGAGCGCGGCTATCACGTTCGAATCCAGCCCCTCGGCAAGCGCCTGTTCTGCGATAACCGGATAGTCGGTTGTTCGCGCTTCCCCAAGCGAGACGAGAGCGAGCCATTGATCGAGAGTCACCGTTGTGCCTGGTCCGGCTGGCGCTGGGCATCAGTCGCAGCGGCGCTCATTTTGACACGCGCCGCTGTCGGCTGCCTGCCGTGTTGCCAGCGCTTGCAAGATGCCCGACCGTCTTGCGCGAACGAGTCGAGATTACCTGTCGGGCCGACGTGATCAGGGTGCCTCCCTGCTCGCAGAATCCGTTAGCGATGCCGTCGACTTCGGTGCATGTTCCAACCTCGCCGTTCGCCAGCGACATAGACACCAACCGATAGGGATCGTGGCTCTCTAACGTGCGCTCGATGGCGACAATACTCTCGTCGGCCGGCCGATAAGCCACACGCAGGACGTGAGCACCTCGGCCTGGGTCATAGCGCCACGCTTCTTCCCCGGTGCCGTCGTCTAGGCACCGGAGTGGCCCTCCACTTTCGGAAATCAGCAACCGGTGCGGTGCGAAGGCTGCGTGAATGATGGCGAAAGTCTCGCGAACAATCTTGACCCGCGTCGGGCCGTTTGTGGACTCGATTAGCGGATGACGTCGGTCATTCAAACGGACCCTGTTCCAGGGGCTCTCCAGGACTGCCCTGCTGCCCCGCACTCAGTCAACGGTTTCGCCTGTGTCGACGTCGACTACCTCACACGGCGCGCTCTCACGACCGCAAAACACCCTCGAGCCATCAGCGCTGAGCGCGAGTTCCTGTATTTGCTTCAAGTCTCGGCGTCGCCAGAGCTCCTCGCCCGACAGCGGGCTGTACCCAGCGATGCCGTGCCGGGTATAGGCAGCAGCCACTAAGACGTTTCGTTCGTCCGAGAGCGCCAACCTGGAACCGCCGAAATCGAACACTGTGGTGAAAACCGCCATCTGCAGACGGGTCCGGACGTCCCACACTTCAACCTCGCGCTCGAAGGCTCCGAGCACAATACAACTGCCCGATGAAGACGGCACGACGTGGCAAACGGTATTCACGAGTCCCTATCGTCTGGCTAACGCTGGGCATCCGCCGCAGCGGCGCTCATGATGACACGCACCGCTGGCCGCTGCATGCCAAGTCAGACGGTCGTCGAACCACCGGCCCCACGCCCAATCGGCGTTGAATGCGGTCGGGTGGCCATTTGCTCCCGATTGCGCAGTTCTTCGAGCAACGCCATGACCGCAGCTTTAAGCTCTTCGCTGCTATCTGTACCTGCGGGTTTGGGCGCGGAGTCCTGAACGATTGCGACGCAGCGCCGCCGAATCGATTCGAGATAGGGATCGTCTATCGGCCACACCAAGAAGAGATCCCATGTGTCGTGGTCTCGCGCATCAGGCGAGACGAGCTCTACCATCGCTTCTTCAGCGTCCTTCGGTCCGAACCGTGCGTGGCGCTGGGCCGTGAAGCGATTTGACCACCAAAAGAACAGACCGATTGAGGCGACGACGACAATCAGAGGGAAGGCCCAAGCCATCAACGCAGAGCTGGACCAGGGAAAGGAGTGAGCCAAGCGGGATCCGGCAGCGCGGCTGGAGTGAACAGCCCGTCGATTGACCACACGTCGAGCCCAGCCAGATGACCACTCTTTGAAAACAGAGACACGCCGAACAACCGGCCCTCTGCGTCCTGCCATTGATAGTCGCTGAGTACCGTCATGGGACCAGGACTGCGCCAGCCATTCCCGGCGCGATCGAAGTTGATGCTGGCACACCCGCACGCGCACCGAGAAATGACCCGAATGCCGCCGACCTGACCGGCGACACGGCTCGCCTGTTCGTGACCGTGTGCAAGCAACCACTGGATCAAGGTGAGCTCGACCTCAGATAGGTTCCGATCTTCTGGAATCTCGTCCATGGTTTATCCGTCCAACGACAGGCATTAGCGGCCGCAGCGCTCATCATGGCACCGGGCTGCCGTCTGGTGCAACGCGAGCTAGGCGGCTTCGTCAACGCACCGCGCTGTGCCGAACCATGAGCGCCACGACGCTCGGGTTGAGCGACCGTATTGTGGGGTCATCGGATGAGAACGATGACTCGCCGGACAATTGTCGCTTGCGCAATTGCCACAGCAACTGTTCGTTGCGGCGGTCGGAACGATGCCCAAGGTACACGACTATGCGACAACCTTCTTTGTCCTGGCCGGCCAACTGACCACCGGACCACGATTGGACCAGACCTGCGTCGTGGCCCTCGAAGCCGGTGAGCACGAAAGGTTTGCCGTTGAGCGACTGCAAAGCCGGCACGTCGGTTCCTACCGCAACCCCGGCGGCGGTGCGCCAGCGGCTGGTTGTCGTGGTAGTCCGAGCCAACCACAGCTGTCGCGTGCCGCGATTGGTGAACCACGCCAACTCAAGCCGCCGATCCGAACTGGCGTCGAACAGAGCAACGCCGTCCGTGGTCGCCCCTTCCCCGCCCCAGTAGTCCGGCACGGGGGCCGCAGTGACGGCAGGGGCCCCGTAGCGGGCGCGGAGTTGGGCCTCGGTTAACGTGGCCGGAAATCGGTCACATGACAGCACGAAGGAGTCTGTCGCCTCCACAATTTGGGCGCTGACAGCTCCAGGCGTCGCGCCGCCTGTGACCGCTACGAGCAGAACGATCGCGATTCGCATCTGGAAGGTGTCTTGACCGCCTAACGACAGGCAACTGCCGCAGCGGCGCTCATTCTGACACGCTCCGCTGTCGGCTGCATGCAGAGTTAGCCCGTTGTCGGAACAGGATCACTGTGACGTACTCTTCTGGACTTGCACCCACTCTTCCGGATATGGCTGATGGTTCCAAGAATGCTCGGTCGTGTAAGTCCCCCAGCCCATGTACTTGTAGTACTCGGTCATTGCTTCGAAATGGCTGTTCGCCTCCACCGTCCAGACGAGTCTGGCACCGGGAAGCATCAGCCCCCTCGCATCGTCACCCATTGGCCCGGCGAGGCAAAACGTCCGTTCCTGACCTGATTCGATCCAAAGTTCGTGAATGAGCGCTGCCATTTGTGTTTGTCGGCCTAACCTGGGCATCAGCTGCCGCAGCGGTCATGATGGCACGCGCTGCGGTCAGCTGCATGCCAAGTCAGACCTCGGACTTATCGAGCCCGAGCCAAGTCCGTACCACCGCCTCGACTTCCCTGAGCTGCGCGGCAGGCAGACGCCCCAGCGCGCGAAGCAGCTTCGCATGAGGAATGCTGATGAGGTTCTGGCAGTCGAACGCTCCTTCCTTCAGAAACGGCACGCGAACTGCCGCTTCAAACTGGGAGGCGCGAACGCTGGTGGTATGAGGAATCAAGGTGACAAGTGCGCGGTCAATCTCTGTGGCGGGCACGCTGAGGACCAACGCCGGCCGAACCTTGGCGACCATGCCCAAGTCGACCAGCCACACTTCGCCGCGCCGCGGCTGACTCACCGGCCCTGCTCGCGCTTGTCGAGTTCCTGAAACAGCGCGTCTGCGGCAGCAACCAGGTCGGCGTCGCTGGGCAAGTCATGGTCCTCGGTGCGCGCACGTCGCAACAGCGCCGCGATGACTTCGTCACGCTGGTCGGCGGGAAGCGCTTCGACTTCCGCGACGAGTCTTTCGACCACTGGCGTCATGAAAACCAGCCTACTCCTTTTGAAGGGCGAATCAAGACCCTGTTGATTCCGAGGTCTAACGCCAGCCATCAGCCGCGGCGCGGCACCCATCTTACCCCCGCGCCGTCGGCTGCAGCCGCTGGTTAGCCTGCCTTCAACTCAGCAGACGCCCCGTCAAGCCAGACCTCGGTGGCTGCTTGATCGTACGCCTCGAGTGTCCCCACGGAGCCCGTGCCAAGACTCTGCTCAAACACCGAGACCATGATGGCGCGAAGACCCGGCTGATCTTGGAGCGGAGCGGCTGCTTTCAGCTGCTCGACGATGCGGGCCACTTCCCCGTCATACTCGTCGGATGGTGCGCCTGCGGCGATCAGACCGGATGGATCAGCCCGCCGAATCGCCGACGACACGGCTTCGGTCAACTTGTCGTCGGCCACCTTTTTGATCTCATTCCGAATGGAGATCGGTCTCATTGGATCCTTCGATCAGGATTTGTCAGGCTAACGACCGCGCTTCAGCCGCGGCGGTCATGATGGCACGCGCTGCGGTCAGCTGCATGCCGAGTTAGGCAGTCCTCGGCTCCGGTCTGGCCAGTTGGTCGGGCTCGTTTGAAGCCAGCCAGATGTGAATCGCCAGGATGGCGTCAGTGGCGTGTTGGCCCCAGTGAATTCGAAAATTGAAGCCCCACTCCCATAGTGCCGCGTCGAACTGGCCGGCATCAAACAGGCGCAACCCTGTGGCGACATCTCGATAGATGTCAGCGATGTCGTCCCCAATAGACCCGATCACGGGCTCTTCTGGCGGCATCACCGTCGAGTCAAAGACCTCGCCGTACAGGTCGAAGGGTAGCCGAGCGCACCAGGTCCTGACGCGATCGACCTCGGCGTCGTCGAGTCGGGGCGACTGATCAGTCTCAGTCGTGGCCAGGAACGCTGACGGCAGGTCTAGGCCGGCACTATACAGCGCGACCAACTGACGCAGCGCTTCCCTGGCAGCGGGACTCCCTTCGGATTGAGATTCGTGGATCCACCGCTCGAACCTGCGGGCGCCTTCGGCGAAGAGTTTGATGTCGTCCATCACAGGCCGAGTGTACGTCAGCCCAATTTTGTCTTTGGAGAGGCCGCGCTAGCCGAACTCGTTGAACTCCTGGTCGGGCATCGGTTCTGTCACACCTGTTGGCCGTCGGTAGAAACCGTCGAGAGCAACGCTACTCAGGCGGGAGAGACGCTTCGACCGCATGAACGCCTGGACCACGACACGGAGCGAGCCGTCGTCCTTGGGTTCTACGATGACGCTGACTGTTGCCGGGCGACCCTTGATGTCCCAGGTCTCCGGCGGTTGTCCAGCCGCCTCGACCAACTCCTCGTTGGACTTGGTGCGCAGAACACTCCCACGTTCGTTGACCAGTCGGCGAAGCTCGCCAAGCTCCTTCGGAAATGTTCGCACGTCGTCTTGCCTTGTCTGCCCAACGCTGGGCATCAGCCGCAGCGGCGCTCATTCTGACACGCGCCGCTGTCTGCTGCATGCCGAGTAGGCAGATCCTTCACTAAGTGCAATGGTCTGTTCTGGTGCACCAGGAGGGCCGAACCTCTTGACGAGAGTCGACCCCGCCCTGTGTTGGCCTTGCGCGAGTACCGGGAGAACCGCCTCGGCGATTCGGTCGGCGGATCGCCCATACATGTAGAGAGTCGCGAAACCGCCCCCGAACTCATGCCCATCGAACTCGCCCAAGGCTGCTCCCCCTGCAAACACGTCGATTAGCTGGTCTTCGAGCGTGTACGTCGCCTCACGTTCGGACCACTCGCCGAACTCCGCGTCGCTCAGTTTGAGCCGGACGATCACAGCTTCGCTTGCGTCGGCTTTGTCAGCGTTCATGCTATTGATGCTGCCAGCGTCGAGGACCGGAAGCATCGCCTACTGCTCCCACGGCTTGACCCTGCCCTCGTCTCTGGGTTGCCTAACAACTCTTCGTTGTACTCCATGATTCTGCGCCAGCCCAGCTGAACGTTCGGTGGAACAAGGTTCCATGCTCTGAGGCCCCGGCGTCCGACGAAATCGAGATGTTCCAAGACGCTCACGTGAATCGCATTCGAGAGGTCGGGGTTCGGGTCCGTGATGTATCGGTCGATGAATTCGGCGACACGCCGATAGGTGTCCCAATCGTGGGCTCTCTTCGCTCTCTGGGCGAGGTTGGCAAGAGAAGTGATTTGGACGTACGGCAACCCAGGGAACCATTCAACTTCGGTCCGCAGTTCAGGAAACTCGGCCACAATTGCCTCAACGAAGTCGGGGAGTGTAGCCATTGCGCTATTGTCAGCCTCTAACGATCAGCATCAGCCGCAGCGGCGCTCATTCTGACACGCACCGCTGGGATCTTCCCTCGGTTTCGTAGACAGGTGAATGTTCTACGCTGCGTGCTGCTCATAGTCATCGGAGAACGATAGCCCAGCGCCGAGTGCAGGCGCTGGTGATTGTAGTAGTGAAGGTACTGCCGCAGGTGCTGGCGGAGGGCACGCACGGTGTGGAAGGTGCGACCGTGAATGCCGTCGGCCTTCAAGGAATGGAAGAGCGATTCCATGTGTGCGCGTTCTCGCCGGTCGCGCCCCCACGCGTCATGCTCTGGTGGGCGTGGACCTGATGGAGCTGCTGGCGTACGCGTGCACCGAGGAATTCACTCCCGCGATCGGTGTGAAAGATCAAGCCCGGCGCTGGGCGTCGGCGCCGCAAGGCCGCCGACAGCACGGCGCTGGTCAGGCGCGAGTCCCGCACCGATCCCACGCGCCACGCCAACACACGGCGCGAGCACTGGTCGAGGACCACCGCGAGATACCACCAGCGCCCAGACACCGAGAGATACGTCAGGTCGCCGACCCAGATCTGATTGAGCCGATCCGCGCGTGTGCGCTGCACGTGATTGGTGTGCTGCCCAAACCATCGATGCGTGCCGGCCTTCGGTCGGTACACGCGGACTACGCGGGCCCGCCAGCCGGCCGCCCGCATCAGACGTTCGACGCGCCGGCGGCTGACCGCATACCCGGCCCGCCGGAGCGCTTGATGCAACCGGGGACTCCCGTACGTGCCGTGGCTCGCTTCAAACAACGGACGCATGACCGTCAGCAACTGCGCATCCTGCCTCCGGTGAGCCGACACCGGTCGGCCGCGCCACGCATAGATTCCCGCGCGCGTCACGCCGTACCGCCGACACAAGCGCGTCACCGACCAGGTCCCCCGTTTCGCGTCGCTGAAGGCGAAGATGTCGCCTCTCGAGCGGAACAGAACCTGATGGCCTTTTTTTTTAACAGAGCGTGCCCCTCCTGCAGCACGCGATGTGCGACTTCTAGGGCCTGCAGTCGGCGAAGTTCGCGGACCGCCGCGACCTTCGGCGGCCGCGGTCGCGGTGCGCGACGCGACGGCTTCACACGTCCCTCCCGGAACTCTTTGCGCCACCGCGACAACATGAACGGGTGAATTTCAAGCGCGGCGGCCACGACCTGCACCTGCAGGCCGGGTTGACGACTCAACCCAACCGCCGTGCGTTTGAATTCCAGGCTGTAACACTGCACCTTCCGCGGACCGGGTCGTCCCATGGGACACCTCCTGCAGTTAGGTCGAAGTGTCTACTATATCGAGGGAAGATCAGCTGTCGGCTGCATGCCAAGTTAGCCCGCTGCTGGCTTGGGACCTGAACGACTGAACAGAGTGCGGAGTTCATTCAGGCGCATCCTGATACCGAAGGCCTGCATACCTCCGCCCTCTGCCAAGTCCTCAAGAACAGTGAACGCCTGATCAACGACTTCAGATGGCGAAGGCATGACTTCGAGCGCGTGAAATGCCGCCCAACTCTGAATTCCGTTGCGCGGTTCTGCGAACAAGCGGCTAAACGCAAGAATCGATGACGGCCCTGCCAATCCGATCTCCGTCGCAAGGCGGCGCATCTCGTCCGCCGCTCGATTGCCACGCTTAACGGCCGCTCGCCCGCCGCTTCGGTTCCGATCCGTCTCGGCCTCCCACCACTCTGCTGCTGCAAGCAGGTAGGACGCGATCAACCGTTCGGTGGGCTCCTCGATCGCCATCGTTTTCTTGGTCGGGCTAACGCTCGGCATCAGCCGCAGCGGCTCATATTCGCACCGGCCGCTGACGGCTGCAAGCCGAGTTAGCCAGCGTCTTCGGTCTCATCGCCAACACAGTACACATCGAACCAGCACTCGAGGTCCAAGGTCGCCAGCTTCTCAGATTGCTGAGGTGAGATTGTCGGTCCGCCATGTCCCGACGCGGACAACCAATAATTTGAGATATCGACCGACGCGCCCATCCCTCGTATTCGGTGAAGAGCCTCCGCCTTGGGCAGCAGGCAGTCGAGCAGCCAATCGAGATGCCGACGGACGTCTCGCGACGAGAGCTGTTCTTTGCTCGACAGAAACCACCCGTGCGGATGTCCCCGGTCCGGCCCCGTTGTTGCAGCCTGGGTGTTCGACGGATCTAGGCCAAGCACCTCGGTGACAGTGTCCGGCGGAACGCCGTAGATCCGTAAGGTGGAATACGTTTCCGCGCAGGTCGAATAGTCGTCGTTGTATTCCATCTCGTCTGGCTAACGCTGGGCATCAGCCGCAGCGGCGCTCATTCTGACACGCGCCGCTGTCG
>CBINOO010000009.1:0-72234 GCA_966252305.1 uncultured Acidimicrobiia bacterium
CTTCGGGAAAACTCCCGCCATCCAGAGTGGTCATCGACAGAGGCACCGCCAGCGATTGGGCCGCCGCCTGTTGATACGGCAACTCATCGATGACACCCTGCCCCTGGAAATGCACCCCGAAACACTGCAGGTCCTCCACCGAACGGCGCGCAAACGACGCGACCGCCGTCGAATCGATGCCTCCGCTGAAGAACGCGCCAACCGGGACGTCTGACATCAGCTGCTGCGTGACAACGGTTCGCAGCGTCGCCTGCAATGCCTCGACGGCCTCCTCAGGGCGGCGGAAGTCGGATTCAAATCCGTCGAGTTGCCAGTACGTCTTTCGGCGCACGCCTGCGGCGGAGACGGTCACGTACTGACCCGGCTCGACCTGTTCGATGTCGGCAAAAGCCGTTCGCGCGAACAACGGCGTGTGAAAGTGCAGGTATTGGTTCAGGCCCTCGAAGTCCGGCCGGCACGGCACACCGGGGTGCTCGAAGAGCGCCTTGATTTCGCTGGCGAACACCACGCGCTGCCCATCGTCATGAAAGTAGACCTGCTTGACGCCCATGGGGTCCCTCGCGAGGACCAGGCGCCGGTGATGGGCATCCCAGAAGGCCAGGCCAAAGATCCCGGCCACATCCTTGAGGGCATCAGGGCCGTACTCGGCCAGCAGGTACAGGAGCGTTTCCGAATCAGACGGGCCGCGGAACCGGACGCCGCGCTGTTCGAGTTGCGGTCGAAACTCCCGGTGGTTGTAAAACTCCCCGTTATAGGTCAGCCAGCCCCGACGATCGGCTGTCGCCATGGGCTGCGCGCCTGTCTCGGAGAGATCAACGATGGCGAGGCGCCGATGCCCGAGCGCGATCGGCCCCTCACTCCAGTGCCCCTCGCCGTCCGGGCCGCGATGCACGAGCACCGATGTCATCCGGCGGACGTCGGACTCCGACGCCTGCCCCGAGGGAGCGCCATACACAAACGAACCGGCAATGCCACACATTGATGTTCAGCCGCGCAGAGCAGGTCGTGCCTGCGCGGTTCCTCTCGCCGAAGACGGCAAACGCCGGCGGCGCCTGTCGGCCGCCAGCAGACCGAGGCCAATCCAGATCCACGGACTGACCGCATACATGTACGAAAAGAGCCCGTCGACCAGCGCACCGCACACCGTCACGGCCACGCCAAGGTACGCCACGCTGACCGGTGTGTACTTGCGTTGCGCCACCCAGATGGCCGACGACACGTGCCGGTACACCAGCCACATGAACAGGACGAACGCCACGAGCCCGTACTGAATCAGGAGATTCAGCGGCGACAGGTGCAGATAGTGCAGCGATCCGCGCGTCGGATCAATGAACGACCATCCGTAGCCGGTCCCCATGACCCAGTGCCACTGACTCGCAGTGAAGCTCTTGTATGCGGCGACGACCTCCGTCAATCGCCCGGCCGTGGCCTCGTTGTAGTCGAAATCGGGGCCGTCCGGCAGTGTGGTCTGCCACTTGTTCACCGTCGCGACCAGCATGGCCGGAGACGTTTCCGGGTCGTAGGTCACCACCGCCCACGATGCCGCGCCGGCGACGGCGACGCCCAGCACCACGGCCCACCGGATTGCGCGGCGACGCAGCCGCCACGACCAGACGTCCCAGTACGCCGCTGCCAGAATCAGCCATTCCGCCAGCAGGGCCACCGCCGGACCACGTTTGCCGTTGATGACAATCATCACGCCGGCCAGCAGCGCCAGGCGCCAGCGTCCCCGAACGGCAAACCAGGCAGCCGGCAACAACAAAGGACCTGTTGACGGTCCCCAATACCGGCCCCCTTTGAGCCAGTCCAGTGTGAAGGCCACAAGGTAGGGGGCCATCGCCAACAGCGTGCAGACGCTGTACCAGTCCAGGACGCGGATCAGCCAGTCGGAGAAGTCCCCCGACAGCCGGGAAAAACTCCGATATCCCACGAGCATCAGCGCCCCGGCGGCCAGGTGAGACCAGTAATACGACGCGCGATACGCCTGCGAGCCGTCCACGAGGTGAAAGGCGCCCACCAGGCTGCCCTGCAACAGCATCACCCACAGCAGCGCCGCAAGACCGTCGAGGCGGCGGCGCACACTCGACACGAGCACGAGTCCGCCCAGCAGCACCGTGCCGCCGACGACGACACGCACATCGATGCCGGCAATTGGTTCGACGTTTCGCACACCCGCAAACAGAATCCCGGCCCCCATCGTCAACCACAGCAACGGGAAGCCGATGGTGAGATGAATCATGCATCGCTGCAGGAACGGCGGACGGTCGATGTCGGGCGAGCTCATTGCGAGGGGCGAGGGCGTGAAAACAGCGCGTACTTGGCCGTCGCGATGCTGGACAACAGATAAACCAGGCGAAAGACGCAGAACGCGACGGCGTACCAGAGTATCGTCGCGCCAAGCCAGAACAACACGGCAAGCGCCAGGCCACAGGCGACGCCATTGGCGATACTGAGCCAGAGCGCAAAGCGCCCATCGCCGCGGATCACGAACAACGACCCGTAGAAGTTGACGGCCCAGAACATCGTGGCCAGGTATACCGGCAGCAGCAGGGGTTTGACGGACGCATATTGCGGATAACGCAGATCAATCACCACTCCCGCCAGCCAGAGCGCAGGCACGGCGCCGGCGGCGAAGACGGCGCCGATCGTCAGGCCGAGCTTCCGGACGTAGCCGAACACCTCGGCAAGATCGCCCGTGCGCGCGTAGCGCGCGACGATCCGGGGGCCGAGGTAGACGCTCAGGACGTTGCTGAACAACATGCCCGAAGTCCACAGCAGGAAGGCAAACGCATATTCAGCGAACACCTCGAGGCCAAAGGCATACTGCACCACCCAGCGATCCAGCGTCAGCGTCAGCATCAGCACCACGCTGCTCAGCATGAACGGCACGCCGATCCACGCGACACGGCAGGCCTCCGCGAGAGAGAACCGCCCGAAGTCAAAGAGATCCCGGCTGTAGAACGCGACCAGCACGCCGGCGGTCAGCACGACACTCAACGCTTCGCCGATCAGCGCTCCGCGCACTCCAAACACATCAATGGCGATGATCCCGAGAAACAGCGACGTGCCGTTCTTGAGCAGCAGCATCAGGCTGTATTCCGTTGACAGCTCGCGGCCTGCCAGGTCGGTCAGCAGGAGGTTGCACGGAATCGTCGCCGCAATCATCAGTCCCACCCACGGCAGGGGCGCGTAGTCAGGCTGCCCGTGGGCGTATGCCGCCAGTCCGAGCGCGCACAGCAGACCCGTCGACGACGCCGTGACGAGCGACGCCCAGACCGCGGAGTTGCGCGCGCCAACGGCGTCAGCCACCCGGCCTTGACCTCGCAGCATCGGCACTTCGCGACCCAGGCCTTCCGACAAGCCGGCGTTCGCCAGATAGTTGGCCACCAGAAAGACCAGCAATGCGGCGCTGTATTGCCCGAAGGCCACCTGGTCGAGAATCGCTGCGAAGACCAGCGCCTTGATAAATCCCAACGCCGTCGACACGAGCATGCAGCCGGCATAAATGCCGCGCAGCGCGACCGGATCGGCGATGGCGCGCGTCAGGAGGTTATCCCTGCCAGCTCATCAACCCGACGCAGGATTCGCTGACACGCCTGGCCGTCGGTGCCGGTCAATTGGTGGGCGAGGTAGTGCGCGCGCCTCGCGAACCACGGGTCCTGCCCTTGGGGCTCCCGCAAGTACGCGTCGACCGCAGCGACGACCCCGTCCGGAGTGGTGGACGCCGTCGTGATCTCGGGCGCGAGATAGTCGAGGCCGGCCGCCATGAGCTTGATGTTCTGCTCCGCCCACGAAAACGGCCTGACACCCATGACCGTCGCCCAGAACAACGTCGTGGACGCTCCGGCCACCAGGCAGTCACAGTCACACAGAAAGTCCGTAAACCCGACGTGATGCAGACGCCCGCCGCGGCCGGTGTCCTGCAGGCGCCTGGCAAAGGCCTCGTAGGCGTCGGCGTCTTCCCGCGGATGCAGCTTGATGACGACCGCGACGTCGGACCGCGACTCTGCCCAGCGCACCAGCGCCTCGAGCAGGGGACTGAAGTCAATCCATGACGTCTGCGTGGTGACGCCCACGATCTTCCGCCCGGCCAGGAGGGGAAACGCCTGGAACACCTCCCCACGCCCCTTCCTGCCCGCGGCCGTGACCAGACTGTCATACGTCGGCAGGCCGAGGGCCTCGACACGGCCCATGGCTCCGTGCGTGCGAAGGTAGTCGGCATACGACTCGGAGTCGGTGACGTACAGGTCGCAGTCGGCATAGGCCGGCAGCGGGACCCGCTCGAGTGCCGTGTTGTGGATGCAGATGTGCGGGATGCCCGCTCGCTCGGCGGCCACCGTCGTCGCCCCGAGGAACGCATCGATGTTGTTGGCGGACACCAGTGCCGCCAGCCGGTACGTCTTGATGGCGGCTTCGAGTTGCCGGATGTACAAGGCAAGCTCCGGCAGTGACGCCAGGTCCGCTGCCGGAACCATGAGTGTTTCCTGCGCCACCACGTCTGACGTGCGGCCGGCAGCCCGCCGCAGCGTCCGGCGCAGGCGCCATTGCCGGACAAACATCGCCACCAGTGTCGCCACGGTCTTCCAGATCGACAGGAGCGCATCCACGGGCACGAACGGCTGCTTCGCATCCATCAGGGCGCGATATGACGATGGATGCCGGAAGATGTCGGCGCCGATCACGACCGCCTGGTGACGGTCCCGCCCGGCCTCAATCAACGGACGCAGGCTGCTCCATTGCGACGTTCCCCAGACCACGTAACCCACCGCCGCGCGACCGGCGTCACTCACGCGTACCTCGCCCGCCGGCGACGGTGACAACACGTCGCGCCATCGCCGCTGCAACAACCGCCCCGCACGCGCCGCCGCCATCGCCATGGTTGACAGGGCGATGGTGCGCGGCTCCCGCCGCTCTCGGCCGGGCCAGAGGATTCGGAGATCGCAGGTGCAGGTCGCGCGCAGTCGGTTGAGCATCGCCACCACCTGATGCCCCGGCGCGTCGAGCCCAAGCATGCCATTGCGCTCAACCAGATCAAAACGATCGCCCACCCACGGCACGAGCACCGTTCGGCCCGGGTCGAGGGTCAGCGCCCGGCGGAGCAACGACTCGAGTTTGGCGAGGGGAACGAGCCGGTAATACACACGGTCATTCGCCTTGAGGCGCGACCACGGAATGTCCGACGCCGGCAGCAACGCCCGCCAGGCGTCGTCCATGCCCGCGGACCGGGCCGTCGCGTCTGCAAACACGCCGGCAATCTCCGACTCGCTCAGGGAATCGGGCCACGGATCGACGGGCACCCCCAACGCCGTGGACGCCTGTTGACGCGCATCCGCGGTGGGTGCCAGCGACGGAAACCCCAGGCATTCGATCCGCTCGATCCCAGCCAGCGCCTCGCGAGGCACCGCTCGACTGCCGAACTCGCGCGCGGCGGCGTCGAACAGGATCAGGATTGCGGGACGCGTCGATGCACCCACTAGCTGCGGAACATCCGATGGATGAGCGTCATCGTCTCGAACGCATCGTCAAGGCTGACCGACGAGGAGGCCTGACCTCGGGCCGACAACACCGCCGCCTCTGCCTGCGCCCTGAAGCCGGGCTTGAATCGGACGTCCCACTCATGGGGTTCCACCTGATGGAGCGCGCGCTCTCCCCGCACCTGATAGGCCGCTCGCTCGAGCGGCCGCAGCTCCCATCGGCGCTCCGGCCCAATCACGTTGACCGCCCACGGCGCCGGCGCGTTCCAGACACCTTCATACAGGCCGATGTCACCGGAGTCGAACGTCAGCGTGCAGACGACCGGTCCTGGCGCCTCGGGCTGGAATGGCACGGACACATCAACGTTCGTGATTGATCCCCGTCCGAGCACCCGGAAGTAGTCGATCACGTGGATGGAGTTCGCGAACATCCAGTTCTGCACGACCAGTTCCGGCTGCCCGGCCGCCGTGGCGGCGACCAAGTCTTCCTGATCCTGCACCTTGATGAACCGGATGCCATCCCGTTCCGCGAGGTCATCGAGCACCACCTTCGTGCTCGAGTGGAACCGCCGGTTGAGCGCGACGAAAACGCGTTGGCCGGCCCCGGCCGTTCGCGCGGCCTCACGGATCGCCGCGGCGTCGGCCAGGTCATAGCCGGCCGGCTTTTCGAGCAGCACCGTCCATGGAAAGGCGAAACACTGTTCCGCGACGGCCCGCGCCTGCAACTCGGGAACGGTCACCACGACCAGATCGGCGTGGGTGCGCCCGTAAAGTTCCTCAATCGAGTCGCAGACCTGCGCCACACCCAGTTCCGCGGCCAGCGCCTCTGCCTTCGCTCGTGTCCGGCTGTGGATGCCGGCCAGCGTCACGCCGGGCACATCCGCAAAAGCGCGAATGTGCTCTCTGGCCGTGTAGCCCGCGCCGACGACGGCCACCCGGCAGCCGGCGGTCTCCTGCGAATCGAGCGTCACGCCCATGGGAACACCCGCGCAGACTGCTGTGAGGTCTCGTCGAGGGACACCGCTCCATGCCCGTTCTCATGAGACATGTACGCGGCCACGAGGCTGGCCACGGCCAGACGGCCGTCCTCGCCGGTCGGATAGTTCTCGCCCTGCAGCGTTGCGGCCAGCACGTCGCGCGTGGGGGTGAGCACATCAGCGGGCGCGATCTCCCGCCGCTGTTCCGTCCACGGCATGCCGTACCGCGTGGTCGGCAGCGCGCGGAATTCGCCCTGCCGTTCCATCAGATAGAGTTGCCCGGCGAGTTCGTTCACCACGAGCTGTCCGAAACGGCCGCCGTAGATCACGTGCATGCCCTGCCCCTGATCGTCACCGATATCCATGTAGAAGCGGATGCCGGAGGCCGTCTCGGCGCGCACCTGCCCGGCGCGATCTTCAAACTGCGGGCCTCTCGGATTGGGCACTCCCGCCGCGGAGAACCAGGCGGACACGGACGCTGCGGGCTCACCCGCCATGAAACGGAGCATCTCAAAGTAGTGAGTGCCGTTCATGGCCATGCCGAAGTTGCCGGCCACGACCGTAATGCTCGTCAGGCCGCCGAACGACTCCGCATCGACCAGGGCCTTTGGAATCGTGTACTGCTCCATGAATCGCATTTGATGGTTGATCGCCAGCCGGGCGTCCGCGGCGCGGCAGGCGGCGATCATGCGATCGCAGTCGGCCAGTGACGTGGCCATCGGTTTCTCGCAGAAGATGATCCTGGCCCCACGCTCGGCGGCCGCGACGGTGTAGTCGGCGTGTGTCGGCGCGGTCGTGGCAATCACGACACACTCCGGCGAGGCCTCCTCGATCATCCGTCCGCCGTCGTCCCAGAGTGCGTCGGCCGGCAGGCCAACCTCGGTCGCCGCCAGCGCGCGTGCGTCCTGATTCACGTCGGCCATGCCGACCAGATCCAACCCGAGCCCCTTGACTACTGCGGCATGACGCCGCCCCATTCGACCCGCTCCAACGATGACAGTACGCACTGCTACTCCTTCACCACGACAAACGATGGATCTCTACGCCGCGCTGTGCCGGCCGGCCATGCGGCGGACCAGCGTGTCAATGTTCCGATTCAGCCACACGAGGGGCGCCAGCACCAGGCGCCACCCCCGATTGAGGCCAAACGCATCCAGGGTCAGAATCTGCCGGGTTTCGGCATGCGACGGCCCCTGGCCCAGATACACGACCGCCCCCTTCGGCATGCGCTGCAGACGGTCATCCACCCGCATCATCTGCTGGAGCGTCGGCCCCAGCGTCGACAGGGTTGCCGCATCCACCTCGTGAAAGTGATACGGCTTGCCGGCCGGAAAAAACGACATCATCAACGCGCACTGCACGGGCTTGCGGGTCAACGCGTGGCGTGCGTGCCACGTGCGGTTGTAGAACAGGATCGCGTCGCCGGCCTTGCCCGCCCCGGGGCTGACCATGCCCTTGGGCACGAGGCGCGTATCCACGCGCGGCATGACGAACAGTTCGCGGATGGTGGCTGGAATGCGGTGCGAACCGCGCAGAAAGCTCGTCGTCCCTTCCTCGTCGTCGCAGTCGAGCAGGAGGATGCCGATGCCGACTTCGCCATCCGAGTCCTGATGGTACGCCAGCGCGCGATCACCACGCTTCGCCTCGCGAATCGTCACCTGCGTCAGTCGCATGTCCGGTCCCAGGACCTGCTCCAACAGCGCCTTCATGTCAGGCCGGCCGAGGATCGCCTCGACACCCCGGTCAATCCTCGGGTCCGCGCCGAGTACGTCGACGGCGATGCGCACACCCGGCTGTTCCACGACCCCGCACTTCCAGACCGATCCGTTGCGATGGCTCGGATAGTCCGTGAACTTCAGGTCCGCCCGGTCAAGCAGCGCCTGGCCGGCGGCCAGCAGCTCGGCGGCGGTGGCGGCTTCGGCGGCTCCACGAACAATGAGGAAGCCGTCCTGATTCAGCCGATCAATGGGTGTTGCGCTCGATGACGCCATGTCTACCTCCAACGGAGTTGCCAACCGGCGAATGCCGCTGGCTCGGGGAAATTGCGTGCTGGATGCGGTTCCAGTCGTCCTGCACGTCCGGGGCATTCCAGTCGTACTCGGCCGCGAGGCGCCGCCCCTGCGGCGAGGAGGCGTCAAACAGGTCTTCCACGGCCGTGTACGGGCGTGTCAGCCGCTCTCGCTGGGAGCGAATGTACGACATGAGCCCCTTGGGCAGGAGTCGGCGAACCCCGCGGAGCCGTCTGAGGCCGAGGGTGAACTCGACATAGGCGCGGATGGCCGCGTCAAATGCGGCCTCGGCATCCGACGCCGACACCTGCCCCTGGGCACAAATCAGCTGCGCGACCCGCGACCGCCACAACCCGACGGCATCAGCGTTGTCGGGCTCATAGACCCACCGTGGCAGCAGGTCCTGATCGCAGACGCCTCCGGCCGACCCCGCCAGACTTTCGCGCGCGCTGTAGAACAGGGGCAACGTCCGATGTTTGCCGAAGACCGCTGAGACCAGGCTCACCTGAAGTTCGAGCGCGTTGGCCGTCATCGCCTCTGGAAAATCACCAATGGCGTCCTGCAGGTGACGGGCGTGATGCACCGCATAGATCTGGTGCATGAACGGGTTCATGGCCTGCAGCAGACGCTCACGAATGCTCTCGGCGGCGACGGCGAACGACGCCGCCTGCGGATACCCGAGGGACACGCTGCCCGGACGGGACTGATCGAAGTACAGGTAGCGCCCCTGCACGGATGCGTGGTCGGGATTCGCCTCGAGGAACGCCACACACCGGTGCAGGGCGGTGACGCCATGAAAGTCATCATCCGCACACATGGCGACGTACTTCGTGCGGACGCTGCGGACGGCGCGCCCCCATCTGGAAAACGTCGAGCTGACATTGTCGTGGGTGTAGCGCACGTTGGCAGGCACGCCCCCCGCCCACGGCTGTCGACTGCCATCAGCGACGACCACGTCGAAGGGCGACTCGCGCCAGTACGCCAGCGCCCGCGCGAGCCGGTCGTGGCGCTCGTACGTCGGAATGACAATGGTCAGCATCGGGCCGGGCGTCACGCGCGCCTCAAGGCCGACAACAGGTGTGTGATCACACGCTCGAGATCGGCGTCACCGAGACTCGTGCTGCACGGCAGGCTGAGGCCCTGCGAAAACAGTCGCGCGCCGACGGCGCCTCCCAGGCGCGGGGCGTCCTTGAAAAACGGCATCATGTGCGCCGGCGCCCACACCGGACGGGTCTGAATCCCGTTGTCCGACAACGTCGCTGCGAGCTCTTCTCTCGTGATTCCGGCGACGGCCGGATCGATCAGGATGGAGTAGAGCCACATGGAGGGAGCGCCAAACGCGGGTCTCGGAGGCACGGTGATTCCCGGAAGGCCGGCCAGAACGGCATCGTATCGGTCGGCAATCGCCCGCTTGCGCGCGAGGAACGCGGGGAGCCGCTCCAGTTGCGCCACACCCAGGGCGGCCGCCACGTTGGTCAACCGATAGTTGTAGCCAACTTCGTCATGAAAATACTCGGGCCCCGCAAGGCGCGCCTGCGTCGTGAGGTGCGCCACCCGGCGCCCGAGGTCGCCGTCAGCCGTCGTGACCATGCCGCCACCGCCCGTGGTCATGATCTTGTTGCCGTTGAAACTGAAGCAGCCCAGACGGCCCACCGTGCCCACCTGACGGGACGCCAGTGCGCCTGCCGTGTAACTCGCACCGAGCGCCTCGGCCGCATCCTCGATCAGGCAGACGCCGAAGCGGTCGCACGCCTCGACGATGGGAGCCAGGTCCGCAGGCAAGCCGAGCACATGCGCGGCCAGGACCGCCTTCGGCTGGCGCCGCCCGAGCGCGGCGCGCCTGGCCAGTTCATCGACCACCAGCGCCGGATCCAGATTCCAGGTCTCGATGTTGGCGTCAACCAGAACCGGCACGGCGCCCAGGTACGCAATGGGATTGACCGTCGCGATGAATGTGAAGTCGGAGACCAGCACCTCATCGCCGGGCTCCACACCCGCCACCCGCAGAGCGACGTGAATGGCCGCCGTGCCGCTGGCACACGCGACGGCGCGGGGCGCGCCGACGGCCGATGCAAACTCCGTTTCGAAGCGGGAGACAAACGGGCCGACTGAGGACACAAACCCCGTGTCAATGCACTCAGTCAGGTACTGCAGTTCGTTGCCCGAAACGTCGGGAACAGCCAGGGGAATCGCAGGGTCAGACATGGAGACGTTCGGCGTCAAACAGATGGCGATGGGTCCCGACCCATTCGGCAGTACGGATCAACCCGTCATCAATCGACATGGTCGGAACCCAGTCGAGCCGCTGGCGCGCCCGGGTCGGATCGGACAACAACACGAGCACTTCGCTCGCGTCAGGGCGCATGCGCGACGGGTCCTGCACGACCGTCGCCGACACACCAAGCACCCGGCAGGCCGACTCGAAGAGGTCTCCTATCGAGACGGTGGTTCCCGTCCCGAGCTGGATGACGTCCCCTTCGACGCCGACAGCTTCGGCGGCGCGGACAAAACCGTCAACCGTGTCTGACACGAACGTCAGGTCACGTTGCGTGTCCAGTCGTCCGAGCCGAATCTCCGTCTTGCCTGCCAGCAACTGCACGAGCATCGTCGGCAGAACGGCGCGGGTCGATTGACGTGGTCCGTAGGTATTGAACGGGCGCAACGTGACGACCGGCGTCTGATAGCTGCAGAAGTAGGCCTCGCAGAGTTTGTCGGCGCCGATCTTCGACGCGCTGTAGGGGGACTGCCCCTGCAGGGGGTGGTCCTCGGTGATGGGCACCACGGCGGGCGTTCCATACACCTCGCTGGTGGAGGTCTGCACGATGCGGCGACAGCCCGCCCGGCGCGCCGCTTCCAGCACGTTGAGCGTGCCGGTGACGTTGGTGTCGACAAAGCTGGCCGGCGCCAGATAGCTGTATGGAATGGCGATGAGGGCGGCAAGGTGGAACACGGTGTCGACCTGCGAACAGGCCGTTTCCACGAGGCGAGCGTCACGGATGTCGCCGAACACGATCTCGATCGACGCCCGCGTCTGGGCAGGGATCGTATCCAGCCACCCCGCCGATCCGTTCGAGTTGTACAGGCAGAACGCCCGGACGTCCGCGCCCATCTCCACGAGGCGTTCCACCAGGTGACTGCCGATGAAGCCGTCGGCTCCGGTTACAAGGACACGTCGTCCGCTCAGGCGTACCCACTCACGTTGCATCTGCTGCCACCATTTCGTTCGCTTGCGTCATCAGCCGCGCCCGCGCGCGCGGTCCAGTTCGTCCCGCCGGCCGACGTCGATCCAGTCCTCATCCACCCTGAACCCGCCGACCGGTTCACGACGCTCGAGGCAGTCTTCAACAAGCGCGGTCAAGGGGAAGTAGGTGTTCGCGGGAATCCGGGCCAGCAGCTCCGGATTGATCGCGTAGATCCCGGCGTTGGTCGCCCACATCTCCGTTGGCTTTTCGCGCAGGGCATGAATCCGATCGTCGGCCAGCTCAACGACCCCGAAAGGCACGGTGTGGGTGTATTCATGAATGCCCACCGTCGCCGCATAACCACCCCGTGTGTGGAACGTCAGCAGGCGCCCCACATCGAACTGCGTCAGCAGGTCGCCGTTGAGCACCAGCAGCGGCTCACCCGGTTGTTCGGGCAACAACGACAGTGCGCCGCCCGTGCCGAGCGGTTGCGCCTCACGGAGGTACTCGATGTCGCAGCCGAAGCCGGCACCGTCACGGAAGTGCGTCTCGATGACGTCGGCCATGTAGTTGACCGCGAGGAAGACCCGGCGTATCCCGAACCCCACCAGATGCAGCACGATCCGTTCGAGAATCGGGCGCCCCGCGACGGGCAACATGGGTTTGGGCACGGTGTCGGTCAGGGGCTTCAGCCGCTCCCCGCGACCGCCCGCCATGATGACCGCCCAATGCGGACGGGGCGCTGCGCCGAGAATTTCGTGCAGCGTATGCAGCCCGACCAGCCGGCCGTCGGCGTCGACGATGGGCACCTGACTGAGCCATCGGCTCTGCATCAGATCCAGCACCTCCGCGCGACTGGTCGCCGGAGCCACCGAGACGAAGTGCCGCTGCACGAACCCATCCACGGACGCGTCGAGCGTGGCTCCGCCGAGCAGCGCTCGCCGGAGGTCGCCGTCGGTCAGCGTGCCCGCCAGTTTGCCGGTCTGGGCATCGTCGACCAGCACGATGCCCAGAGCGGACAGGTCCAGCGATTGCAGCGCCTGCCGCAGCGTCTGCCCGCTGCGGAGGCGGCAGGCGTCAAATGTCTTCATCACCAGGGCTAGCTCACCACGTGCCGCAGCGCCCACTCGCCGCCGCGACGTTCCCACAGGTGCGGAGAGCGGAAGCTGTCACAGAGGGCATCAAATTCGGCGCGCGTCATCCCGATGTGCTCCATGACTTCATCGAAGTAACGCGTCGGCCGTTCTCCGTCGAACTGGCGCACCAGGGCGACGCCTTCCTCGCGTGTCAGGTGGTTGTTGCGGATTTCCTGCGAGGCGTCGTACGAGGCGCGACCGAGGCCGAACTTGATCCACGTCGTGTAGTAGTGCAGGTCGTCAATCTTGTCGTCGATGCTGTTGTACTTGCTGTAGGTGCCTTCGGTCCTGAACGGCCGCGCCTCGAAGCCGGTGTGCTCGACGGCGTAGTAGTAGGACTCCTGCGGGGTCCATTTCAGGTAGTAGCCCAGGTAGTGCACCTCGATGGAAGTCTTGGCCAGCTCGGCGGCGGGCATCGGCAGGTACGCCAGCAGGTCGGACAGCTGCAGGTCGTGTTTTTCGACGAGTTCCGGAATCGTCAGGCCGGCGAGATAGACGGTCGACAGGTCCTGCATCGCATAGTACGACTTGTCGCGCAGCGAGGTCTGGTTGTCGGCGAGCGGGTTGCCGTACTCGGCTTCGTTTTCGCCGTAGAACACCAGGTTGATCCCGTAGTGGGCCGCAATCTTCGGCGCCAGGTTCTTCTGACCGAGGATGAAGGTCTGAAAGGGATGGAGCAGGTTCTGGATCGACAGCCTGGTCAGGGTCTTGTGCGCGCGCCCGTTCGGCTTGAACGTGACGTTGTCAAAACCGCCCACCTCGAGCCAGTTCCGATAGTTCTTGTAGCCGTAGTCCGTGTAGAGGGTCGGCGGCCACGTGCATGTGAGCGGGTGCATGCCGTACTTGTACTTGAGCACGTGCGCCTGATAGGCGCTGTCCTTGCCGCCGCTGCCCGGCACCAGACAGTCGTAGCCTCCGTCGGTGCGGCGGTACTTATCCAGCAGGCGCACCAGTTCCTGCTCGCGCGCCTCCCAGTCGATCGTCCGCTTGTGGGCCGCGTGCCGACAGGCGTCGCAAATCCCCTCTTCGTCGATGTGCATGTACTTCGCGCCCCGCCGATCCGGTAGGTGCTGGAACTCGGGCACCGACGCCGGACGCTGGTTGGACATCACACACAACTTGCAGAACACGACCTGCTCGGGCAACCCATACTTGGCGATTGACGACTGACTCACGACACGACTCCTTCTAATCCTGCGACAACTCGGTGAACGCGGTGTGGTGGTAGGCGGCTACGGTGCCGACACGGCTTGCGGATGGGCGGCCTGCGCAACCCAGTGCGCGAAGTTCCTGTACACGCGGAGCCCCGCCGGCCCGCTGCGCTCCGGATGAAACTGGCAGGCCACCACACTGCCGAGCTTCAGCGAGGAACAGAACTCGCGTCCGCCATAACTCGACGTTGACAGCGTCAACGCCGGGTCCTGCGGCTGAACGACGTAACTGTGCACGAAATACATCTGCTCTCCGTCCGGCACGCCGTCCAGCACTGTCGCCGCCCAGGGATCCGCGGCGGCGCCTGCCGGATACCGCCGGATGGCGTTCCAGCCAATCTGCGGGACCTTTGATTCCTGGACGGAGGTTCCGGCCGAGGGCAGACGCACCACGACGCCGTCAATCAGGCCCAGGCCCCGATGGCGTCCGAACTCTTCGCTCTCGGTCATCAGGAGTTGCATCCCGAGGCAGACGCCCAGCAGCGGACGCGATGCGGCCGCCACGTCCCGAATGACCGATACGAGATCGAGGCGGGCCAGGGTGTCCATCGCATCGCCGAACGCGCCGACACCCGGGAGGATGACAGCCGGCGCCGCGAGGATCTCCGTCCTGACCGACGTGATGATCGCATCAAGGCCCACCGCGGCGCACGCGTGTTTCACACTGTACAGGTTGCCGAGACCGTAGTCGACGATCGCCACAGGGCCGGCGACGTTGGGGTCATTGCGCATCATCACGCACCTCGGGCTGATATCGGCAGTCGATTCCGTGCGATGTGAGATAGGCCTTCACGGACCGGATATCGGTTGCCGGGAACCGGTTGTTCACCGTCCCACGTTGGAGGAACTCGGTATTGCCTTCTCGACCGTCATCGCGGCCTTCCGCGCGGCGCCCCCGAATCCGGCCGTAGTGCAGCAACGAGGCCAGCGCCACGGCATTCACATCGCCCTCCGCGACGACGGCCCGGACGTGGTCCTCCGTGCCCGCGCCGCCACCTGCGATCACCGGAATGCCGACACTCTGAGCGATGCGCCTGGTCAGGGTGACATCGAAGCCCTTGGCCGTGCCCTCCCGATTGACCGACGTCACCATCAGTTCGCCTGCCCCGAGTTCCGCCGCCCGGCAGGCCCACGTAACGGCATCCACGCCGGTCCGATCGCGTCCGTAGTTCACACAGGCTTCGTACTGCATCACGCCATCCACGCGGCCCCGTTCGATCGCCTCGATCGACACGACGACAGTCGAGGCCCCGAAGGCGCGCGACGCTTCCCGGATCAACTCCGGCCTGGCAATGGCCGCCGTGTTGATGGAGACCTTGTCGGCACCGGCACGCAGGGCCGCGCGAATGTCGTCAATGGTCCTGATGCCGCCGCCGACCGTGAGTGGGATGAAGATCTCCTTCGACGTCCGCTCCACGATGTCCAGCAGGCTGTTCCGGCCGTACAGACTGGCGACAGCGTCCATGTAGATCAACTCATCCGCGCCCTGTTCATAGTAGTCGCGGGCGAACTCCTCCGGAGTCCCGAGGACGCGCAGGCCCTCGAAATGGATGCCCTTGACCAGATTGGGCCCTTTGATGTCGAGACGGGGGACGATACGAACGTTCACAACGTGGCCTCACTGCCTCTCATGCGCCCATCGGCGCGCTGTGCATCGGGCGTGCCGGCACGCCCACGACGACCTGCTCTGCTGATACGTCACGGACGACCACCGCGCCCGCGCCGACGACGGCACCGGCGCCCACGACCGTGGACTGTCGCACCACCGCTCCAGCTCCTATGTGCGCGCGCATGCCCACCGACACGGTGCTGGCGAGCACCGCGCCAGTCGCCACATGGACGTGGTCGCCAATCTCGCAATCATGTTCGATCACGCTTCGGGTGTTGACGATGACGTTGCGACCGATCACGGCCCGGGCGTTGATCACCGCGCCGGGTCCGACGACCGAGCCTGCTCCAAGGACGGCTGACCTGGCGACCACGGCGGACGGATGAATCACGGTCCATGGCTCCAGACCGGCCGCGATCGCCTGGTCAAACAGCCGCTGCCGCGGCCCATTGTCCTTCGTCCCGCCGACACCCACGACAAACCACTCGACGCCCTGCCGGCGAAGGTCTGCCAGCAGATGGTCACCACCAAGCACCGGCACACCCAGCAGCACCGTCCCCCAGCGAGATTGATCGCGGTCGACGACACCCCGCACCTGCATGTCCGCAGCCCCGGCCTGGATCCAGTCGATCACGGCGGCGCCGTGCCCGCCCCCTCCGACCAGCACACAGCACGGCTGGGCGGGGTCGCTACTCGACACGGCCGGCTCCATCGGGCAGATCCCGAAAACGTTTCATCGTCAGCTCCGGCGTGAGCGGCACGGATCGCAAGTGCTCGACGACGACGCCCGAAGCGTGACCGTCTCCGTAGGGATTCACGAGCCCGGCGAGGCCGTCGCGAAACTCCGCGCGGACCGCCTGCTCAATGGCGGCGACGATGGCATCGACGGACGGTTCAACGTCGATGACATTGGCCGCGCGGACACGCCCGGCCTGCCGCTCGCCGATGTTGACCACCGGGAGTCGCAGCGACGGGGCTTCGATCAATCCACTCGAGGAGTTCCCGACCATCGCGGCCGCGCACTTCATGACACTGAAGTACCCCTGCGCGCCAAACGCGTCCACCCGCCAGCGATGCTCCGCGCCTGCGACGAACTCGTCGACGAGCGCCGTGAACCTGCGGCTGCCCGTATCGGCGTTGGCCTGGGTGACGATCGTCGGGTAGTCGACCATGTCGAGCGCAGCGAGCAACGCGCGCAACTCGCCTTCGCCGTGGTCCGCGGACAGCGTCACCGGATGCATGGTCACCAGCAGGGGCGGCACACGCAGCGAGATACCGAACTGCCGCTCGAGGGTCTCCGGCGACGAGAACGCCATGGTGTGCAGGCGATCGAGTGCCGGGGCGCCGCATACGACGATGCGCTCCGGCGCTTCTCCCAGCTGCGCCACCCGGCGCCCATAGGCCTCGGTCGCGACAAAGTGCAGGTGGCTGAGTTTCGTCATCGAGTGCCGGAGCGCATCGTCGAGCGCCCCGTGGGTGACCTCACCACCGTGCAGATGGGCGACAGGAATCCCGAACGGCAGCGCGGCGACGGCGGCAGCAAACATGTCGAACCGATCGCCCAACACGAGCAGCCAGTCCGGCCGATTGCCGGCAAATACCTGCGCAAAGCCGCTCACGCCCAGACCAATGGACGCGGCGATGCCGGCCGGTGAATCCGAGGACAGCAGCGACTCCACCCGGGCGCCGATCGCATGCCCGTCACGTTCGATCTGGCGGACCGTCATCCCGAATTCCGGCGACAGGTGCGCGCCGGAGACAAGCAGTTGCAGCTGCAGGTCCGGAGCCGCCTCGATGGCCGCCAGGATGGGCTGATAGATCCCGTAGTCGGACCGTCCCACGGTGACCGCGGCGATGCGCCTCATGTGAGCATCTCGAGCTGGATGAGTGTGCCGCGGGCAATCCTGGAGCGCGCCACGCGTCCGACGATCAGCGGCTGCAGGCTCGGCGGCAGGCCCGTGCCCGGTCGACGGACCACCAGATCGGTGGCGCGGATGACGGCGCCCGCCTCGATATCCACTCCGGCGACGAGGCTGCGTCTGGCGACGGCTGCCGTGCCCCGTTCGGCGTCAACCGGGCGCTTCCGTCCATCACCCAGCGCCGACTCGACGCGCCGCACGCTCCGGACCAGCGCGCCCAACTCGTCCGGCTCTATCGACGCGCGATGGTCGGGTCCTGGCAGCGAACGGTCAAGCGTGAAGTGCTTTTCGAGCACCGACGCGCCGAGCGCCACCGCGGCGAGCGCGACATCACTGCCTTCCGTGTGGTCGGAGTAGCCGACCGGCACGCCAAACGCGGCCGCCATCGTCTGCATGGCGCGGAGGTTCGCATGGGACGGATCGGCGGGATAGTTGCTGACACACTGCAGCAGAATCACCTGATGGTTGCCGGTGGACTCCACGGCGTCCACGGCCGCTTCGACCTCGCTGAGCCGCGCCATCCCGGTCGACAACAGCATCGGACGTCCGAGGCGGGCCACATGTGTGAGAAGTCCGAGGTTGGTCAGTTCCCCGGACCCGATCTTGAACGCCGGCACGCCCAGCTCGGCCAGGAACGTGGCGCTCGCTTCGTCGAAGGGAGTCGAGAGGAACGGCAGTCCGATCGCCAGGCAGTGGTCGACAAGTTCCCGATGAAGCGGCGCTGAAAGTTCAAGCGCGCGCAACATGTCGAGTTGGGATTGTCCGTCGGGCGCGCCCTGCTTCTGATAGTCGGCCTTTGGTGCGTCTGCCGTGGCCAGCGCCTCGGCGGAAAACGTCTGGAACTTGACGGCGTCGGCGCCGGCGGCCTTCGCTGCGTCCACCAGTTGATGGGCCCGGTCAGCCCGCCCGTCATGGTTGACGCCCGCTTCAGCAATGATGAAACACGGGCTGTGCCGATCCACACGGCGATCGCCGATCCACACGTGGTCTACCATGCCGTCCACCCGCCATCCACGACCAGATTGTGGCCGGTCACATACCGTGACAAGTCGCTCGCCAGGTACGCGGCCGCGCCCTTCAGGTCCTCTTCGCCTGCCATCCGCCCCAACGGCGTGCGGGCCACATACCGTTCGTGAAATTCGGGGGCCTGATTGCGCCACACACCGCCCACGGTGATCGCGTTCACCCGCACGCGGGGCGCCATGACGGTCGACAGCCAACGGGTCAGTTGCAGCAGTCCGGCCTTGCTGGCCGCGTAGGCGGCGGGGTTGCCAAGCGCCGTACCGTCGTAGAGCCGGAGGTCCGGCCCGACCACGCCGTAGATGGACCCGATGTTGATGACCGCGCCGTGACCGGACGCCATGAGGGCGTCCCCGCAGGCCTGCGCCAGGACGAAGGGAGCGGTGAGGTTCACTTCGAGCGCGCGACGCCACGTGGCGGCACTCTGCGCCGCGAACGGCACCGCCCAGCCGTCGAGACCGGATGTCCCGACGAACGCCGCGTTGTTCACCAGAATGTCGAGGCGCCCGAACTCGCGCAGCACCCGCTCTGGCACCGCGCGGACCGCTGCCTCATCTTCGAGATCGACGCGCAGCGGGAGCACCCGCACCCCGTACTCGGCGCCAATCCCCTCAGCGACCCGCTCCGCGGCGTCGAGATGAAGGTCCAGGAGCACGACGCTGGCGCCCTGTTCGGCCAGGGCGCCGGCCATCGCGCTTCCGATGTGTCCCGCCCCGCCCGTGATCACGGCCACGCGCCCGGTCAGATCCATCAACTCTCGCAGCCGTTTCATCGTGATCCCCGAGCCGCGAAGAGGCACTCCGCGACGTGGAAGTCGAACTCGGTGTCAATGTCCAGCGCGCGCTCCTGCGGCACCACGACCGTGCGGACGCGCCCCTGCAGCAGCGACGACGCTTCGAGGATGTACGACGCGCGCACCGCATAGGCGACGGTCGTGATGTCAAAGACCGCCGGCGCGTCCTGGCGGCGGGCCGTCGTCGTCGCGGGCGGGATGACGAGTGAGGCGTACCCGTCGGCATCCAGCTTCACCATGTTGAAGTAGGGGCTCCGCGCGGCGGGGGTCACCGTCAGCACGACATCGGCATCGGAGTCCAGCAGGGTCTGCACACAGGCATCGACGTCCTCCACGGCCCGCAGCGGAGAGGTGGTTGGGACGCTCACAAACACATCACACGGGCTGCCTCCGGGCTCGTCGCGGAGGAACCGCACCGCGTGTTGCCAGGACAACCATTCCGGACTGTCGTCGCGGGCCAGTTCCGCAGGGCGCATGAACGGAACATCCGCGCCCCACTGCCGGGCCACCGCCGCGATGTCGTCGTCGTCGGTGGAGACCACGACCCGCGTGATGGCGGCGCTCTGCCGCGCGACCTCGATCGCATGCGCGATCAGCGGCTTGCCGGCCAGCGGGCGGACGTTCTTTCGCGGCACACCTTTGGATCCGCCACGCGCACAAATGACCGCGACCACCACCGGACTCATACCATCACCGCAGTCTGCCGCTCGGACGAGGCGCCAGCGGCCAGCATCAGTTCCAACACCCGCCGCCCATCTTCGCCGGTTACGAGCGGCGTGCTGCCGTCACGAACGCAATCCAGGAAGTGCCGCAGCTCGTCCACGTACATTTCGTTGCGCGCGGCCGGGCCACGCACGGCGAGATCGGTCCACATCCGCGTCTCGACCGAAAACCATCGAACGGTGCCCGCGATCCCGTCCCATTCCAGCGTACCGGTCGCGCCAATCACCCGGCACGTTCGGGCCGGCACTCGCTGCACCATGTCGAGGTGCAGGCTGATCAGGGCGCCGGCCGTCGATCGGCACACAATCTCCGCGCAGTCCTCGACGTCGATGTCCAGGTCACTGAGCTTCGCCGTCACGGCGGTGACGTCCCGGATCTCGCCGAAGAGCCAACGCACGTAGTCCATTTCGTGACTGAGTTCCAGCAACACGCCGCCGCCTGCGGCACGGGACGCTGTCGGGCCGAGCCGGTAGTCCGCATCGGGCCTCCAATCCGGCAGGTACTGGCCCACTTCTGCCCGCACCGCCAGGACGCGGCCGACCCGCCCCTCCTGCACAGCATCGCGGAGCCGTCGCAAGGACGCGTCAAACCGCAGGTTGTAGGCAACCATCAGCGGGAGGCCTCTCAAACGGCTGGCCTCGATGAGTTCGTCGACCCGGTCCAGCGTGCTCGACAGCGGCTTTTCAACCAGGACCGGGATCCCGTGCGCCACCAGGCCCAGGGCCTGCTCGACATGGAGGTGCGCCGGCGTGCAGATCACCGCGAAGTCCGGGTGCGTCGAGACGGCCTCCGCCAGTGAGAAGACCCAGCGCTCTCCGGGGCCCGGGGTTTCGGTCGTCGTCGGGCGACGCCACACGATCACCTCGGCGTCGGGATGCAGCGCACGCAGATTCGACGCATGGCGGCGCCCGATGCTGCCGTACCCGACGATCAGACCGCGCACGCGCCCTCCCCGGCCGATACGAACACCCGAGTCGCCCCCCTGCGGACCCGATCAAGAATAGGTGGCATGACTGACGCCCTGATCCCTGCCCTGCCGGATACCGACGTGGACCGCTTGTTCTCGCTGGCTGCCGCGTCCCCGCGACGACGCCATGCCCACATCCTGCACGCGCCCGGCGACGAACTCAATCGCGTATTCAATGCGATGATGCACGACTCGTACATGCAACCCCATCACCATCCGGGTCCCGAGAAGATCGAGCACATTCATCTGGTCCGCGGTGAAGTCATGGTTTTCTTCTTCACGCCGGAAGGCCGGATCGAAACTACCACGCTGCTCAGCGAACAGGGCACGAGGCACATCGCGGTTCCAGCCTACCAGTGGCATACCTACGCCATCCTGTCCGAGTCGGCGCTGACCTACGAGACGATGATGGGCGTGTACGATCCGCAGACGTGGAAAGCCATGGGGGGCTGGGCGCCTGCCGAGCAGACCCCCGAACACCCGGCCTACCTGTCCGGACTGAAGCGCGAAGCCGCCCAGCGCCTCGACCGGCCCGTCGCTTAGGCAGGACGGTCCTTGATCCAGCGCAGTTGATCGTTCAGGAATCCCTGCCCGTGCAGGTATTCCAGCTGCTGCAACCGATAAAAGCCGCGCTGCTTGAATTGCGTGGTGTCGAGTCCAAGCGACTGGAAGGCCGCGACCATTTCCCGGACGCCGCGATCAACCGTCCACTCGCACGAAAATCCGGGAAACGCGTCGCGGATGCGGGCAAATGACACGCGGTAGGTCCGCGTGTCGCTGCCCTGGACCTTGCGATCGCGGATCAGGCCTTCCTTGTCCAGCTCCGGCTCCTGCGCCAGGAACTTCAACTCACAGCCCGGTACGGCGTCCGACACCACCCGGGCAATGTCGATCACCCGCAGGTTGTTGGCCTCGCTGCCGACGTTGAGCACGAGCAGCCCCTCGGTGTGCGACTCGAGTTCAATGGCGCGACGAACGGCCTCACACAAGTCGCGGATGTGAAGATTGGGACGCCAGGATGTGCCATCGGAATTCAGGACGATCCGGCCCGTCGTCACGGCCATCCCGACGAACATGTTGACCACGACATCAAACCGGATCCGCGGAGACAGGCCGAAGACCGTGGCAAACCGGAGGGCGATCGGCGCGAAGTGCGCGTCGGCAAGCGCGGCCAGATCGCTCTCGATTTGCAGTTTGTTGACCGAATACGGGGTTTGCGGATGCGTGATCGCGTCTTCATCCAGCAGTTCGTCTGAGCCGAGGCCATACACCGAACAACTCGACGCGAAGATGAACCGAATCCCGGCGTCCTTGCACATCTGCGCCAGTCGACGTGTGTAGTCGCGGGTGGGGTCATACACCTGCTCGGCGGAGAGTTTTCCCATCGGGTCATTCGAAATGCCGGCCAGGTGCACGACCACCGACACGTCACGCAGGTCCTCGGGCGTGATGTCGCGGGCGTCACGAAACACCGTCGGCGTCGTCGGCGGGGGCAGCAGGCGGGCGCCATCGAAGAACCCCGCGTCGTATCCTACGCAGTCGAACCCCGCGTCCACCAGGACCTGGGTCAGCACCCTCCCCAGATACCCACGCGACCCTGTGACCAGTACCTTCTTCATCGACGTCCCTTCATCTGTCACTGCCCCTGCTGCCAGTCCGGGAACACGGCCCAGATGCCGCGCGAGCCGGTCGGCGCCACAAAATAGAACTCACCAGGCGCGTAGGTCGATTCGGTGCAGTAGGAACGACCCTCGCGAAAGGTGGTATCGGGAAACCCGCGCACGGCGTCCGCGATGAACGCCTGATGCAGATCAAACTCACGCCGCATGTCGGGCGTCAGGTCCAGCTTCCGATAGGCATCGGCGGCATCGCGGTGCAGCGTGGCGTTGAGCGCGCAGTCGTTGTACACACCGGGAAACGTGTACTGCGTGGCGAACGCGGGCAGCATCATCCTGGGCGCCGACAGGACCAGCTTCGCGCTCAAGCCGTGATTCGGAAGGAGCGCATGCAGCGGGTCGCGCTGGACGCGCTGCACCACGTCTGCCGGCAGATCTTCGTTGACGAAGACTCTGAACTGGCGGTTGACCGGATCGAAGCCGGCCCCCATCACGAGGAAATACAGCAGGCACGCCACAACCGCCCCTCGGAACGCGAAGGCGCCGAGGCGGCTGACACGTGTCCCTCGATCCCAGAGGTGCAGATATACCAGGCACAGAATCGCAAACTGGATCGCGACCAGCGGAGGGCCTGAAGCCGCGTACAGTCCCGCCGGATTGAGCGGTATCCCGGTGAAAAAATGCAGGTTCGGCACCGCGACGAGAGTGCCGAGCAGTGCCAGGCTGATCCGGTGCAGGACGCGCCCGTGCGGATGGCGCCCGATTCCCGGCAGCGCGATGAGGTAGAACGCGGCGCTCAACACTGCTGCGATCGTGAGCACGAATCCGACGTCTGTTCCACCGGTCGCGAATCGACTCTCACGAAATCCGGGAGTCACCGTCTGCACCGCCTGCACGGCGACATACATCAGGCCGCCCACCAGCGGGACCATCAGCGCGTTGATCGCGACCACCCGGCCCACCGATCGTGGACGCGCCACGTGTGTCGCCACCACACACGCCACGACGTAGAGATACGCCGGGATCACCGCCCAGTACAGGATCGGGATCGGCAACACGAGGACTAGAATCCGTCGCAGGCGCGCATAGGCGTACGCCGCCAGCGCAATCACCAGCATGCTCAACTGCGGATTCGGCGTGCGCAACACCGCCAGGCCTGGATCGGACGGCACGGTCACTCCAGGCAACCATCCAGCGAGCGCCGGCACCAGAGGGTTGATCGAGTTGAAGAGCAGGGCCCCGAATGCGACCACGCTGCCGAGGAACCAGGCGGTGCGCCGCGTGGCCTGCAGCCGTCGACTCAGTGCCGCGACGACCGCGAAGATGCCGAAGGGGGCCAGCACATCCCACAGGACGTTCTGGACCGCGCCCGACAGGCCGACGTTGTGCAGCGCGACGGTAACCCAGGACAGGTAGTACCCGACCACCCGCGCCGAGGCGTGCGCTCCCTGGAAGGAGAGATAGGTCTCCTCGTCCCAGGCGTTGGCAAACATGAACGCCTGCCTGGCCATGAACATGATCCCCGCGGGAACCAGGTAGACCAGGAACAGGCTGTAGAGCGCGACCCGCGCGGTCGTGCCCCAGAAAGAACGCCTGTCGGCTGTCGCGGGAGGAGTTGTCGCTTCAGGCTCAGGTGAAGAGGGCATCGCCGTTGTGTGGGTGGCGCCTCGAGATCAGGCCGGTCCGCACACGAAGATCATCTTTCCCGTTGTCGGTGACCAGCAAAGGAAACAGACGGTGCTCGACGCAGAATGCGGCAAAGGCATTCGACCAGTCGATGTCGTCCACAAGGATGACGGCATCGTCAGAAAGTTTCCGCCAGGCCTCGGTCATTTCCCGGTAGAGAAACTGCATCGAGTGATCGCTGTCGTGGATGTACAGGTCGAACTGCTCGGCGCGACCGGGAATCACCTGCAGGCTGTCGCCTTCCACCAGTTCCCACCCCTCACGGAGATATGGCGGCACCATGAATCCCGGCCGGAGTGACGAATCGTACAGTTCGGAGTCACCGACCAGCGGATGACGGGCGAAGTCAGCGCCCGCCCGGCGGATATCCGCGTCCGGATAGTCAACCGACACCATGCGGCCCGTTCCATTGCGGTGCAGTCCCAGCAGCGCAAAGGCGCTGTTGCCGCCGTAGTACACGCCCGTCTCGAGAACGACGCGTGGCTTGAAGTGGCGCACGAGGACGTAGATCAGAACGCGCTCAAACGCGAACCAGTCAATGGCGGGAACGCGTCCCATGCCGAAAATGCCCTTGGTGAAGCCCCAGCGACTGCGGACATCGGCGATCTGCGCGTTGACCTGCGTCAGAAAACGGCGATCACCTCGGAGCTCCTCGTAGTAGCCGTCCAACGCTTCGACGGGGGCGCCAAAGTAGCGCGCCACCATCTTCAGGTTCATCAGATTGCACTTGCGCGTATCGCGAATATTCATAACAACGCACCGACGGCCTTGGCGATTCCTTCACGATCGATACTGTACATGCGGTGAAAGTAGGCGGGAGATGTCCCGACTTCAAGTGAGTAGTCAGTCGGGGCAAGGCTTGTGACACGTCCTGGAATCCGCTGACGCACGACGATGTCGCAGCACGATCCGTACAAGCCGGAGTCTGGAAAGTGGTCTTCCACGACAACGAGGTGGTCGTACGCGCCGAGGATACCAGCCAGGGCCTCCTCGTCGATGGGCCGGAGCCGGTTGAACACCAGCACGGACAGCGTCGGGTCTGCGGTCTGCGCGGCCAGACACGTCTGCGCCAGGGGGCCGTACGACATCAGCAGGACCCGTTTCTCCGAGCCCGGCCGATACACGAGGTGGTCGGCGACCTCCGGATCACGCGGCGCCCCCTTGGGGATCCGGATGTATGCCGGCCGCACATCGTCAAGGATGCGCCCGACGAGTGCGGCGGCATACGACGTCGACGACGGGCAGTAGATGTCGATGCCTGGAATCGTCTTGATGCTGCCCCACTCGTCGATCACGTGATGGGTCGGCCCGAGGGGAGCGTTGTCGTACCCCGTGGAGGTCCCGAGGATGGTGATTGGAGCTCGATGAATGCCGATTTCGTTGCGAATCTGCTCAAAGCAGCGATGGACGGCAAAATTGGAAATGGTATAGACGAACGGCCGGAACCCGGTGTTGACGAGTCCGGCGGCGACGCCAATCATGTTCTGCTCGGCGATTCCCACGTTCGCATACCGCTCCGGGAAGGTCGTCTCGAACCGCTCGACCAACCCGATTCCCATGTCCGCCGTGAGGAAGAACAGGGTCGGATCATCGGCCATCCGGTCGAACAGCGCATCCAGAATCAGCCCTCTCACTGGTGCCTCCTCAGCGTGTCCAGATGCGCCAGCGCCTCGGCCAGCTGTTCATCCGACAGGTTCCGGTAGTGCCAGATCGGCTGCCACTCCGCAAACGGCACGTCCTTGCCCTTCACCGTATTGCAAATGATCACGCCCGGCCGATCACCGCCGCGCAGATCCTCGATCGCGCCGGCAATCGCCGACACATCGTGTCCATCCACTTCATGCACGCCCAGACCAAACCCTTCAAAACGCGACTGCAGCGGGCGCATGTCGATGACATGTTCGGTATTGGTGATGCTGCTGATGCGGTTGTTGTCCACGAGGACGATGAGGTTCTTCAACTTGCGATGGACCGCGAACATCAACCCTTCCCAGACGGCCCCTTCCTGGATTTCTCCATCACCGACCAGGGTCAGTACGAGCCGGTCCGGCAGACCGCGCGACTGCAATCCCAGCGCGCACCCGACGGCGACATTGATGCCATGCCCAAGGGCACCGGTCGAATGTTCGATGGCCTGCACGGCGTGGCTGACATGGCCGGCCAGCCGGGATCCGTCCAGGTGATAGGTGTCCAGCAGGGCCATCGGGATGATGCCGGCATGGGCCAGCGTCGCGTACGACGCTGCCGCGCAATGGCCCTTGCTGATGATGATCCGGGAACGATCCGGCGCGCGTTCCCGCAACTTCTGCCGGTCCACCGCACCGTACATCGCCAGCTGCATTTCGATGACAGACATGTTCGAGCCAAGGTGGCTCGCCTTGGCCCGGTGCAGCATCGTGAGCACGGAGCGGCGGACATCCGCCGGATCAACGTTGAGGTCCATCGGCTCTCCTGTCACCGGGACGCCGCCGCTCTCTGCAGGAACCCCTCAGGCGATGAGGTGATTCCGAATCGGGTCCAGTGGGGATCGATGGAAAACTCCGGATGAGCCGCGACGAACTTGTGGATGGCTCCCAGCGGATGGTCGTCCTTCCATTCAGGCTTGCCCCCGGGAATCTCGGAGACCCACGCTTGTGCGCCGTCGTGAGCGACGAGGTAACTGCCGGGCGTCACCAGCGGCGCATACAGTTCCAGTTCCTGCAGCACGTGCGCCTCCGAGTGGTTGCTGTCCAGGAATACCACCACCGTCCCGGCCCCCGCCGCCAGTCGGCTCACCGCGCCAACCGTCTCCGGAGCAACGGAGGATCCCTCGACCAGTTCGATTCGATGCGCCAGCGGATGCGCTTCGATTGCCGCCCGGTTATGCGGCCGCACCTCGATGTCGATTCCGATGACCCGGCCCCGCCCAATCAATTCGAGAATCGACGCAGACAGGATCAACGACCCGCCGTGAGCGACTCCGGTTTCAATCACCAGGTCCGGCTTGAGCCGCCACAGCAACTCCTGCACGGCCACAACGTCGGAGGGAAACTGGATGATCGGACGCCCGAGCCAGGTCGGCTCGTACATCTGACGATGGGCAGCGCCCACCTTGATCCAGAGATTGGACAACATCTCCAATCCCTCCGCGGAATACAGATCCACGGAAAAATGTTCCTGACCATTGTCGAGCGTCAGCTTCGATCCGGGAGGGGCCCAGTAGTTTTTCATCTCAGATTCCTATGTTGTTTGGGGATCGTTCTCGCCGGCAACCGGCCGAAGGAGCGCCCGCGAGGCGGACAGCAGTTCACGAGGGAACCCCGGGTTGGCGGTCAGGCACAGGGTTCGGTAGCGCTCGGCGACTTGGGGCTCTCCACGCTCCTCGAATACCCACGAGAGGAGGCAGAAGGCGCGATAGACCGCGCGCCAGTCGGCGTTTAATCGTCGAGTCACGGTGAGGAGCACTTGCGCGGCGTCATCACGGCGGCCTGCGGCAAGGGCGCTCTTGCCGTATTCAAGCGCAATCTTGTCAGCCGGCGCGTACCGCAGGTTCTTCATGACCTCCAGACCATAGCGATCCGCCGTCTGGGCCTGGATCGCCTGCCATGCCGACGTGGCGACTTCGCTGTCGGTCGAGAGCGTGGCGGCGAGCAGGCGCGCGAGGCGCGGGGCGTCGTCCGGCATCGCCTGCCCCAGGCATCGGTGCGCATACAGCGCCTCCATCACCGACAGGTCGAGCACGGTCCCCACGACGCCGGCCTCGTACTGGCGCACCCAGTCGGTGACGTCCGGCCCGGACTCGGCCCGCGACGCCGTCAGGCACACCGCGCTGAAGCGCCGGTACCCGGCCTCGAAGACCTCTGTGTATGACCCTGGATCGGCCACCACGTTCACGTCCGTGAACCCGCCAACCTCAAGGAACATCTTCAGTGCTCCCACAGACGGCAGGCTGACGACCGACATGCGGGTCGCGCTGCCGTCGTAGTAACCCGACTCCAGCTTGTGGCCCGAGACGCCGAACTGCTGCGATCCGAAGAAATACGGCAGGTCCTTCAGCTCGAGCGCGTGCGCCAGGCGGGAATCCTCGAGTCCCGCCGGAAAACAGATGGTCTCAAGAAACAGGAAGCGTCGGCAGACCTGATGGAGACTGGCAACGCCGTCGGAGGTGGATGCCAGATGATGGAACACGCCCGTGCACATCACCACGTCCGCGTCGACATCCTTCAAGGTGTCCGCGAGCGATTCGATCGCGCCCTGTCGAAATTCACACCGCGTCGTGATGCCGAGCAGTTCGCGAATCCTCTGCCCCTTGTCGATGTTCTTCTGGCGCGGCTCCACGCCGATCAGGCGCTGGAACGGCAGGTCCTCGAGCTGGCACAACAACCATCCGTCGTAGCATCCGACATCGACGATCGTCATTGACGCCATCTGGTCGGGCGTGAACCGCGCCTGCAACTCGCGGCGAATCGTCGACGCCAGGAACGCGCCGCGACCGCGCAGCGCCTCTTCGTTGCCGACGATGGCTTTGGGGCCGGCCCAGACGCCATGGGTATACGGCCCATGGGCGTTGGCAACTTCGATGTTTTCGGGTGACAGTGACGACGGGGATGCAATTGGCGTGTCCGGCATTCGCAAGATTCCTTATTCGTTCAGCACGGACCAGATCCGTGCCCCGCGCGGCTCGTACTTGACGGGGATGTCCACCATGTCGGGCAGGGCGCGCCGCACACTCTCGTGGCGTTCGGCCGGCACCAGCAGGAACAGAAACCCTCCCCCGCCCGCGCCGGCGAGCTTGCCGCCAAGCGCCCCGGCCCGAATCGCCCGGTCATAACAGTCGTCAATGTGCGACGAACTGATCTTCGACGTCAGGCTTCGTTTCGCGTGCCAGCCCCTGTCGAGCATCGACGCCAGTTCCGAGGGATCACCGTCGTAGTTCAGCAGGACATCCCGGCACTCGGCCGCCATGTCACGCATCCGCTGCAACGTCTCGGTCGTCTGTCCGATGCGGTTCCGTTGTTCGCCCAGAATCGCGCCCGCATCCCGCTGGACGCCCGTCCAGAACAACATGCTCTGGGCAAACAGTGACGCGGCGCGGTCGCCCTGCAACCAGACATGGTCGAGATGCACCCGTTCGTCGGGGTTGAAGGTGATGTAGTTCAACCCACCGAACGCGGCCGCGTACTGGTCCTGCTTGCCGATGGGACGTCCCAGCCGCTGGATTTCGACCTGGCAAGCCTCTTCCGCGAGCTGGCCGGCCGATACATCCTCTCCCCGCATCGCATGCAGGGCATACAGCAGGCCGACAGCGAAACTGCTGGACGATCCGAGTCCTGACGACGCCGGCAGGTCCGCGGCCGTCGAAATGAACAAGGGCGGCTCGACCGGCACGAGGCGCAGACACTCGCGGGCGACATCGTTCTTCATGTCGTCGAGACTGTCGACATGTTCGGTCTGGGAATAGCTCAGACGATACAGCTCATTAAACAACGGGCTGTGCCGCTTGACCGTCACATAGATGTACTTGTCGATGGTGGCGCTGAGCACGGCGCCGCCATGCTTCCGGTAGAAATCGGGCAGGTCCGTGCCACCACCGGCAAAACTCAGGCGCTGCGGCGTAATGGTCGTCACGGCTCTCGGCCGCTGCAACAATGTCGACATCTAGTGGGCGGCCTCCCAGGTCCGGAAGCGATCAAGAATCCAGGGCACAGCCCCGGTCAGGTGCGCGGCGGTAAAGTCAGGAGGCCCAGGGGCATCCGGGGCCTCGTCGCGGTCGTCGCCGACCAACACGCTGGCGCATCCCGCGTGAAACGCGGCCAGACTGTCTCGACGATCGTCGCCGATATAGATTGTCCGGTCGAGTCGAATGGCGTGTTCGGCGGCGGCACGATGGAACATGCCGGGGGCCGGCTTGCGGCATCGGCAGCCCTCGTCCCAGTGGTGTGGGCACACGTAACAATCCACAATCTCCACGCCGTCTTCCGCGAGAGCCTCACGCATCCGCTGATTGATCGCTTCCACCTGCGCCATTGACAGGATGCCCCTCGCCACGCCGGCCTGATTGGACACCACGACAAACCGGAATCCCGCGGCGGCCAGGTCCCGGAGTGCCACTCGCGTCGACTCCACCCAGTGGAACTGGTCCCACCGAGTCACGTACTCCGCCTTGGGCGGCCGGGTGTTGATCGTGCCGTCCCGATCAATCAGCAGCACCCGATCCACCCGGAGATAACGCTCCGCCAGGTGCAGGCGATCGAGATCGGAAATGCTGTGGTAGAACCCGGCCCCTTCCAGCCCGGCGAGCAGGCCCTCCCGGGCGAGCCGCCGCAACGTGACCGACAGGCTCGCGGCAGGATCCAGGGCATTCAGCAGCCGGTCACGATGGACGGCCATGTACCCGACTTCCACCCAGGGCAGCGCGCCGCTCCGGTCCGGGTCGTAGACGCGCACACGGCCGTCCGGTGCGACACCGATGTTCCCGCGTTCCTTCGGCTGCAACAGAAGGCTCACCACGGCGTCCAGGCGTTCCTGCACGGCACACACGTCGGCGAGGCGGCAATGCGCGAAGTTATCCGAGTACAACAGGATGAACCGCTCGGCCAGTTCGGCTCTGGCGTTCCATAACCGGGTCCCGGTTTCCCATTCGGCGGGCCCGTGCCCGTAGCGGATGTTCAGCCCCATGGCGTGACCATCCCCGAAGTGCTCTCGGATCTGGTCGCCACGGTACCCCGTCAGCAGCAGGATCTCGGTGCAGCCCTGGTCCCGCACCTGTTCGAGCAGGTACTGCAGGAACGGGCGACCGTTGACGGGCGCCATGGGCTTGGGCAACGAATCGGTGAGCGGCCGGAGCCGCGTCCCGAGCCCGCCGCACAAGACGACCGCCTGCGTCGGCACACTCATGCAACGGCGTCCAGTTCGCGCAGCGTCCGCGTGACACCGGCATCCAGCGCGATCGTGGGCTGCCAGCCTGTCGCGGCGCGCACGCGGGTCAGGTCTGCCCACATGCCTGACACCGCGGGCTGCACGTCGAAGAGCGCGGGTGCGCCGTAGTGAGCCGCCACCAGATTGGCAACTTCGGCCACGGTCACCGGTCGCCCCGTCCCCAGGTTAAAAACGCCAGACGCGCCCTCGTACGCCGCAAGGCTCAGCAGCCCGCGGGCGACATCGTCGACATGGATGAAGTCCTGAGCGGCCGCCGGCTGCCGCACGCCTGGGGTCTGGCCGGACCTCAACGCCGTCCTCAGCGACGGGATCAAGGACTGCTCGCGCTGGCCGGGTCCGTACGAGAAGAAGATCCGCGCCCATCGATACTGAAGCCCGCGCTCGCGTGCGACGCTGTCGAGCATCAGTCGTACAGCGGTCTTGGTCGACGCGAAGACGCCGGGGTCGACGGCCTCAGCGTCTTCGGTTTGCGCGCCCTGCGCGAAGCCATACTCCCAGCAACTGCCGGCGACGACGATACGGGACACGCCCGCACGACCGAGCGCATCCATCATGCGGAGGTTCGCGTCGAGGTTCTGGCGGCATTTGTCCAGTGAATAGTCCGGGAGGCCGTCCCAGGCCAGGTGCAGACAGCAGTCCGGCGCGAAGTCGGCGACGGTCGCGGTCCAGGTCGCGGGATCCTCGAGCGCGCCAACGACATCACGTACGAACGGCGCCGCCGGCACCTCGTCGGGCGTCCGGACCAGCCGAAGGACTTCGCAGCCCTCGGCCAGGCCAATGACCTGTCGTCCGAGGAAGCCGCGACCGCCGGTGACGAAAATTCTCATGCCGTCGTCCGCGCGTGTGCGTCGGGATCGAAGTCCGGGTAGGCCGTGTCTTTCCGGGAAATCATGGCTGGCTGTCGAGGCCATCTGAAGCCGAACAGCGGGTCGTCGTATCGCAGCCCACGGTCCGCGTTGGGCTGATACGCGGCACTCATGTAGTAGTGCACGGTCGTGTCGGGTGCCATGGTCAACCATGCGTTGGCGCACCCGGCCGGCACATGCAGACTTCGCCGATCCGCCGACGAGATCTCGACCGCGACCCATTTCAGAAAGGTGGGAGACGCGGGGCGGAGGTCGACCACGATGTCATAGAGCGCGCCGGTCACGCAGGTCAGGGTCTTGGCTTCCTGGTGCGGCGGCACCTGGTAGTGGAATCCCCGGAGTGTTCCGTCATGGGGATTCTCCGAGATGTTGCCCTGCACGGCCGTCGGCGCAAGGCCGTGCGCCTCGAACTCCCGGGCACAGAAGGAGCGGCGAAAGACCCCGCGCTCGTCACGCACCAGTTCGGGTTCGAGCAGCCAGACTCCCGGCAACTCGAGTTCGACGAATTTCACGCGACCTCCACGACTGTCGGGTCACCGGGCAGCGGCAGAATCACGGTGCCGGTCCATCCGTGTTCGCGCTGAATCTGGCTGAGAATCTCGTCGCGGAAGTTCCACGCGAGCAGCAACACGACATCCGGCTTCAGCGCAAACGCGCGATCGGGCGGAAGAATGAGGACGTCGGTCCCCGGCGTGTACTTGCCATGCTTGAGCGGCGCGCGATCCACGATCGCGTCGAGGTGCCGATGGTCGATCCCGCAGTAGTTGAGCATGGTGGAACTGCGCGCCGAGGCGCCGTACCCGATGACCCGCCTGCCTGCCGCCTTGTAGCGCTCGACCAGCGTCCGCAGCTGAGTGCGGTGCCGCTCACAGCGGGCGGCAAATTCCGTCCACGGTTCCGGTCGACCGATCCCGAGCGCCTCCTCGTCGGCCACCGCCGAGCGGAGCGCATCCGATTCGGCACGGCGCTCCTTCGAGAAATACACCACGAACGAACCGCCGCTGATCGGGCTGATATCGACGTCAAAGGGCACCAGGCCGAACTGGTTGAGCAGACGCGTGAGGCTGTCAAGGGAGTGGTAGTACAGGTGCTCGTGATAGATCGAGTCGTAGTGGAGTTCGCGCAGGATCACGTCAGCGCGGTGGAACTCGATCGCGCCGGTGCCGTCCGGCGCGAGGCAGTGCGCCATGCCGGCGACGACATCGGCGGCGTTGGCCACGTGGGGAATGACGTTACGCGCGAAGACCGCATCGGCCTGGCCGTGCGCCTCCACGACCTGCCGGGCCACGTCCAGGCCGAAGAACTCGGTCAAGGTCGGCACACCCGCGTCGCGGGCCATGGCGGCAATGTTGGCGGCAGGATCGACTCCCAGGATCCGGTCGCCGCGTTCCGCGAAACGCCTGAGGAACGTACCGTCGTTGCTGGCGACTTCCACCACGAACAGCTGTCCCGGCCGGCATCGGCTCGTGAGGCGCCGACAGAATTCCTGGCTGTACAGTCGGGCGCCCTCGGAGGTCCCCGTCACCCACACGTATTGTGAGAACAGGATTTCCGGCGCCACCGTCTCGGTGAGCTGAATCGTGCCGCACGCATCACACCGGCAGATCACCAGCGGGAACCGCGGCAACTCCTCCTCGAGCGTCGCCCGCAGGCTGTTGGCGAGCGGCTGACGCCCCAGATCGAGCACGGGCGGGATCGCGGACGACCCGCACAGGCGGCACGCGCGCAAGGTCGTCGACAGAGTGGAGGACATCATCGCCACCTCAATTCAGCATCGAGGCGCCCGGACTCCCCGAGCGCCTTCAGTTGCGGCAGCCGATTCGTGCGCCTCCCGCGAAAATCGTCTTCGACAAATCCCGTGCTGTTGAAAAACTCCACCAGTTCGGCTCCTCCTCGATCGAGTGTCCATGTCGGCCGATACCACTCCGCCAGCTCGCTGAGAATGCGCGCGAAGCCGACGCGATACGTGCGGGCATCACTGCCGTGTTCGCCTGTAAACGTCAGGGTGCTGCCGGGCACGGCCCGCTGGGCGGCTTCAGCCAGTTCGCGGACCGTGTAGTTGCCGTTCGGCACGCCGACGTTGTAGGACCGGCCCGCCACCAGAGACGCGGGAGCTTCCAGGCCGGCAATGAACGCCGCGCATACGTCCTGCACGTGCACGACGGGACGCCAGGGCGTCCCGTCGCTCTTGATCTCGATTCTCCCGGTCGTGTACGCGCACGCGACGAGGTTGTTGAAGACGATATCGCAGCGCAGCCTGGGACTCGCCCCGAACACGGTCGACGGTCGCATGCACACGACCGTGAAGTCCGGCGTGCCGAGAGCCTTCAGCCCCAGTTCAGCGCTCCACTTCGTCTTGGCGTACGCCGTCAGTGGATTCTTCTCGCTGTCGTCCTCGTCGAGTTCCGCATCGATCCTGGCGATGCCGTACATGCTCTGCGAGGAGGCATACACGAAGCGTCGGACCCCGGCCGCGCGCGCCAGTTCGGCCAGGCGCAGGCTGCCGCCAAGGTTGATCTGCTCGGTGAGGCCCGGTACCAGTTCGCCGAGGGGATCATTGGACAGGGCGGCCAGGTGAATGATGGCGTCAACGCCCTCGACATCGGCGGCCGACACTTCACGGATGTCCTTCGTCCGCATCTCGTAGCCCGCCGGCGCCGCCCCGAGCACGCAGTCCGCGTAATAGCCGGTGTCCAGACCAACGACCTCGTAGCCCCGGCCCAGGAGGGCCTGCGTCAGGACGGACCCGATGTACCCGCGGTCGCCAGTGACGAGCACCCGCTTCGGCACGCTCATGATGCACTCCTTGTCGCTGCATCCTGCAGCCAGTTCACGCAGCTGAGGAGCCACGTCTGATGCACCGACTCCACGACGTTGTAGTCGGTGCTGTTCACCCAGAGGCGGTGATCGCCCAGCGCCCGCAGGGGATTGTCAGGCGCAAACCCGGACAGGGTGACCAGGGACAGGCCCATGGTGGTCGCGTGCCGGGCGGCATTGATGATGTTGGCGGAGCGACCGCTGCTGCTGATCAGCACGACACAATCACCCGGATCCGCGTACGCGGCAAGCGCTTCCGACAGCCAGTGTTCGTACCCGTAGTCGTTGGCAAAACACGTGATCAGATCGGACTCGTTGAAACACACCGCGCGGAGCCGGCACGCCTTGGTGAGGTCGACCGAGACGTGGCTCGCAATCGCGGCGCTTCCGCCATTACCCGCCACGAGGACCTTCCGCCCCTGCGCCTGCGTGCGCTGCAGGAGATGGCAGACCGCGGTGAGTTGTTCCGATGACACGTCTCGCAGGCCGGTGTCGATCGCCTTGTAGAAACTACTGAAGAAGTCCATGACTTGGTGGTTCCCCCCACTCCAGACGCGCGCGTTCAGGCAACGGGCGTCGTGATGAACGACACCTGCGCGCGTGCCACACCCCGCGAATCCAGACGCGCGGCAATGGCGGACGCGTGTCGAATACTCGTGATCACCACTCGCACATACGGCGTGCCCGCGATGTCGCCGGCGTTCAGCCGGTCGGACGGCTGAATCGGCATGTCAAAGAACCGGCCCCGCCGGTGATCGTCGACCACCCCCACGAGGCGCAGGTCCGTCGTCTGCAAGCTGACGTACGCAATCTCCGCCACATCGCCCGCGCCGTAGAACACGACGGGTTTGCCGCCTTTTGTGGCCGGACAGCTGCGAGAGACCTCGAGCAACCCCGACCGGATTTGCTCGCGAGTCTGGGTGTACAGGTGCACGGTGTTCTCCAGCGACACCCGCGTCATCCGGCCGAGGGCTTCCCACCCGGCCGTGGTCATCAGATAACGAATGTGACGTGTCCCAAGACCGGACATTCGCACGTATCCCTTGGCAACCAGGCGTCGAATCAGCAGGTTGGTCAATCCGAGGGCGACGCCGAGTTCACCCGCCAGAGACCGCTGCGTAAACGGACGGCCGGTCGAGATGGCCTCGAGGATGATGCGGTTGTAGTCGTCTTCAGTGGGGCGCACGAGACACTCCGTGCCCGTCGGTCCCGGGCGGACGCCCGAGTGTTCACAATGCGAACAATGGATTATCAAGGCGCCAAAGAGTCTTGTCAATTCACATCAGTGCAACAGTTTCGTCCGATGCGGCCGATACTAGTGCCGTGGAGACTCCCCAGTCCGCCTCGGCAATACGTGTCGTGTGCGCGGCGGTCGGCCAATCCGGCCGGGCGCGTCACCGGCGCCCCCAGACGATTGAGCCGCACGGCTGGCCTAGCGTCATCGCGGCAGCCCGGCGCCACGGCCTGGTTCCACAACTCTGGCTGGCCACCCGCTCACAGATGCCCGGCCGCCTCGAACGCACCCTGCGCGCAGAAGTCATCCGTACGGCCCGGCGCGCCATCTTCTTTCGTGCCGAGTTCCAGCGCCTGGCCGCCGCCCTGGCCCCGCATCGGGTCCCGCTGATGGCCCTCAAGGGGCTGCATCTGGGTCACCTCGTCTACGCGAGTCCCGCGCTCCGCAGCATGAGCGACTGGGACGTCATGGTGCCCGAAGCCCATCTCGGCCGCGCGGCCGCGGTTGTCCGCGCCATGGGATATGCCCCGCTGCAGGACCTGAAGGCCGCCCAGACCGAGCTCGAAGGCCACCACCTCCCCCGCATGGCCAAAGCTGGTCTCGGCGTCGAGATCCACTGGCGGCTGGCCGACGAGGACGTGCCGCCGCTGACCACGGGAGACGAACTCTGGCAGCGCGCGCGCCCGTTTCCCGGAGTGCCCAATGGATGGGTCCTCTGCCCGGAAGACGCGCTCATCCACGTCTGCAGCCACGCCGCACTGGCGCACCTGCTCACGTTCGGTGTCCGTCCGCTGTGCGACGTGCGGGCGCTCCTGCACACCCACGGCCAGACCCTCGACTGGAACGCCATTGCCGACCGCGCGAAGGCCTGGCGATGCGAACGTGCCGTCGCCGCCACGCTGGCATTGGCGTCCGAGTGCCTCGGCCTTGAACTGCCGCGACGTGCCGAGCCCCTTGTGACCGCCGCAGGTCCCCCGGCCGATGTGTTGCGACTGATGCGCGAGCAACTGCTGCACCCGGAGAAATACGCGAACGCGATCCCTGAGTCTGCGGGACGAGTCCTTGTGGGGGCGGCGGGTGGATCCAGCCTCCGCCACGCCTGGAACCGTCTTCGCCGGACGTCTCCCCACTTGCAGGCCGCCTATCCGGACGCCGAACCCCTCCGCGGCCTCGAACGCGCGGCGGTCGCGGCGCGGCGGGCGCACGTGCTGACCCGGCGATACGCGGGCCGTCTCTTCGAGCTGGCTGTGGCAACACCCGCATCAAGCCCGGCGCGGCGTCACGTCCACGATCGCCACACGATGGCGTCGTGGCTGCGCGCGGGCTAGGAGCGACAGACAACCGGATCGAGTACGATCATCGCGATGCCGTCCGCCTTCCCGACGACTCACGATGGCGGGTTTCCCGAGGATGGATTTGCCGACCTGGCCGCCATTGAACCCGGACACTTCTGGTTCGAAGCGCGCAATCGCCTCATTGTCTGGGCGCTGACCCGGTTCGGCGGCACGCCCACCACGCTCCTGGAGGTGGGCTGCGGCACCGGCTTCGTGCTGCAGGCACTTCACGAGGCGTTTCCCCGACTGCAGCTCACCGGAACAGATGCGCTGCCCGGAGGACTCGTGTTCGCACAGCAGCGCGTCCCGGGCGGCACCTTCCGGCAGGAAGATGCCCGCCACCTTGCGGCCGTCGACAGCTTCGACGTCGTCTGCGCGTTCGACGTGCTGGAACACATCCCCGACGACCAGACGGCACTCGATGTCCTCTATCGCGCGGCCAGGCCAGGCGGTCTCCTCATGCTGACGGTTCCACAACATCCGTGGCTGTGGAGCCGGATGGATGAGATCGGTCACCACGTGCGGCGCTACCGTCGTCAGGAACTCGTGGACCGGGTGGTACGCGCCGGCTTCGTTCCGCTGAAGGTGACCTCGTTCATGTCGGTGGTGATGCCGCTGCTGATGATCTCCCGGCTGGTCGAATCCTCGACAGACGATGAGGCGCTGCACCGTGAAGTGAAACCGGCGCCGATCGTCAATCACACGCTGCGCGCGGCGCTGGCGCTGGAGCGGGCGACCATTCGCGCCGGCGTGAACTGGCCATTCGGAGGTTCTCTCCTGCTCGTGGCCCGCCGCCCCCTCGCGGCCCGGTGATGCGCACCTCGACGGACACCCACAGCGATCGGGGATGGAAGCGGCTGCTGCGACGCTCTCGTGTGTACTCCGGCCTGCGGCTGCTGGGTCGCCTGTCGGATGACTGGGTGGTGCGCGAACTGGTCCGCCCGTTTCCCGGCTGCCGCATCCTCGACGTCGGGTGTGGTCCCGGAGATCTGGCTGCCGGGCTGAGCGCGGAGATCGGCGGGTACGTGGGCGTGGACTTCAACCCCGAATACATCGATACCGCGCGCCGTCGCCACGCGCACGCGACCCACCTGTCGTTCGTGTGCGCCGACCTGTCCACGCTGTCGGCAGCCTCCCTCGGCCGGTACGACGTCGTGACAGCCATCGGCCTGCTCCATCACCTCGACGATCAGCAGGCCAGACATGTCGCAGCCCTGGCTCACACCGTGCTGGCGCCAGCGGGTCGATTCGTGACGTACGACGGCGTGTTCGTCGAGCGTCAGCACCCGGTCGCGCGCTTCCTGCTCACGCATGATCGGGGACGTGCGGTGCGCACGGTCGAAGGCTACCGCCGACTCGTCAGGCCGCCCTTCGTGGACGGCGTGGAGACGGTCATGCACGACACACTCCGCCTTCCGTACACGATCCTGGCGATGACGCTGACGAAGGCCTCGGACGAGTCCTCTGCCACGCCTTCCCTCACGGGACCGGCTGACGCCTGACGAAGAACGCGAAGCACTGACAGAGGTTGAGCGGAATGCCGGGCTTGACGAATGTCTCGAGGAACTCCCGGTACATCACCTCCGACGGCGAGATGACCCCTGACCGGCGTCGGAAGTACCAGGCGATGTGATCTTCGCCGTTGTAGGCTCGCACACACACGGGATCGAGTCCTGCGGCCAGAATCTGCCGTTCCCATCCACGCACCGTGTTGAACTGGCACAGCCCTTCCTGCCCCTGATCGTCCTCGTCGCCATAGGCATACACCCGCCACAGGTTGCCGAGGTAATAACGGTTCGGCACGATCACGAGGCCCTTGCCGGACGGCTTGAGCACACGCCCCATCTCCGTCAGGCCGGCGACGATGTCCGTGAAGTGCTCGAGGCTGCCGAGGTTGACCGCGTAGTCGAAGCTGTCGGAGGGGAATGGCAACGCGTAGGCGGACGCGCGGGTCAAGTGACTCCGGGTCAGTCGCGCGCCTGCCTTGGCCAGAGCCACGCGTGAAAAATCCACGCCTGCCAGCCGTACGTGCTGCACCCGTCGCTCCACGGCCTCGAGGAAGAATCCCTGGCCGCAGGCTATGTCAAGCAACGAGAGCGCCGCGGAGTCAGCCGGCACATTGAGCCAGTCGAAGAAGTGCGGGTAGTCCTGCACCGGAAAGCGAAGCTCGCTCGTCTGGTGCAGGGCATCGTAGTCGGCCTCAAGGCGCTTGTCGGTCAGGGGTTCGGTCATCACACGTCACTCAGAGGCGCTTCGGGCACCCCTCGAAGATCGCCAGGTCGGGATCCACCCGCGCGTCCTTGTTCACGAACACCGTGAACTCGAACGGCATGCAGTCGTTTCTGAGCACCACATTGCGCGAATAGCGGTAACACAGGTTCAACACGTCCGCAGGCTCGGCATAGTAGGCGTCAGGATACCGGTAGTCCACCCTGGCCGACAGAAAGTTCGCGGCAAATCCGCGCCGCGCGACACGGTTGAACGCCGCGAAGGCCCGCTCGATGAACGTCCAGTTGTCTCCGATCCGATCGTTGAATACGCCGGAGGCCAACACGAAGTCCACGTCGATGGGCTGGGAGTCATCGAGCAGGTTGGCGACATCGAAACGGCCGGACGGCTGGAGGCGCCGGGCCGCGTCCACCAGATCGGGATTGATGTCAACGCCCAGGTACTGGACGCCGGTGCGAGTCTCCATGAGGAAGCCGCAGAGGTCGCCGAATCCACATCCGAAGTCCAGGACCGACGCCCCGTCGAAGGCCCAGAGCGAACACAGCACTTCGAAGCGGAGACGCCGCCGGTCTTTCCTGCCCCATCCGAGCGTCTCGGGAGAGACCCCGAACCGCGCGTACCGATCGGAGTAGGCACGCACGATGGCACGCATGTCCTCGGGGGTCATCGAGACTCCCCGACCACCGACGCGGGCTCGCACGTGAAGCCGTCGGTCAGGTCCAGGTCGGCTCCGACCGCGCTGTTGCTGCCGAACTTGCACCGGTGTGCGATGCGGGTGCGTCCGGCAACCGTCACGTTGGGCGCCAGGAAGTTGCCGTCACCGACGATGTTGTCATGATGGACGCTGGAACCCGTCAGCAGCAGGTTGGCATCGCCAAGGACCACACCGCTGCCGATGTACGCAAACGGCGCGACCAAATTCGCGCGACCGATAGTGGCGCTCCGCGCGACGTACGCGCGCGGATGAATCAGGTTCGGCAACGTGACGCCGGCGGCTGCTAATCGTCGAACCACGTCCAGTCTCGGTCCGTTGGTGCCAATCGCGACAAACGCCTGAACGCTCGTCTCGCGACCGGCCGCATGGTCACACAACCACGGAAGGCCGCCCACGACCGGGATGCCACCGACAACACCGCCGGGCATCGTGTCGTCGATGAAGCCATCCACGGCCCAGTCCAGGTCGCGCACGACATCCAGCACGATGCGACCGAGAGTGCTGGCTCCGACGATGTACATCAGTGTCCCCACACGCCGGTGCGCACGAACTCGCGGAGACGCGGGTCATACCCGGATGCCTCGAGGTCGTCGAGCAACGGTCCGGTGTCATAGTCGACCCTCCGGAGCTCGCAGGACAAGTCGTCGGTGTCGATCACGGCGAAGCTCCCGCGTCGGGTCACATCAATGGGAAACCCGCAGGAGCCTGGATTCACCAGCAGGAAGTCGCGGCAGTGACACAGCAGCGGCAGGTGTGTGTCGCCAAACAGCACGATGTCGGCACCGTGGAACTGGTCAGCGAGTTGCGCCAGATCGAGCCGGTACTTGGCGTCCCTGCCGGCAGCGTCGTCAAGGGCGTGCACCGCGCGGACGCTGCGTCCGCCGCATTCGAACTGCGCCGTCCCGGGCAGGCCCGCGACAAACTCCCGGTTGTCGGCCGAGATCGTCGCCCGCTGCCGCGCCAGGGCGTCGGTACCGCTGACGCTGTGAGGCAACGCAGCCCCGGTGATGAGCGCCTCTTCGTGATTCCCCTTCAGGGCCCGCATCCGACTGAGCCGGATCCGGTCAACGACGGCATTGACGGCAGGGAGCAGCCCGACACAGTCGCCCAGACTGATCCACTGCTCCACGTCGGCGCCTGCCGCCAACATCGCCTCGAGCGCGTAGCGATTGCTGTGGAGATCCGAGAAGGCGCCGAGTTTCATGCGTCAGGCAGGTAACTTTCTTGCCAGTATCTCACGAACCTTCCGGTGGTCCGGGGGCGCACCGACGAGGGCGGCATGTCGAATTCCTCCCGGAGGATCATCTCCGGTTCGTTGAATCCGAAGTGCGCCCGCACCGACGTCGTGCTCGACAGCCGCGGATTCACCTCGAACGCGCACGGGCGTCCGTCGAGCATCCGGAGCTGGACGTTGCCGGAGTGATGGAGGCCGAGAGCCTGGCACACCTCCACGCAGTACGCGCTGATGTGCTCGTCACGGATGACCTGCCCCCGGTAGGACAATCCGAACTTGAGTTCGCGCCGGATGACACAGGTGTCCCGGTAGCTGCCATCCCGCGACAGGTACACGCCGACGGTGTACTCGGCCTCGGACGACAGATACTGCTGCGCCACGAATTCGTACTGCGGAAACGCCGCGAGGAGACCGTTCAATTCCGACAGGGTCTTCACGAGGAAGACGTTGGCGCTGGATGCGCCAAACCGCGGCTTCACGATCACCGGAAATGTCATCCCCGCGAACCCGGCTTGCCTGGGGCCCTCGCACAACCAGGTGTCGGGCGCCAGAATGCCGCGCTCCTTGAGCCGCATCATCGAACGCCACTTGTCATTGCAGAGCTGGTAGACACCCGCCGACGGTGAGACGATGCGGACACCTTCGGACTCGAATGCCTCGCGTTCGCGTTCGAAGAACGTGTGTTCCGGGGTGATGACGGGAAACACCGCCTGAATCCCGTGGGTGCGAATACACGCGCGCAGGGCGGTCGCGTAACGCTCGTCGGCAACCGGCGGCAGGACGAGGTTGGTTGCGGCATCGTCAATGTGGAAACCCGCCGCGGCGTCGCTGATATCCGCGCGAAAGAGCCGCAGGGGCAGGCCGCTGATTCTCAACGCCTTGTAGATGCTCTGGCCGAGCGGGCTGCCGACCGCCATGACCAGAACGGCAAGGGACTGGCCCACTGAACTCATGACGCCCCGTTCTTGAGATAGTCCACCGCGGACGGGCCGACGTGAGCCAGCAGGTCAATGATGCTGACTCCGTGCTCGAACGGTGGGTACAGCTGCTCGTATTCCCGATAGCCGGAATAGTCCATCCATCGCACGGTAATGCCCCGGGCCAGGAAGTCCTCTTCGCGGAGGTAATCCTGCGCGGCCGGGCCCGAGAGATAGTCCGTGGCGCCGACCTTCTCGAGGAGTTCCAGAACCCTCGCGGCCTTGCGTGCCGTCAGCCCGTACCGTCGAGTGTCGTCGAACGCCGTCGGCAGGCCCAACACTTCCTGACTGATGTGCCGAATCAGGTGCTGATTCAGTTCGGACAGACTCGACCACCGCTGCCGGAGGTAACAGTCCTCCAGGAACGCCGCACAGGTCGAAAACCATGGCGCCGCGTCATAACTGGCGCAGATGCGTTTCCAGTGCGTCGCCTGCCAGGCCGGGTCGGTCAACGTCACCTCGGCGATGGTCCGCCGTTCGTCAGTCCCACAGGGAATCGTCAGCCACTCGGTGCCTCGAGGCGTCTTGATGCGATTGCGGTTGCGCCAGTCCTGCTTCGTGTACTGCACGTCATCATGAAACACGCAGAGGTCCGCCCCGGCGATGAGATCGAAGTACCCCTTCCACGGCAGGTAGTTCGACTGCAGCAGGACCACCGTGAGGCGACCGTCGCTGCGCAGGCGCGGCGGCGTGGGCAACGGGGCCGTTGCGGTGGACTGTGGCCGCGGCGACCTGCTCACGGGCGGGGCTCCGCAGGACCGTCCACCGGGCGTGCCGCCGCACGTCCCGTCGCGACCTGATCAACGACATACAGCGGACGGCCCTTGACCTGCTCGTAGACGCGTCCCAGATACAGGCCAATCACACCGAGGTTGAACAGCACCAGCCCGCCCATGAACGCCGTCACCGCCATCAGGCTGGGCCATCCCTGTGCGGTCGTCCGCGTCAGGGCAAAGTAGATGATGATGAACAGTCCCCAGGCGCCGGACAACGCCGCGATGACCGCGCCGACGATGACCGAGAAATACAGCGGCCGGTTGGAAAACGAAATCACACCGTCGAGCGTCACCTGAATGCCGGTCCACACGCGATAACTGGATCGGCCCTGCGCCCTGGCCGCGTGCTGCACCTCGACCGACGACGTCGAAAACCCCACCCACTGCACCAGTCCGCCGAAGAGTCGATGCGCCTCGCGCATCCGGCAGAAACTGTCAACGACTTTGCGATGCATGATCCGGAACGCGCCGACGGACCGGTCGAGGGAATAGCCGGAGCAGGCCCGGAATACGGCGTGATACAGGGCGGACCACGTCCGCTTCATCCAGGGATCCTGGCGGCCGACCCTGCGGGCGAGCACGATGTCGAAGCCCTCCCGGGCTTTCGCGTAGAGCGCGGCGATGGCTTCAGGCTGGTCCTGAAGGTCGCAGTCCATGATGACCGTCCAGTGGCCCCGAGCGACGTCCATTCCGGCGGTGATGGCGTGGTGCTGGCCAAAGTTCCGACTGAGCCGGATCGCCGTCAGGCGCGGATACGCCGGCAGCAGCTCCAGAATGACCTCCCACGATCGATCCAGGCTTCGATCGTCCACCAGGATGATTTCGTATGCCGGGTCGATTGCTGCAAGCGCCGACGACAGTCGTGCCAGCAACTCCGGGAGCACTTGCTCCGCCTGGTACACGGGAATGACCGCGGACAGGACCACCTCGTCACCGGACGGGCCGCCAGCTGCCAGGTGCCCCGACGGTCGCACGTGCGGAACGCTCGTCATTGGAAAGACCGGACGGCGTCCAGCACGCGCAACTGGTCGTCGTCGCTCAGGCCCGGCGACAACGGGAGCCGGACCAGCGTTTCGCTGACGCGCTCGGTCACCGGACAGTCCCCACGCGCGCCGCCCCATTGCTGCCCCATTGTTGACAGGTGCAGCGGCAGATAGTGAAAGATCGCCGTGATCTGCTGTGCGCGCATGTGCGCGAGAAAGCGTTCTCTCGTCTCAGCATCCGGCATCAACAGATAGAACAGGTGAAACGACTGCGTGCACCACTCGGGAATCACCGGAAGTCGCACGCCGTGCTGTCCGGCCCAGTCGCGCAGGCCGTCGGCATAGGTCGTCCACAGATCGCGCCGCCGCGCCTGGATGTCCTGCCAGACTTCCAGTTGGGCGCACAGAAACGCGGCCAGCATGTCCGACGGCAGATAACTTGAACCGACATCGACCCAGCTGTACTTGTCGACGGCCCCTCGGAAGAACCGGCTGCGGTCGGTCCCCTTTTCACGAATCACTTCGGCACGATCCCGCAGGGCGGGGTCGTTGAGCACGATGGCTCCCCCTTCGCCGCAGGTGATGTTCTTCGTCTCGTGAAAGCTGAGTGTCGCCATCTGACCGAACGTGCCAAGGGGACGCCCCTTGAATGCGCCGAACAAGCCGTGCGCGTTGTCTTCGATGATCGGGATGCCATGCCGGCCGGCCACCGCTTGAAGCGCGTCCATGTCACACGCGACTCCCGCATAGTGCACCGCCACGATGGCCCGTGTGCGCGGCGTCACCAGCGCGTCGAGCTTCGTCTCGTCGAGATTGAGCGTGTCGGAGCGGATGTCACTGAACACCGGCCGCGCTCCGCGCAGGACAAACGCGTTGGCGGTGGAGACAAACGTGAACGACGGCAGGATGACTTCGTCGCCAGGCGCGATGTTGAGCAACAGCGCCGCCATCTCGAGTGCGTGCGTGCAGGAGGTGGTGAGCAGCACCCTCGCGCGCGGGAGCAGTTCTTCCAGGATGGCGTGGCACCGCCGCGTGAACCCGCCATCTCCCGACAGATGCGCCGCCTCGACGGCCTGCCGGATGTACTCGATCTCCCTGCCGGCCATCCTTGTTCGATTGAAGGGAATGGGTGGCGCGGTCACGGGCTGCATTGTACGCGATGACCACACCCGACATGGCCGCGGCTGACTGCCTCCGGGTGAGCGTGTTATCGTAGGCAGCGGAATGTCGGTCCGCCGCGCGCTCATTACCGGTATCACTGGTCAGGATGGCTCCTATCTCGCGGAACTGCTGCTTGACGAAGGCTACGAAGTCTTTGGCCTGACCCGACGCCTGTCCGCGGCCAACTACTGGCGCATTCAGCACCTGCTCGATCGCATCACCTTGATCCCCGGGGATCTGCTCGATCAGCTCTCGCTGATTCGCGCGCTCGAGCGATCGCAGCCGCACGAGTTGTACAACCTGGCGGCGATGTCCTTCGTGCCCGCGTCGTGGGATCAGCCGATGCTGACGGGCGAGTTCAATTCGCAGGGGGTCACGCGCGTCCTCGAGGCGGTTCGGGTCGTGGACCCGAAGATTCGCGTCTACCAGGCCTCGTCATCCGAGATGTACGGCAAGGTCCGCGAGATCCCGCAGACCGAGCTCACGCCGTTTTATCCGCGAAGCCCGTACGGGGTTTCAAAGGTCTTCGCGCACTACATCACGGTCAACTACCGCGAGAGTTACGACCTGTTTGCGGTCTCCGGGATTCTGTTCAATCACGAATCACCCCGGCGCGGGCTCGAATTCGTGACGCGCAAGGTGACCGACGGTGTCGCGAAGATCAAGGCCGGCCTGACCCAGGAGCTGCGCCTGGGCAATCTGGATGCGCAACGCGACTGGGGCTTCGCCGGCGACTACGTCCGCGCGATGTGGATGATGTTGCAGCAGGACGAGGCCGACGACTACGTCATTGCCACGGGCGAGAGCCACTCAGTCCGGGAGCTGGTCGAAATCGCCTTCGCACACGCGGGTCTGGACTGGCAGCGGCACGTGGTCATCGATCCGGCCTTCCTGCGCCCGGCAGAAGTCGATCACCTCATCGGCGACTGTTCCAAGGCCAAGGCGCGGCTCGGCTGGTCGCCCAGCGTCGACTTCCCCGGTCTCGTGACGATGATGGTGGACGCGGATCTGGAACGGTACGGCGTCACGCGCTAGCGAGGGCCTCCGCAAGCGCCGAGGCCACTTCCGCCTGCTGCGCTGCCGTCAACTCGCCATAAATCGGCAGCGCCAATGTTGAGTTGGCCGCTCGCTCGGCCTCAGGAAAATCGCCGGGGCGGTATCCCAGTCCGCTGAAACACTCCTGCAGGTGGAACGGCACCGGGTAGTACACCTCGCAGCCGATGCCTGCCTGCTGCAGGTGCGCCTTCACGCGATCGCGCTCCGGCACCCGCACGATGAACTGGTTGTAGATGTGCGAGCGGTCGCCGATCTCGGCCGGCAGCGAGACGTCGCGGAGCCCCGTGCTCGCGAAAAGCTGCCTGTAGCGCGCCGCATTCTCCTGACGCGCCCGCGTCCACGCCGCCAGATGCGGCAGCTTGATGCGCAACACGGCCGACTGCAGTTCGTCGATCCGGAAGTTCCCTCCAACGTGCGAATGGTAGTACCTGCGCTCGCCGCCGTGCGTCCTCAAAATACGGATACGTCTTGCCAGGTCGGGATCGTTGGTCGTCACCAGACCCGCGTCGCCAAACGCCCCCAGGTTCTTCGACGGGAAAAACGAGAAACACCCGACGGTGCCGATGGCCCCGGCCTGACGCCCGTTGTATTCCGCGCCGATCGACTGGCACGCATCCTCCACAACCGGGACGCCCGACCTGGCCGCAATCGCCATGAGCTCGTCCATGTCGGCACATTGCCCATACAGGTGCACGGGCACGATTGCTTTGGTCCGCGGTGTCATCACCGCCTGCACCGCAGATGGATTCAGGTTGTACGTCACTGGATCGATATCGACCAGCACCGGCCTGGCACCGAGACGCACGATACAGCCGGCGGTGGCAAAAAACGAATACGTGGACGTGATGACCTCGTCGCCCGGCCCGATGCCGAGCGCCATCATCGCCACCAGCAGTGCATCCGTGCCTGACGACACACCGATGGCGTCAGTCACTCCGATCGCGGCGGCGACCTCACGTTCAAACGCCTCCGTCTCCGGACCGAGAATGAATCGCTGACTGTCACACACGCGGGTAATGGCTTCGAGGATTTGCTCGCGAAGCGGGGCGTACTGCCCCTGGAGGTCAAGAAGAGGGACGGGCATGAAGAAACAATTCTAGTGCGAAGTGCGAAGTGCGAGGTGCTTGGTGCTTGGTGCTAGGTGCTGGCGAGATACCGCGCGACGGCGTCCTGCCACGTCGGCATCGTGATGCCCAGGGAACCGAGCTTGGCGTTGGAGAGCGCGGCAAACTGCGGCCGCCGGGCCCGCAGGTTGACCGATGCGGACGGCACGGCTCGGATCTCGGCCCCGGTCAGGCCGGCGGCATCGCGAACGTACCGGGCCACGTCGAGCCAGGTGGCCAGACCCGAGTTGACACAGTGATAGAGCCCGAACGGGGCCGGACGGGTGACCAATTCGACCGTGGCGAGGGCAACGTCGGCCACATAACTGGGCGAAACGACACGGTCGGAAAACGCCGACACGGCCACGCCCGACCGCATGTGCCGCAGCATGGTGTCAAGGGAACTGCGTGCGGCCTGCCCGCCGAACAGGCTCTCGACGCGCAGGACATAGTGACGCGGCACCTCGGCCGCCAGCCACTCGCCCAGCAGCTTCGACATGCCGTACGCGCTCTGCGGGTTTGGCGCGTCGGTTTCGACGTACGGCCGGTCGGTCGCCCCGTCGAACACAAAATCAGTGCTGTAGTGCACGAACACGGAATCGCGGCCGCGAAGGGCCGCGCTCATCGCCTTGACCGCCCATGTATTGACGGCCAGCGCCTCACCCGGATCGAGTTCAGCCTCATCCACCCGGTTGTACGCGGTGCAATTGATCACTGCATCGGGCGCCGCGGCATCAACCGCAGCCGCCACGGCCACCGGCGATGTCACGTCAACCTCGCCGCGGGTGATGGCCACCACCACATGGCCCATGGCCCGCCAGAGGCGCACCGTCGTCGCCCCCAGCTGCCCGGCCGCGCCAAACACCAGCACCCGCATCGTCAGCGCGTGACGATAGCCGGCGCGCCCCAGAGCGCAAGGTGATTGGCGGCGCTCGCTTCGGGATGTGCGACGCGGGTATTCAGCACGATCTCGACCGATTCGCCGGCCCACGGCGACAGATCCAGCAACACCGGCAGCCACTGGCGGTCGCTGGGGTTCGCGTACGGATTGACGATCACGCTGACCAGTTCTTCGTATTTGCCGGCGTGACTGACACCGGCCATGAACAACACGCCGTTCCCTTCGCGGTTCCAGACCTCTTCCCGCACGCCGAGCGCCACCCGAAGCCATCCCCCGTCTGGAACCGTGATCGCGTAAACCAGACGGGACTGTTCTGCCACGTAGATGGCCCTGCGCGAGACGCCGGCCAGTGAAATGTCCTCCACGCGGAACGCCTCGGGTGAGGGACGCTGCTGCACGGCTCGCGGGAGTTCCTCGACGAGATCCAGGACCACACGCGGGTCGTCCTGAGCCGTCCACCACGCGCCCAGCGCCACGATGCCGAGCGCCGCCCCCAGCAGATACCAGCGGACCGATTTCATGCGTTCATTATCCGACGAGCAGGTCGCGAAGGTAGCGTCCGTACTCGTTGTGTGGCCCGAAAGGCGCAGCCAGCCGCTCGAGCTGCGCAGCGTCGATCCAGCCCTTGCGGAAGGCGATTTCTTCCGGGCAGGCGATCTTGAGTCCCTGCCGCCGCTCGATGATCTCGATGAACTGGCCGGCTTCAAGCAGCGACGCGTGTGTGCCGGTATCGAGCCAGGCCATCCCGCGCCCCATGACTTCGACGTGCAGCGCCCCCATCTCAAGATAGCGGCGGTTGAGGTCGGTGATCTCCAGTTCGCCACGACGCGAGGGCGTCAGCTCCGCTGCCAGATCAGCCGCGCGCCCATCGTAGAAGTACAGGCCGGTCACGGCAAAGTCGGATTTCGGGTCGGCCGGCTTCTCCTCGATCGAGGTCGCTCGCCCATTGGCATCAAACGCCACGACCCCGTACCGCTCGGGGTCCTGCACGTGGTACGCAAACACCGTCGCGCTGTCCTCTCGGGCGGCCGCGGAGGCCAGGAGGTCGGGCAGGTCGTTGCCGTAGAACACGTTGTCACCCAGGATCAGGACCGAGGGCGCGCCGCTCAGGAACTCGCGTCCGATGAGGTACGCCTGGGCGAGTCCGCCCGGTTCCGGCTGGACCGCGTACTCGATCCGCAGCCCCCACTGCGTGCCATCGCCGAGCAGGTCCTGAAAAAAGGGCGTATCCCGGGGTGTCGAAATGATCAGGACGTCACGAATGCCCGCCAGCATCAACGTGCTGAGCGGGTAATAAATCATCGGTTTGTCGTAGATCGGCAGCAGCTGCTTCGACACGGCGCGCGTCGCCGGATAGAGACGGGTTCCGGAGCCACCCGCGAGGACGAGGCCCTTTCGGATGGGGAAATGGGGAGATGGGGAAATGGGGAAATCGGGAGGTGGCTGCACGTTGACTACCGGATGCGGGATTTTACTGCAGCCCGCGTCTCGCGGTCGGCTTCACGCCGCTTCATGGTTTCCCGCTTGTCGTGCGCCTGTTTGCCGCGGGCCAGCGCGATACCCACTTTGAGCCGGCCGTTCTTGAAGTACATCTTCGTCGGGACGATGGTCAGTCCCTTCTCGGCGGTCTTGCCGATCAGCTTGCGGAGTTCATTGGCATTCAGCAGCAGCTTCCGCTTGCGCTCGGGATCGTGCACCGCCCACCCGCTGTGACTGTATTGCCCGATGTGTACCTTGAGCAACCATGGCTCGCCGCCTTCAATGCGCACGTAGCTGTCCCGAAGGTTGACCATGCCTTCGCGGATGGCCTTGACCTCCGTACCCAACAGCACGATCCCGGCCTCGAACTGTTCCAGGAGGTGATAGTCGAATCCCGCCTTGCGGTTGTCAGCCACCGGCACGATGCGGTCCTCACGGACCGCGTGCGACGTGCGAGGTTTACCCGCCGAAGCCTTCGGCGAAGGCGGGTGCGATGTTCTTGCCACACCCTATCCTAGTGCGTCCGTGACGAGCGCCGCGACACGCTCGCCGATCGCCAGACTCGACGTCAGGCCCGGCGAGTCGATGCCGGCCGCGTGGAAGAGCCACGGCTGCCTCGCGTCCTGCCGGATCATGAAGTCCGCGAACTTCTCGGACGGCGGGTGCAGTTTGGCCCGGATACCGCTCCCACTCAGGCGCAGATCATTGAGCGTGACCCACGGAAGCAGGCGCTGCGTCGACGGCAGAAACTCCTCCAGCGGAAGTCGATCGCTCTCGTAGTCGTCCTTCCGGGCCTGGTACTTGATGGTGGGCCCCAGCCACACGGCGCCGTCAGCGGTCTTCGTGAGGTGGACTCCGAGTCCGTGTCCGCTGTGGTGCGGCACCGGATAGACCAGGCCGTTCACCTGTCGCGACGCACGCGGCGTCAGTTCAGCGTATTCACCACGGCACGGGTAGATGGTGAACGCCTCACCGTCGCAGACGCGCGAGACGTCGTCGGCGAACAGTCCTGCCGCATTCACGACCGCGTCAGCGTCGATGGTTTCGAGCGCGGTAGTCACCCGGCGTGCAACCGGTCCAGCCTCCACCCCGACCACCGGTGAACCGGGCAGCACATGCCCCCCCAGACGCTCGACTTCCGCCTGCAGCACGCGAACGTAGGCCTCGGCGTCCAACCAGGCGGTCAGGGGCGACCACACCGCGCGGGTCGCCCGCACGTGGGGCTCCCGGGCTCGCACGAACACATCGTCGACCACTTCAACCGCCACACCGCAGGCCAGCGCCGTCGCTGCGACCGCCTCGAGCGCCGGCTCTTCGGAGGCCTCTGTGGCGACGATCAACTTGCCCGTGGCGTAGTACGGAATCCGGTGGGCCACGCAGAACGCCTTGAGGCGGTCACGGCCCTCCACGCAGAGGGTGGCCTTGAGTGATCCGGCGGGATAGTAGAGACCGGCGTGAATGACACCGCTGTTATGCGTGGACGTTTCGAGCCCTGCGCGCCGGTGGCGCTCGAGCACGACGACGTCGCGGCCGCGGTGCAGCAACGACAGGGCGGTGGCAAGGCCGACGACCCCTGCTCCAATGACAACGATCACACTGCCTCCTCGCTGCTGTCGGCGGGGCTAAAGCCCCGCCCCACGACTGCTCGTCCCACAAGTGCCCACCCCACCAGTGCCGGCGAGGCGCGCGGCCAGCAGGATGGCCTCAATCATCGACGTCGGATTGGCGGTGCCCTGCCGCGCGATGTCAAATGCCGTGCCGTGGTCGACCGATGTGCGGATGATCGGCAGACCGATGGTGACGTTCACTGAGTGTCCAAACGAGAGCAGCTTCACGGGGATGAGACCCTGATCGTGGTAACACGCGATCACGGCATCGAACTCGCCATTGGCAGCGCGCACAAACACGGTGTCGGCCGCGAATGGCCCGAAGACGGCATGCCCGGCCTCGCAGGCGTCCGCGACCGCCGGCGCGATGACCGCCGATTCCTCCCCGCCCAGCAGGCCCTCTTCACCCGCGTGCGGATTCAGGCCGCAGACGGCAATCCGTGGCGCCTCGATGCCAAAGGCCGGCAGGGCGTTTGCCGTCATGCGAATCGTCGAGGCCAACTTCTCGCGGGTGAGCACCGACGGGACCTCCGACAGCGGAATGTGGACGGTGGCGAGCACGACACGGAGCCGTTCAGACCAGAACAACATCCCGGCCTCAGGCACGCCGCACAGATGTGCAAGCAGGTCCGTATGGCCCTTCCAGGGGAGTCCGGCGGCCGCCCAGGCGGCCTTGTTGATCGGCGCGGTGGCCACCGCAGCCACACGTCCCGCCCTCGCATCGTCGACCGCTCTCACGACCTCGTCGTACGCGCGGCGGCCGGCCTCGGCCGTAACGACCCCTGCGGCGTACCGCGCCAGTTCGACTGACGAGGTTGGTCCGTACACGAGCGGTCGGCAGACATCCATTACCCGGCGGTCGCTGGTCGCCGCCAGGACAATCTCGGGCCCGATGCCGGCGGGGTCACCCGCCGTGACGGCAATCAGGGGCCGGTCGCTCACGGGCGCGGCGCCGGCGCTCCGATCTTGTAGACCTTCGGAGACGCAAACTTGATGGCGTTGCGGGTATCGACCACGGCCCGCGCGGCGCTCACCATCGCCGGGTAGTCGAACGCGGAATGGTCGGTCAGCACCACGACACAATCAGCCGCGGCAACCGCCTCCGGCGAGTACGCCACTGACGCCATGTGCTGTCCGCCGGTCCAGTGCTCGCCATCGATCGCCGGCACGAACGGATCGTGGTACGTGAGGTTCGCCCCTTTGCGAAGCAGCAGGGCCATGACATCCAGTGCGGGCGATTCCCGAACGTCATCGATGTCGCGTTTGTATGCCACGCCCATCACGAAGACGTTGGCGCCCTTGATGGCCTTGCCGAGGTCGTTGAGCGCATCGCCCACTTTGTCGACCACGTGATGCGGCATCGCACTGTTGACCTGTCCGGCCAGTTCGATGAACCGCGCCTCGAAGCCCACTTCCTTGACCTTCCACGACAGATAGAAGGGATCGATCGGGATGCAGTGGCCTCCGAGACCCGGCCCGGGGTAGAAGGGCATGAAACCGAAGGGTTTGGTTGACGCGGCGTCGATGACTTCCCACACGCTGATCCCGAGTCGATCGCACATCAAGGCAAGTTCGTTGACCATGCCGATGTTGATCGCGCGGAACGTGTTCTCGAGGAGCTTCACCATCTCGGCCACTTTGGGCGACGAGACCTGAACCACCCGGTCGATCGATGCGGTGTACAACGTCGCCGACAGCGCCGAACAGTCAGGCGTCAGCCCGCCAACGACCTTCGGGACATTTTTCGTGTTCCACGTCGGATTGCCCGGGTCGACCCGCTCGGGGGAAAACGCCAGAAAGAAGTCGCGGCCGGCTTTCAGTCCGGTCTCTTCGAGGATGTTCTGGACCACTTCTTCGGTGGTGCCTGGATACGTCGTCGATTCGAGGATCACCAGCATGCCCGGATGGAGGTGTTCCTTGATGGCGCGTGTCGCCGCGATGACAAACGACAGATCGGGGTCTTTTGTCTTGCGCAGCGGTGTCGGCACGCAGATGTTCACGGTGTCGAGGTCGCGAATGACGGCCGCGTCGGTGGTCGCCGACAGGAGTCCTCCATCCACGAGCCGTTTCACCGACTCGCCGGGCACATCCTGGATGTAGGACTCACCTGCATTGATGGCCTCCACCTTTCGCGCGTCCAGGTCGATGCCAACAACATGGAATCCGGTGTTGCCGAACTCGACCGCGAGGGGCAAGCCGACATACCCGAGCCCCACGACACCGGTGCGGGCGGCGCGGGTCGTCAGTTTCTGGTGCAGGGTGAGGGCGTGAGGGTTTTCAGACGCGAAGGGGGCCGATGTCACAACGAGCCATTCTAGCCGAAGGCGGGCGCGCCCACGGGGCGGTCACAGTTGTACGGCTACCCAGTCGGCCACGATTTTCGGGCTGGCGTTCCGGTCGAGCGCGTTTCGTGCCCTGGCGACCGCGGCAAACGCCTGCAGGAGCCGCTCCGGCGCCCAGTGCGTCGCCAGGCCGCCCAGCGCGTCCGCCAGATCGGGGTTGGCCACTGCCTCGTCTGCGCGACCCTCCGCCGCCAGGGTGAGGTCCCGCAACAAAGAGGCGAGATGATCGAGGCGGGCTCCCACGGCTTCCCGGCTGCGACGCTTCTTTTCGTGGGTCACAAAAGCGGCGGCCGCCTTCAACTTCGGCGCGATCGCGCCGCCGGACGCCGCCTGGAGCACTCCAAACGCCGCGTCGCGGTCATCTTCCAGCGAGCCGCCATCGATCGCCAGCGCCTGGCTCACGCTGCCGCCGGCGACGGACGCGCGGGATCGGGCAGAGGCAGCATCCATGTCAAAGCGCTCAACAAGCACCGCCGCCACTTCCGCGTCAGTCAGGGTTGAAAAACGCAGCCGCCGGCAGCGCGACAACACGGTCGCGCGCAGCGAATCGGGCGCCGACGTCACCAGAATGATGATGGCGGCAGGCGGTGGCTCCTCGAGTGTCTTGAGCAGCGAATCCTGCGCTTCCCATGTGAGGTCGTCCGCGCCGTCGATGATGAACACCCGTCGCCGGCCTTCGAACGGTCGATACCCGATGACCGAGAGGATCTTCTCCCGCACCACCTTGATCGAAATCGACGCGAGGTCGCCGCGCGAGACCACGACGACGTCGGAGAACTGACCGGCGGTAATTCGTTCACACGAGCGGCAGCTCTCACACGGGATGCCCTGCTGCGCCGCCTGACAGTTGAGCGCCCGGGCAATGGCCAGCGCCGTGGTGAACTTCCCGACACCGGCCGGGCCGGCCAGCAGCAGCGCCTGTGGCACCCGCCCGGCACTGAGGACCCTGGTCAGAATGTCGCGAACCGCAGCATTCCCCTGCACTGGCCACTTTGAGAACGGCACTGGAAGATCTTACCTCGCTGCACAGGTTTCGCCGATTTTGCTCGCAATTTCACACTTTTTCCGGATGGTCTGGAAATTGCTCAAGACCACGCCGGAGGTCCGGTATGGGGAGAACATCGCGCTTCCTGGCCAAGTCCGTGTTTGTGCTCGTGAGTGCCGGCGCTGTGGCGTCCTGTCAGAACGCGTCGCCAACCGCACCGTCAGTCACGCCGGCCGTCGTCCCGGACGAGTCCGACTCCGGCCCGACCACGCCTGCGCCTCCGACGCCGCCAACACCACCGACACCACCGGCGCCGCCGAGTGAACCTGCGCCCCCCGCGCCGCCGACACCTCCGCCAACGCCCCCTGCACCGCCAACGCCGCCCACTCCGCCAACGCCGCCTGCCGTGTCGTTCATTGTCCGGGCTTTGGATGCGCTGACGGGTGGAGGGCTGAGCGGCGTGACGGTGGAAGGTGATGGTTTCACCGCGGCGGCGAGTGACGCGTCAGGACAGATCCGGGTCACGGTGGATGCGGAACACCCTGTGGATCAGCAGCTGGTGCGATTCGCCGGCGCGTCGATCGTGCCTCGGGAATCGCTGCTGCGCGTACCCGGAGCCGACGCAGAGATTGATCTCATCCCGGCCTCGTTTGACCTTGATGCCTTCAACCAGATCGCCAGGCAGCCCGCGACCAAGCGCTGGATGACGCCGCCGGTCGTTGTTGTGGAACGCCGCGTGCTGCAGTTCGAAGGGCTCGACAAGACGGCCTGGACGCCGACGGCCACGCTGAAGGATGCCGGGTACGTGCAGGGACTGATGGGTGACCTGTCAGCCGGACTGGTGGAGCTGACGGGCGGAGCCATTTCGTCCTTCGAACGTCAGGACACCCGCACGTCGCCGGCCGATGCGCCGGTGTCGATCAACGTGTCCAATCAGATCACCGTCTTCTGGGTCGAAGGGCTCGCCCGACAGTCCGGCTACGACGGCTACGCGCGGTGGGAATACCGCAACTTTGTGCTGACCGGTGGCGTGATTCTGCTCGACGTGGATGCCGACCGTGGCGGCGCAAGCCGATGGCTGCGGTTCCATGAACTGGGCCACACGCTGGGATTCACCCACGTGACCTCGCGGCCATCCCTCATGGCGCCGTCGGCACAACCGATCACGGAGTTCGACCGCCACGCAGGCAGGTTGCTCTATTCCCGCCTGCCGGGGAACCGGGCGCCGGACATCGATCCCGAGCCGACGTCGCTCAACCGCGCAGCGACGCCGCGATGGTCATCGTGGATGGGAACGCGACTACCGCGTCGTTAGGGATGAACCGGATGAAAGTGGCGGGGCCGACGAGACTCGAACTCGCGACCTCTGGCTGACAGGCCAAGCGCGTATACTGGCTAACTCATAGTCCACAAAGGCTATACGAGCATCCTTCCATGGTCGCATTGCATGTTTACGGAGACTTTTTGACATCCGGCACTGGCTACACCTGCCAGTCCGGATGGTCGTCGTCAGCCTGTCGACTGCGCGTGACCTTCATAACAGACCTGAGCGCAATGACTTCTTGAACCAGCCGAACCAAGGTCAGCCAGATCAACACCAGAAGCACAGTGGTTGAGTCGGCGTTCTCGAAAGTCCACTCTAACAACGACAGCAGCGCCGATACTGGCAGCGCGATCAGCCCGACAAGCCCTGTCCCGATATCACCTTCAGGCGCCGGCAAGACGGCGGCAACGTAGCCAGCCAGTAACACGAGCACGGCTCCAGCCGCCACTACTTGCCACAAGGGTCGGTTCTGCATGCAGGGATGGTCGCACAGGCTCCTACTTTTTGAGGTCTTCACTCTGCAAGCACAACAGATGCGGCTCTGGAGCCGACGAAGGCAACGACCTCGCCTTGCTTAATGTCCCACGCTGGCCGGATGATGGCGCGGGTCATCGGGTCATACTCGGTGATGGTCATATCCCGCTGCGCGACGGCGGAGAACGTCTGTCGCACCCCGATCGGCAGGATGACCGAACGATTGCACCAGTGTCGCCGCGAAGAACCGAATCAAAGTGGTCGATCTCCGCTTCCTCTACCTTCAGCGGATGGCCAGCCCAGTGCCAGTTGTGGCGCTCCCAGTTCGGCAGGTCGGCCGGCAGCAGGGCACCCACGGCGCACAAGGCCAGCGAGCGTGGCCTCGATGTGGCGAACCTCCCACAGATTGGCCGCACCGCCGCCGCGGATGCCCGCACCGGTGTGCAGACAATACGCGCCGGCGCCGCACAGCGCACCCACGGCCGCGGCCATGGTGAGCCGCAACGGATCCGCGTCTTCGGCGACTGAGGACTGCGGCCCGATCGGCTCCCCGATCTCGACCAGCTCCGGAATGTCCGGCGTGAATTGCAGGAACCAGGGCTGCCGCACCGGGCGCCACGGGCCGTCCGCCTTCGAAATGTCGCGGTCCGGGTGAATGGTCACGACGTCACAGACGCCGCCACCGTAGAGCTGGCGCCAATCTTCGGCGACCTCGCGCTGGTGCGCGTCGAACTCGGCCTCGTCACCCTCCGGCCAATCCCCCATCGGCGCAGAGGCGGCCACCGACCGGGCACACTGGATACGCTCGAGATGTTCGTGGAGCAGGTCACGCGCCGATCGGCAGGTGCCGCCCTGGCGGCGGACCGCGACAGAGCGGCCGGATAGCGGACCAGCTGGATTCAACCGACGGTTCCGAGTAACTTGAAATCCATCTACTGAGTACAAGAAGATTCACCAGGTTTCGACAAACTCAGGAGGCTCCCCTGTGCCCTTTCAAAGGTTTGCCATCGTCTCATCGGCCGTGGCGCTGGCGGCGTCGGTCGCAGTGCTGGCGTTTCAACTGCCAAAGGGTACGCCGCTGATATCGAATCAGGAGATACGGGCGGCGGCGAAGGCGGCTTCCGACAAAGCCATGGGCGACTCCTCAATGTTTGATCCTCAGTTCAAAGGAGCAGTCCGAGCCAAAGTGCCGAAGTTCTACAAGGAACCGCTGGATGCACCCCTAGTAACCCTGCAACGGAGCGAGGAGTTGAACGTGTTCGTCATCGGCCCACTTGGCGTCGTGATGACTGACGCGCGAGAAAGGGCCCGACGATTGGAGTCGATGGACACCATCAGCATGGCCGGGGTCGTCAACGTGGTCGTCACGCCAGAGCAGATCGGAGCTGTCGATATCGACCGTATCGTCGTCCGCCGCGGCGACACGACAATCGAGCCGGTTGCCAATGCATTGACGCCGTCGACGTTTGAGACGCGCATGGGCGCGAAGCGTGTGATTCACTCTGGCTACGTGTCGTATCCCGTCGGAGCGTTTGCGCCTGGGGCTGATGTCACTGTGATGGCGATGCCGAAGCTAGGCGACAACATCGTGAAGCGGTTGACGCCGGTCGAGCTGGAGCGGCTGACAATGGGCTACTCGTTTCAGTCCAGATAGTGATGACCGTGCGGCCTGCTCGATCCAACTCCCAGCGCCTACGCTTCGGCTCGTTCATGGTTACGTTGGTAGGGTTGATTGGCGTGGTGATTTTCGACCATTGGATGGCAATGGCCCTCTTTATCATCGCCGGCGCGACAACCTGCACGTTGGTGGTCGTGGCGATCGCAGGAGCACCGAACTCGGTACCTCCAGAGGCATCACCGCGCTCGCTGCTAGAGCGAGAACCCCCAGTAGCGCTGGAGGGCCCTGGGACCGGTCAGGCTGCATTCCAATTCTTCCTGTGTCTCGGCGCTGCTGGGTTGCTGTACTACTCAGGCGATTTCGAGCGCACGTGGCCGTGGCTTCTGGTTTTTACTCCGTCAGTCTTGGTGACCCTACTATCAGCCGACCACCCCAGCGCCGACGTCTACCGGTGGACGAACATTGTCCGGAGCGTCCTGTTTACAGTTGGACGATTCTTCGTCCGGGCGACAACCTGGATCATCGTCGCCGGCGTGGTCTTTTGGTTAGCCGACTGGCTCCCGGCCTTCTTCCAGCAGGCCGGAGTTGGCGCCTTGATGTCGACCATGGCCGTCATCGCCGTAATCGTGCTTATCTCGCGTGTCGAGCAACTCAATCGGGAAGTTATGGAACTCCGACGAGTCACCCTCCGCATGGCGGCGACACTGCGTGCGCGAGACGAACCCTGGGATGATGAGGATAACGATGCCATCTGAACATCGACGAGGGACGGAATCGTGAGTGTTCGTCGCCAGATCATCACGGCCGAGTTCACGACTCCACAGATCGAGCTGACGGCGCAGGTGTTCGGGGTGCCTTGGCCCAACCATCGCGCCAACACCAGGCCATGCTGAACGCTGTCGCACTCCTCGCCATCGCTGCAGCTGCTGGAGTGTTCAAGGCCGTGCGGAGCGCTGCAGGGGACGTCGACGTGGTTCCCGAACCGCCTCGTGGTTCGCACGATCTGTTTGTGACCTCGGCCGCGGCGGCGCTTGACGAGCAACGCGCACGATTCACCGCCGCTGAAACCAAGGCGGGTCAACTGCTGACGGTGGCCGGCCTTCTGATGGCGGGCCTCAGCTTGTGGCTGCCAGAGGACATGAGGACCCCACTGCAACGAGCCAGCCCGCCCGTCTTCGGCTGGTTCGTTGGGATCTTGCTGTTCGTCCTGATCGCACTGGCAGTACTCGTGGTCTCCTCGCTGCGCGTCCTGAAGGTCAACCACAAGGTGCCGCTGCGACGGACAGCAATGCAGGACGTGATCAAGGCCTGGAATGAGGTGGACAACTTCAAGCTGGGAGAAGCGGTGGCGCTGTTCGACGCGGCGTCCCGGCTCGAGAAGATCGTCGAGAAGAAACACGATGCGCTGGCGTGGGCGTGGAGAGCCATGATTGCCCTGTTGGTGCTGGTGGCGGCGCTGGCGATGTTCTCGGCCATGGTCGCGGCCTAGAAAGAGACGAGGTCAGGGGCGATGGCAAAGAAGAAACCAAATGCCAAGGCGGCGACGAAGACCACGAAGCCGAAGAAGAAAACAGCGGCCACCAAGAAGCCTCGGCGGCCGAAGGTGCCGGCGGACTCGACTGGCACAGGTGTCGTCTCGGCGGCGCCTGGCGGCGCGAAGTCGCAAGTTGTCCGCGTCGTCGCCGTCGTGGTGCGCACCACTGTTCGCTCGGACCGGCGGATCATATCGAAACGTGCGTCCCGTCCTCTTACCGGAAAGAAAGCGGGAAAAGCCAAGAGTAGCACCGGCAAGAAGAAGCCGTGGTGGGAAACGGACCCACTTCGTGAGGGTCGCGGCCGGAAGTAGTGGTTGTCGATGAGCATCAAGGCCCAATTAGCCACGTCAATGGAGTTCCCGATTCTCCCGGTCGAGGTGACCGCGCACGTGTTCACGCTGACAGCCAGCGAGGACGGGGCGCACGCAGGCCGCGCGGTCGTGTACGCGGACGCCCGGTACATCTCGATTTCCCTGCGCGGGGCGCCGCGGCTGGTGCGGCGCTTTGCGACGGCGCGTGAGTGGCCAGAGCTTGAGCAGCTACTGCCGGGTCTGGTGGTTGGCCACGTGGTGGAGCGCGGATCGGTGCTGGGTGGGCTGATCGCGATCGACCTGAGCGTGACGGTGGATGCTCAGCTGGCGGCGCTGACCACCCTCACCTGCACGGCGGGTGAGACGACGTCGCAACTCGACTCCTGCACGAGTGGGGGTTCAGCGTGGACATAGTTGACGTCCGAACATGGCTACTCACCACTGTTCCAGGCTTGTTGGTCATGGCGATGTTTGGGGGATTGCTGACCACGCTCGCCGGGAGGTTGGCGACGTGGGTGCTCCGCAAGACCTTCGGTAGTGGCAAGCGTGTTCTGTTTCGACTCGCGTACCGTGTAGTGATTCGCGAGATCGGTAGGGGAGCTCATCTGCGCAAGCGGTTCAGCCCGATCCAGAAGGGCGACCTGTACCTCGCGCTTGTGGTGATCGAGTCGGTCGGTACGCTGGGAACGTTCTGTTGCGCGTTAGCCACGATCTCCGGTTCGACGGCTATCGCCGTCGCTTACGGACTGGAGAGACCATGGCTCTTGGTGTTGTTCATGTCCCTGAGCGCGGCGCTCGCTCTCAAGGTTATACAGAGCGCAGCCTTGTTATGGGGCTTGCTGTCGGCCGAACTGGATGGGGCGTATGACGAGGCAGAGACGAAGATGCCAGCAAGTTTCAAGGCATGGAGCGCCAGCGTTCATTTCGCCACCGACGAGGAATGGGACGCATATTGGGACGACATCGAGGGGTCGGGGAAATAGACTTGCAGACGCCAGCCGATGCGCTCATCGAACCGTTTGTGCTGGCGTACGACGGCCGGGACGCCGACAAACACGTCATCGCAGCTGACCAGCTCGGCGAATCGATTGCGGGTGCTGCTAGGTTCTACACAGCGGTCGCTCACTATTCGGCCTTCGGGTTCGTGCCGAGGGGCAGGTACAAGAAGGCGTTTCGGTGCTACGTCAGCCCGATTCGTGAGGGGTCCATTGAACAGTTGGCGTTCTTGGCGCCAGCGGTCGGAGACATCAGTCTCATGGCCACGGTGTACAAAGAGGTCATCAGCGTTACGTTCAAAGCTGTGGTCGGGTCGCTGACGCGGGTGCTTACGAAGCCGAGTGAAATGCAAAACACCGTCGATCGCCTCGTTGAAACAATCCAGCAGCAGGGCGCTGCGACTGCGGCCATGAATGAGCACCTCGTGTCGATCATCGACAAGCAAAATGCGCGGCTAGCCGACCTGCATAGCAAGTTGATCGACACGATGCCACAGCTGGTCGAAGCTGTCAGGCCAGCTGCGGAGGCCATGGTGGCTCCAGTCGGCGACACGTGCAGTGCGCTGACGCAATTCAAGAGAACGACACAACAAGTCGTGATCGACGAGGCCGACGCGGAGGTCATTCGCAGCAAGGCCCCTGATGAGGTAGACGATATCGCGACATTTTCGGTCAACCGGGTACTCGAGCTGAACCTCAACAGCGGTCACTGTGTCGTCGAACTGGCCGGGCACGGTGGCATCGTTTCAGGCAAGATCACCGACCCGAAGCTTTCGTTACCGAACAATCCCTACACCACGGCCATGGACGCCCACACTGCACTCGCCGTGAACGCCAAGGCCGTCCGACGCGCCAGCGCGATTCGCCGTCTGTTTATCAGCGACACCGCCGGGGAATAGCCCGCCGGTTCAAGGAGGGGCCGTGAGGGGCTCGCCGTCAACTAGGGTCCAACGCATCGCCACTGGTATCCGTCGAACGCCGTCTGGCTGGCAGATCTACGTCCAGGAGTTCCTCGGGCACACCACGCCGAGGATGACTCGTCGATACGCGCCGTTCCAGCGCGAGAAACTGGCGGCGGCGGCGGTCGCAAAGCTGCGGTCTGCTTAGCTGCGACGAGCCCAGCGGTCGAAGAATGTCTGCGGCTCGAACGACAAGCGCTGGGTAGTCATGTCCACGGTCAGGTACCACAGCCGGCGGCGGGCCTTCATCTTGGAGTTTTTATAGGCCAGCACGAACGGAAAGCGACGTCGCCCTTTGCCGAGGCATTGAAGCCGACACAACTCCCACAGTTGAACTGAACGGTGGGCCACCTGTGACAGTGGGTGTCCGTCGCGGAACGGCTGTTGCCAAAGAAGGATCGCGGTGTCTTGTCCATCAGCCCTCGATTCGGCGGCCGAGCCGAAGATTTCTGGCGTATCGTCCAGGCTGATTGGACCTATTTCGATGTCGAGCGCGTCGGTGCCGCCGACATTTCGGACGAGGACGACTTCATCGCGAACTCCTAGTCCGGCCCTGACACGAAGGATGAGGTCGGGCGAGTTGCGTAGGGTCGCACCATACACAGCGATGCTGAGACCAACAGCGAACAAGAACCACGACACTTCCACAGGCGCAGACTTCCACACCGAGTCGAGAACCCCGGCGCTGATACCCATGCCTATTCCCACCGCCGTCCAACCACTGCTCGACACGTTCGAGAGCATAACGCGCCAGGTTGCATGATCCGTTGCATGATTTCGCGGTCTCCATCGCCGCGAACTGACGCATAGCGCCGCACATCGTGTGCAGCGCAGAACCGGCGAAGGTTGAGCGATTCAGGCGCGAATCGCTCAGAAATCAGTGCGAATGTGGCGGATGAAAGTGGCGGGGCCGACGAGACTCGAACTCGCGACCTCTGGCGTGACAGGCCAGCGTTCTAACCAACTGAACTACGACCCCGCTAATGGGCGATACAGGATTCGAACCTGTGACAGCCGGCGTGTAAGGCCAGTGCTCTACCGCTGAGCTAACCGCCCGTGCCGACAACCCGACGATTATTCCACTAGTCGGCCCCGCAAGACAAGCAGGATCTCCTGCCCGCGGGGTCGTGATTTACGGCGAGGACCGCAGCGCGCGGAGCAGCCGCTCCACACAATCGCCGACCGTCCACTCGCCCGTCCTCAACACCACGTCCGGAGTGGCGGGCGCTTCGTACGGCGACGAGATCCCCGTAAACGCCGGCAGTTCGCCCGCCCGCGCGCGGCGGTACAGGCCCTTCACGTCACGCGACTCACAGACGTCCAGCGACGCATCCACATACACCTCGAGGAAGTGATCGGCGCCGACGATCGCGCGCGCCGCGGCACGGTCCGCGGCAAACGGCGCAATCACCGGCACCACCACGACGCAGCCCTCTTCCATGAACAGGCGCGCCACTTCGGCGACCCGCCGTACGTTCTCGCGGCGGTCGGCCTCCGAAAATCCCAGGTCGCGATTGAGGCCCTGGCGGAGCCGGTCGCCGTCGAGCACCACCACGCGCAGGCCGCGGGCGGTCAGTTGTGCGCGTACGCCCTCTGCGATTGTGGACTTGCCCGCGCCCGAGAGCCCGGTCAGCCACGCCACCACCGGTCGAATGCCGCTGATGGCTGCTGCATCCGCGTCAAGCACGGCGGGCGGCAGGCGATCGATGAACATCACCGCGGCCACGGTATCGCGCGTGGCGGGATCAATGAGGATGGCCGCGCCGGTCACACGGTTCTTGTCAAACGCGTCCCAGCACAACTCAGCGTCCGCCTCAATCAGGCATCGACCGACGTCACCCGGTTGCAGGACGCCGCCGGGCAGCCGCCGCAGGGTCTCGACGTCCAAACGGTATTCAACGGCACGGACGGTCACCTCAAGAGTTCGCGTGAGGTGTTTCATCCGCAGCCGGTCGCCCGCCGACAGCGGCTCACGGCCGAGCCACACCAGCATCGCCTCGACCGTGTGACTGCGCGCGGGTTGATTGCGCGTGTGCACGACAAGGTCGCCGCGGGACGCGTCCACCTCACCATCACACCTGACGCTGATCGGCACATCGGCCGTCGCCGTCGTCACGTCACCCGCCGGGCCGCGCATCGCCGCAACCATGGCGCGTTGCCCCGACGGCAACACCGTGACTTCGTCGCCGACCCGCAACACACCGGACGCGACCGTGCCCTGATACCAGCGCATGCCGGTCGCATCACGCGCCACACACTGAATCGGCACGCGCAAATCCACCGCATTACGTCCGGTGGCAACCTGCACGCTCTCGAGCACGTGCGCCACGGTGGGACCGTCGTACCACGACATCCGCTCGCTGCGGTGCACAACGTTGTCCCCGGCCAGCGCCGCCACCGGCACACACTGCACATCCGGCGCAGCGAGGCGTGCGCAGAACGCGCGGAACTCCGAGGCGACGGCCGCAAACGCGTCCTCCCGATAGTCGACGAGGTCCATCTTGTTGACGACGAGCACGAGGTGTCTGATGCCGAGGAGCGAGGCAATCAAGGCGTGACGACGCGTCTGGGGCCGCACGCCGTGACGAACGTCAACGAGCACCAGGGCCAGGTCGGAGACCGATGCGCCGGTCACCATATTGCGCAGGTACTGCTCGTGGCCAGGCGCATCCGCCACGACAAACGACCGGTGAGGCGTGGAGAAGTAGCGATACGCCACATCAATCGTGATGCCCTGCTCCCGCTCGGCGATCAGACCGTCAAACAGCCGCGCGGGATCGCCGGCCTCGGCGAGCACGTCGGCGGGCACGCTCTCCGTATCAATCAGCAGCCGGCCCAGCAGCGTGCTCTTGCCGTCGTCCACGCTGCCGCACGCGAGCACACGCAACAACGAATCGGACATCAGAAATACCCGCTTCGTTTCTTGCGTTCCATGCTGCCGGCCTGATCGTGATCGATGGCGCGCCCGTGACGCTCGGACACCGTCGCAGCATCGAGCTCCTCCAGGATGGCCTCCACCGTGTCGGCGTCCGAGGTGACGGCGCCGGTGAGCGGGTAACAGCCGAGCGTGCGGAACCTGACGCGCAGCATCTCGGGTCGTTCGTCCGGTTCGAGAGGCAGCCGCGCATCGTCAACCACGATCAACAACCCGTCGCGTCGCACGACCGGCCGTGCCTTCGCGAAGTACAACGGCACGACAGGAATCGACTCGGCGAGGACGTACGCCCACACGTCACGCTCGGTCCAGTTCGACAGCGGAAATACACGCAGCGATTCACCCGGGCGCACGTCCGTGTTGAACACCCGCCAGAACTCGGGCCGCTGCCGGCGGGGATCCCATCGATGGTGCACATCCCGCACCGAGACCATGCGCTCCTTTGCGCGGGACTTTTCCTCGTCACGACGCGCGCCGCCAAACGCCGCGTCACAGCGGTATTCGGTCAGCGCCTGCCGCAAGGTCTCGGTCTTCATGATGTCGGTGTACGTGGACGAGCCGTGCGTGAAGGGCGACAGGCCGCGCGCGAGGGCCTCACGGTTGGTCGCGACACGGAGCGACAACTGATGCCGGCGCGCCATTTCATCGCGATAGGCGATCATCTCGCGGAACTTCCAGGTCGTGTCGACATGGAGCAAGGGGAACGGCAGCGGCGCAGGAGCGAATGCCCGAATGGCGAGATGCAGCAACACTGCGGAGTCCTTGCCCATGGAATACAGCAAGAGGGGACGTTCGCGCTCGGCGGCCACCTCGCGGATGAGATGAATGCTCTCCGCCTCGAGGGCCCGGAGATGCCCCGACGTCATCGCAATCCAACCCACCCCAGCAGCACAAAGGCGAGCACGAGTCCGGCGACCGATCGCAGTTCCTTGTTCGTGACAAATGCCCGGTGACTGCTGAAGCGGCGGGTCATCACGGTCGCCCGGCCCTCGCGATACGCCGAGTACTCGCCGGCAAAACGTTCGTCGAGTGTGGCTTCCTCGCTGCGTACGGCCGCCACGTACGTGACGACGAAATACGCGACCGCCAGCAGGCCGGCGGTCCACGTCGCCGCGGCAATGACGAACCCCAGCCCCATGATGAGCGAACCCGTATAGAGCGGATGCCGCAAGTGACGATAGGGTCCGCTGCGTGTGACCTCGCGCCCCTTTTCGATGTGGCCCGCCGCCCAGATGCGCAGCGATTGGCCAAGCGCGGCGACGGCCGCTCCGACCGTCAGGGTGGCCGGCGTCGGAGCCGCAAACCAGAACGCCGCGGCAAACGCCGCAAACCCCAACGGCACACGCCACCGCGCGACCCGCGCCCAGCTCATGCCGCCACCCGCTGCGTAATGGCGGCCATCACCTCGTCGACGCCAATCGACTCCAGACACCAACGCCCTGCGCGCCGGCAGGTCCGCTGGTAGTGACACGCGCAATCGGCATACCGGGAAATCGACACGTCGCGATCATCCCACGGTCCGTTGCGGTCCGGTGTCGTGGGGCCGAACAGCGCGACGATCGGACATCCCACCGCGCCGGCCAGATGGACCGGCCCCGTGTCCCCCGAGACCATCAGCCGCGCCTCCGAGGCGAGCGTGAGCAGGTCGTTGAACGTGGTCTCCGGCGCGAGGAGCGCGGCTTCGCCCGAAGCGCTCACGATCGACGCCGCGAGATCGCGCTCGCCCGGCCCCCACAGGACCACCGAGGGCCACCCGAACCGAAGTCGCACGCTGCGGGCCACGTCGGCGAAGCGATCGGGCGTCCATCGCTTGTTCGGCCATGCCGCGCCGGGGTTGAGAAGCGCAAATGGCCCGCCGGCGAAAGCACGCACCTGATCGGCCGCGAACGAGGGCTGCAGCAACAAGGGAAACCGGTAGGGAGTCGCGGCAGCGGAGCCGGCGCCGGCAACCGCCTGCGCCAGCGCGAGGTTCTTTTCGATCACGTGCCGACCTTCGCCCACGCGGTACTGACGGGAGTAGAACCAACGCGCGGCGGGCTCCCGCAGCGCCGGCGTATCAAATCCCACCACTTGACGAGCCCCGGACAACCACGCGAGCGCGGCCGACTTCACCAGTCCCTGAAAATCGAGAGCCAGATCGTACGCGTCCGCGCGCAGTTCACGCCGGGTGGCCAGCCATCCAGCCGCTGACCGCCCCTTCAACACACGTATGCGCGACACCACCGGCACCAGTTCGAGCAGCGCGGCATGCGCAGGTTCCACCAGCCAATCGATGCGCGCGTCGGGCCAGGCGTCACGCAACGATGCGACGGCAGGCAACACGTGCACAAGGTCGCCAAGCGAACCCAGACGCACGATCAAAACAGTGCGAGGTGCGACGTGCGACGTGCGAGGCCTGCCCGCCGGAGCCTCGGCGGAGGCGGGTGCGACGTGCGACGTGCGAGGGGACTCGGTCACGGGCGGGCCAGCTTTGCGATGAGGTCGCGAGTGGAGTGATCTTTCGGATCGCCCACGATGGCGATACGGCCGCCATAAGCGCGAACGGTCTCCCGCTCCGGCACGGTGTCGACGGTGTAGTCGGTCCCCTTGCAGTGCACATCCGGCCGGAACGTTAGGAGCAGTCGGTCCACGGTCGGATCGTCGAAGATCAGCACATAGTCGACACAGCGGAGCGCCGCGACCAGTTCCGCGCGCGCGGCCTCGGGCACGATGGGTCTGGACGGCCCCTTGTTGCCACGGACCGAAGCGTCGCTGTTGACCGCCACGATGAGCCGATCGGCTTCGGCTGATGCGGCCCTGAGGTATCGCACATGGCCCACGTGCAGCAGGTCAAACGCGCCGTTGGCAAACGCCACCGTGCGACCGGCCGCACGGTCGGCGGCGAGACGGGCAACGAGATCGGATTCAGAGAGGATGTCAGCCATTCCAATTGTCGGCGGGCCTGAAGGCCCGTCCCACGACGACCAAGCCCCGCCCTACGGTTGCGTGCATTGGTGGGGCGGGCCTCAGGCCCGCCACTCCTCCGCACCGGCGAGCGAAGCCAGCAGTTCGCGCGGCGTAATCGTCGCCGTGCCGCGTTTCATGACGACCAATCCGCCCGCGTGATTCGCCACGTGAGCCGCCTGGCTGAATGTCGCGCCACAGGCAAGCGCAAGCGTAAACGTCGCGATGACCGTATCACCGGCCCCGGTCACGTCCGCAATCTGATCGGATCCCACGATGGGAATGTGTTCGGTCGGACGGCCCGGCTCAAACAGGGCCATGCCGCGGCTGCCCCGTGTGATCAACACGGCCCGGGACTGCAGCTTGCGCAACAGCGCCCGCCCGGCTCTCTCAAGCGCGTCGGCGTCCTCGCCGATCTTTACGCCCAGCAACGCTTCGACCTCCGACTCGTTCGGGGTACACGCGGTGACGCCCTTGAAGCCGGCCAGGTTGTACCGGGAGTCGACGAGAATCATCGGCACCCGCCCGACATATGACGGCTGCACCAGCGCGGTGGCGCGCGTGCGCGCCGTGCGACCTGCCGCCCTGGCCTCGGCGCGCGCCACCATGTCGGGACCGTAAAACCCGCTCCCGTAGTCCGACACAATCAGGGCATCCGCATCCCGCAGGGCCATCGCCAGCGCTGCTTCGAGCCGCCTGCTGACCGACTGGCGCTGGCGCGCCGCGACCGGCGTCCCGACGCGATCGATTCGGACGACCTGTTGTTTGGCCGAGTGCACCCCGCCGGCAAGTACGCGAGTCTTGACCGGCGTCACGACCCCCGCTGCGCGCACGACACCGCGCACGTTGGCGCGGGACGGCATGGCCGCGAGCAACCGCCGGCCTGGTTCGTCCCGACCCACGAGCCCAACGACCCGCACCCGGGCTCCCAGCGATGCGACGTTGCACGCGGCGTTCCCGGCACCGCCGGGGACCACCTCGGTGGTGTCGTACTTCAGGATCAGGACGGGCGCCTCTCGCGAGACGCGTTCCACTTCCCCGTACAGGAACTCGTCCGCAATCAAGTCGCCGGCCACCACAATCCGGGCCCGGGCGAATCGTCCAACGATCTCTTCAAAATCCGTCATGAGTGCGCCAGTATTTCCGCGGCCGCCTCGGCCAGATCCGCGACGACGAGTGTACCTTCCGGCAGGAGCTGCCCGAACCGCGCCTGTTGGGTCTCGCCAAAGCCCGTTCGAACCAGCACGCCGCGCGCGCCGATCGCCGCTGCCACCCCGACGTCCACGTGCTTGTCGCCGATCACCCACGACCGCGTGAGATCGATGGCATGGTCGCGGCAGGCGGCGTCGATCATCGCACGGCCCGGCTTGCGACAGTCACATGACACCCGCAGCTCCTCGCGCACGGCGTCAGGATGATGGGGACAGTAGTACCACCCATCAATGTGGCCCCCACTGGCATCAACGGCAGCGGCCATCGATGCATGCACGGACCGCACGAACGAGTCATCGAAGTAGCCAAGCCCGATGCCGCCCTGATTGGTGATGACACACACCATGTAGCCCGCACGTTTGAACAAGCGGATGACGTCGAGAGTTGACGGGAACCACCGCACGTCGTCCAGACGGCTGAGGTAGCCGACCTCGTGAATCATCGTCCCGTCGCGGTCCAAAAAAATCGCCGGGGTGCCGGGGTGCCGAAGTTCCGAAGTGCCGGAGTCCCGAGGTGCCCGAGTGCCGGAGTTCCGAAGTCTCGAGGTCACGAGCGCGCTCCCGAGAACGCCAGGTGCCGAGAGACGGCGGAAGCGACCATGTCCACCGTGATGCGTTTCATGCAGCGATGATCGATCGGGCAGTCGCGCAAATGGCAGGGACGACAGAACACGTCGGCCTTGAGCACGTCTCCACGCCCGAGGGGACTGGTCACTCGTTCATCGGTGGGACCAAACAGCGCCACGACAGGCCGTCCAGTGGCAGCGGCCACGTGCATGGCGCCCGAGTCGTTGGTGATGCACACGCGGCTGATGGCCGCCAGCGCCGCGAGAGTCGGCAGGTCCGTGTGGCCGATCAGGTTGACCACCCGAGGCCTCGCCAGAGGCGCGTGCTGATCAAGCCACCGATCAATCGCGATCCCGGCATCCCGATCATGTGCAGCCCCAACGAGCACGACATCCACATCACGATCGCGCGTGAGCCGCGCGATGAGTTCAGCCACCCGAACCGGCGGCCACTGTTTCGCCTGCCCATACGCGGCACCCGGTGCGCACAGGATCAGGCGCTCGGTCGAACGATCGGCTGATGCCACACGCGCGCGCGCCGCTGCCTGCGCCACGGGGGGCACCGTCAGCGACGGCGCCTCATCGCCCACCGGAATCCCCAGGCCCCGCACGAGGGCACGGTAATAGTCCGCATGATGCTGCCTGGTTCCGCGCGGCACCTCAGCACGCGTGGACCGGCGTGTCAGCAACCGTCCCCGCTGTGACGTGGGATATCCCCACCGCTGCGGCACTCCCGCCCGCCACAGGTCCCACGCGGTGCGAAACGAGTTCGGGAACAAGACACCCAGGTCGAATTTGCCGCCGCGCAGCTGCTCAATGTGCGCGCGTGAACCACCCGACAACACCAGGAGCGCATCCGGAGCCACCTCCGTCGCCATCGCCAGCATCGGTGCGACGCCGGCGGGCGCCGCGACCGTCAGGTGCGCATCCTTGAAATGCCGCCGCAGGGCACCCATCGCCGGCAGGGCCAGCACGGCATCCCCGAGCCAGTTCGGGGCGCGAACCACGATCCGATCCACCGTGGTCTGGTCGGGAGCCATCACGATGTCGGCACTCCTTCATCGTCACCGCCAAGCGTTTCGTTGGCATCGGCACTGCGGGGGTACATGCCGCCAATCGCGTCACCGTTCTCATCGTCACGCCAGCGGCGATGCATCCAGAGCCAGAGCTCGGGATGGCGACGCACGTACATCTCCAGCACGTCCGTGCAGCGCTGTGTGAATTCGGTGATCGGCTGCGGCGTGCCCTGCACCGGCGGTTCCACCGGATGTTCGTAGACCATGCGGAAGCGGCCGTCGGGCAGCGGTATGCCGAAGACGGGGATGACGGGCGCGCCGGTCCGCAGCGCAAGGGCGGCGACGGCCGAGGTCGTCGCCGCTGGCCGTCCGAAAAACTGCACGGTGACCGCATCGGCCGGCTGGATGTGCTGGTCGATCAGAATGGCCACGCCTTCATTCTGCTGGAGGGCCCGCAGCACGCGACGCACCGCGCCGTGGCGATAGATCACCCGGTTGCCTGTCGCGGTTCGCACCGACTCGAGCAACTCGTGCAACAGCGGGTTATCGAGGCGGCGCGCGAGCACCGACGTCGGAGGCAGGATCAGGGCGTGACAGATCCCGTGAAGTTCCCACGCGCCGAAATGTCCCGTGATGAAGATGACGCCGCGCCCCTGCGCCAACGCCTCACGCGCGCGGTCCTCGCCTTCAAACACGACAAGCCTGCGCATCCGCTCCGGCGTCATGGTCGAGAACTTCAACAGGATGGTCAGCGACCGTCCGAAGTGCTCGAACGTTCGCCTGGCAATCGTGCGGCACTCGGCCGCCGACCGCGCGGGAAACGCGGCCTGCAACTGTCGAAATGCCAGACGCCGATGCCCGGCGTCGAGCGCCCAGAATGCGAGCCCGAGCGCCGTGCCGATGGCGCGCACCAGGGACATCGGACTCACCCGGAGCAGACCCCGCATCACCATCACCAGGCCGTACTCGACGCGGTGCCGCCAGCGGCGTGACGCGCTCATCCTGCCGTCCTCTGCGTCCGTGGGGTGCCGCACGCGGCATCGCGCCGCGCCAGCAGCCAGTCGGCAAACGAGGCGCCCTGGTCGAGCGGCTCGATCGTCACGGTGTGATCAAGCACGTGCAGGCCGAACGGCAGCGGCCGGAACGGCCGCAGCCGTTCGGCGTCCTTCGCCGTCGTCAGCACGCCGACGGCGTCGTGCGCGCGGACCTCACGCGTCAGGCGCGTGAGGTCCGCGCGGGGGTAGCGGTGGTGGGCGCCGGGGGTTGTCGCGCCGGCGACGTCAAGGCCGGCGTCGGCGGCCGCGCGCA